>CAYGUB010000197.1:0-4801 GCA_964352845.1 uncultured Rhodobacterales bacterium | reverse complement strand
CAGCACGGAGAAGATGATAAGCGACCAGAAGGCGCGTTTGTTGCGGCGGAAATTGTTCCAGCGACGTTGGTTGAGCGGCGATAGTCTCATGTCTCGCGGCTCTCGAAATCAATGCGCGGATCGACGAAGACATACATCAGGTCCGACAGGATGCCGACGAGAAGGGCTATCAGCCCGAAGAAGTAAAGCGTGCCGAATACCACCGGATAGTCCCGCTGCACTGCTGCCTCAAACCCCAGCCGCCCCAGCCCGTCGAGCGAGAAGATCGTCTCGATGATCAGCGAGCTTCCGACAAAGACGCCCAGAAACACGCTTGGGAATCCCGCAATCACGATCAGCATCGCGTTGCGGAATACGTGGCCGTAAAGCACCTTGCGCTCGGACAATCCCTTGGCCTTGGCGGTGATGACATATTGCTTGCGGATCTCGTCAAGGAAGCTGTTCTTGGTCAACAGCGTCAGCGTTGCAAAGCCACCGATCGAGCTTGCCGTGACGGGCAGGGCGATATGCCAGAAATAATCGACGACCTTTCCGGCTGCTGACAGCTCTGACCAGTTATCCGATGTAAGCCCCCGCAGCGGGAACCACTGGAAATAGGAGCCGCCCGCAAACAGCACCAAGAGCAGGATTGCAAACAAAAAGCCGGGGATCGCATAGGCCGCAATGATGACGCCCGACGTCCATGTATCAAAACTTGAGCCATCGCGCACCGCTTTGCGGATGCCCAAGGGGATAGAGATGGCATAGGCGATCAACGTGGACCACAGCCCCAGCGTGATGGAGACGGGCAGTTTTTCGACCACCAGCTCCAGCACACCTTTGTTTTGGAAGAAGCTCTCGCCGAAATTGAAGGTCAGATAGTTGCCCATCATGCGCAGGAAGCGCTCCAGCGGGGGCTTGTCGAGCCCGAATTCGCGTTCCAGCTGCGCGATGAACTCAGGCGACAGACCCCGCGCGCCGGCATAGGTGCTGTCCGTGCTCAGATCGTCAAGCTCCAGACTTTGCTCCAGCTCCCCGCCCGATCCGGAGATGGACTCAAACACATCCCCCTCGCCCTCAAGGTTGGCAATGATCTGCTCCACCGGCCCGCCGGGGACGAATTGCGTGAGCGTGAAATTGACGATCATGATCCCGATCAGCGTCGGGATCACAAGCAGCAACCGTCGGAGAATATAAGCGCCCATAAAAGTGCTACAGCGCCCCTGCGGCCTTCAACGCCTCCGCCTTGTCGGCATTGTACCACCAGAAATCCAGCTGGCCGAGCGCATAGGGGGGCATATTCTCGGGGTGCTCGAACATGTCGTAGTAAGCAACCCAATAGCTGTCGAGGAACCAGGTCGGGACCATGAACTGTGCGTGTCTGAGAACGCGGTCCACAGCGCGGATCCCGGTTTTCATCTCATCGAGCGTTGTTGCATCGACGATATCCTCGATCAGCAGGTCAACGGCCTCAGAGGAATAACCCGCCGGGTTGAACACGTCACCGACCCCGTCCGAGCCGTAGCGCTGCGAGATGCCGAGCGCTTCGGAAAGGCCGTTGGTGTAGCCGTCAAAGATCATGTCCCAATCGAAATCCCGCTCCCGGTTGGTGTATTGCGACGGGTCAACACGTTCAAACCTCGCATCGATCCCCAGTCTTTTGAGGTTCTCGATATAGGGTTGTACGATCCGGTCGATGGATGAGTTCGAGGAATTGCCAAGGAATTCCAGCTCGAACCTCTGCCCGTCTTTCGTCAGCATCCCATTTGCATCGGGCGCCCAGCCTGCGTCCTGAAGCAGCGCGGTGGCCTTGCGCAGATTGCGCCGGTCAAGCTGCCGGGCGGAGCTTTCATGCGCCATCACAACAGGTTCGGTGATAATCGAGGGATCAAGTTTATCGCCGAGCTTTTCCAGCAGCGCGAGTTCCGCACCTTCTGGCACGCCTTGCGCCGCAAGATCGGTATTTTCCCAAAAGGAATGGCGTTGCTTGAACAGACCATATTGCAGTGTCTCATTGGTCCAGGTGAAATTATACATCAAAGACAGAGCCTGACGTACCCGCAAATCGCTGAACTTGTCGCGGCGCAGGTTGAAGACAAAGCCGTTGGCGGCGGGCAGATTGCCGTTCTCGAGCTCTTTCTTGATCACTTGCCCGTTGGTGACCTTCGAGAAGTCGTAACCCGTGGCCCAGGACAATGAACTTGTCTCTTGCCGGAACGTGTAGGCACCACTTTTGAAGCCTTCCAGTGCTGCTGTCTCGTCGGAGAAATATTCGATCCGGATCGTGTCGAAATTGAACCGACCCCGGTTGATCGGCAGATCAGCGCCCCAGTAATCAGGGTTGCGCTTATAGACGATACGGCGATTTACAACCGTCTCGTCAACCACATAGGGACCGGTTCCCATTGTGGGCAGAAGGCGGGATTCGTCCAGACGGGCTCCGGTTTCCTCAAACCATGCCTTGGAGAAAACGATCGTCGCCCCAGCCTGAATGATAAGCGCCTTGCGTGGGATACCTTCGGCAAAGGTGAACTTGATCTTGTAGTCGTCAATCACCTCAACGCTGTCATAAAGTTTCGAGACAGCTTCCCGGAAGGAGGGCAGGGCCTGCTCAAGCAACAGATCGACTGTAAATTTGACGTCATGGGCCGTCATACCGGAGCCGTCGGCGAATTTGACATCATCGCGCAGGTGGAAGATCACCCAGTCTTCGGATTTCGGATATTCGAGGCTTTCGCAGATGATGCAGTAGTAGCCGTAGGGATCGTCATCGGTGGAGGTCATCAGCCGCTCATAGGGCATCGACGACAGCGAGCCCGCGCGGCCTTTACGGCTGAATGGGTTCATACTGTCGAAGGTCCCGCGCGCCCATTGCGCAATTTCCCCGCCTTTCGGTGCGTCGGGGTTTACGTAGTCAAGATGCTCAAAATCGGGGCCGTATTTCAGCTCTCCGAAGGTCGAGTAGCCGTAGGAGGTTATGATCTCCTCGGCGCGGAGCGTCAGGGCGGAGGCGAGGATCATGAGGCTTGTGAGAAGCGTCAGGGCCAGCGGTTTGCGCAATTCCGCATTGGATTGACTGAGTGGGATCGCCTTTACCTTGGGTTGTGGGGGGGTGCGATGCTTCATCTCGGGGTCCTCCGTCCGTGTCTCGATATCAGTAAGACTTAGCGCAGATGAAATGTCTTTCCCCCATTAATCAAGTTGAGAATACGTGATTGAGACGTAATGGGCCGCATATTTCGAAAAAAGCCGCCCTGAGCAGAGCGGCTTTCTTTCTTCTCATATCTCTCTTGCCCGTCTGATCAGCCTTCAGTGCCTTCCAGATAGGCAATCAGGTTGGCGCGATCCTCAGCCTTTTTCAGACCGGCAAATCCCATCTTCGTGCCGGGGGCCCAGCCTTTGGGGTCTTCCAGAAAGCCGTTCAGTGCTTCATGGTCCCAGGGGCCGTCGAGGCTTGCCAGCGCTTCCGAGTAGCCATACCCGTCGACGCCACCGATCGCGCGATCCACAACGCCATTGAGATGCGGGCCAGTGCCGTCCGAGCCGTCGAGTTTGTGGCAGGCTCTGCATTTTGCCCAGACCTTTTCACCGGCAGCCGGATCGGCACTGGCCATCATGGCGGCGAAATCGATCTCTTCCTCCGGCTCTTCCTCTACCGCATCCTCGGCGGAGGCGACTTCGATCTTGTAGCCCTGCACGACCTCTCCGTGATCGTCACCATGCCCGCCGCCGCTATGATAGAGCAGTTCAGCCGCCCATGTCCCCAACAGGAAAATCAGCAGGGATCCGCAAAGCGCACCGAGCAGTTTCGTCATCGTCATCGTATCAAACATATGTAGGCACCTCTTTGGCGTTTGCGCGGTATCTATTACCTTCCCCTGCCTTTCCGCAAGGTATAGAAGGCGCGACGAAACGCCCATTTTGGTGGAAAATCGCAATGAGTCCGAAAATAGCCTTTCAGGGAGAGCTCGGAGCCTACTCGCATGAGGCCTGCGCCGAGGCGCGCCCGGACCATGATCCGCTGCCCTGCGTCAGTTTCGAGGATGTCATAGAGGCGGTGCGGTCCGGTCAGGCGGATCTGGCAATGCTGCCCGTTGAGAACACGACTTACGGGCGCGTGGCGGATATGCACCGGCTGCTGCCGCAAAGCGGGCTTCATATCATCGACGAGGCGTTTGTACGGGTCCGGATTGCCTTGCTCGCCAATCCGGGGGTCACGCTGGACGAGCTGAAGACAGTGCGCGCCCATCTTGTGCTCATCCCGCAATGCCGCGGCTTTCTGGACAAACACGGCATTCGCGGAGAGGCGGCGGCCGACAGTGCCGGAGCGGCGGCTGATATTGCTGCATCCGGCACGAGGGATATCGGTGCGCTTGCCTCACGGCTGGCAGGCCAGACCTATGGGCTCAACGTTCTGGCCGACGGGATCGAGGATCAGCACAATAACACCACCCGCTTTGTAATCATGGCGCCTGAGCCCGACATGACCCGGCGCGGCGATACGCATATGATCACCTCCTTTGTGTTCCGGGTCCGCAATATCCCGGCGGCGCTTTACAAGGCGATGGGCGGGTTCGCGACCAATGGCGTGAACATGACCAAGCTGGAAAGCTATATGCTGGATGGCGGGTTCACGGCCACGCAGTTCTATGCAGATATCGCGGGTCATCCCGATGACCCGGCGGTCAGGCGCGCTATGGAAGAACTGGATTATTTCACCTCAGAGATCTCCGTGCTGGGGACCTATCCGGCCGCCTTCGCACGGGATTAGAGCGTCATGCGAAAAACCTGAATCACATAACGCTGCCTGAAATCAGAGATT
>CAYGUB010000196.1:0-5823 GCA_964352845.1 uncultured Rhodobacterales bacterium | reverse complement strand
TCTTTGATTTCAGGCAGTGTTACGTGATTCAGGTTTTTCGCATGACGCTTTAAAGCCGCCCGGCACCCCTTGGATTAAACGCAAAACGCGTCAGGCATCGGCCTTCTTGCTTTTCTCGGCCTTGGCGCGGCGCGCCAATTCGCTGCGATACAGCGCGAGGAAGTCGATATTCTCAAGATTGAGCGGCGGATAGCCCCCGTCGCGCGTCACGTCGCTGACGATACGGCGCAGGAACGGGAAAAGCATCCGGGGACATTCGATCATCAGGAACGGATGCAGTTGCTCGTCCGGTACGTTCTCGATCAGGAAAACCCCGGTATACTCCAGCTCCAGCATGAAAATCGGCTTCGCGCCTTCCTTGGTCTTCGCGGAGACGTTCAGTTTGGTCGTCACATCATATTGATTCTCAGTGGAGCGCTTCTTTGCATCAAGATTGACCTGGACCTGAATATCCGGCGTCGAATCCCCTTCACCGACACCCTTGCGCGCGGCGATGTTTTCGAATGACATGTCCTTGATGAACTGGGCCAGCACCTGCATGCGCGGTGGGCTGGTCTCTGCTGCTTCCTTGGCACCGTTTTTCTTAGTCGCCATTGTCCTGAATACTCCTACAAAATTTTAACTTCTGTAACAGGTCGCCCATCGACCCTCAATCCCGTGTCCACTTCGATGTGCCCGACGGCTTGGTGTCGGGGTCAATCGCTTCAAAATCGCCGTCAATTGTTTCTTCTCGGGGATCAAACCGATACTCGGCCTCATACTGGCCCTTCAGTTTTATCCGGGACTTGACCTGATTGAAGAGAAATTTGCGCACTGGCGGAAGCAACAGACTTATCCCGACCGTGTCGGTGAAGAAACCGGGCGTCAAAAGCAAAAGCCCTGCCGCAAGAATCATCGCCCCATTCGCCAAAGCCTCGGTCGGATCTCGAACTTCCGATATTTTCGTCTGAATTTCCGAAATTGCCGCCAGTCCCTGACTTCTTACCAAGATCGTACCAACAAAAGCGGTCAGTATGACGATACCAAGTGTAGGCCAAAGACCCAGAAATCCCCCTACCTGTATGAATAGGGCGATTTCCAACATCGGGATCGCGACAAACAAGACGAATAGCCACATGGCTGGGCCCTCACTGGATCAACGGGTCAGGTGGACTTGTGCCCACCCAGCACCTACATAGGGATCAGAACCGCTCTTTTCTATTCCGCGTTCTACCAGAGGTCTTGATGAGCAACGAAATGATCCAACTTCTCCTGCTTGGCGGCATTGCCGTCTTCCTGATTCTGCGCCTGAAAAACGTGCTAGGCACGCGGGAGGGTTTTGAAAAACCGCCTCTGCCCGTCCCCGGGGCGCAAGACCGCGCGGCTTCGAACCGTCAGAAATTCGAGGTGATTGATGGCGGTCCGGATCGCGATATCACAGATCATGTCGATGAGGATTCGGATGCAGCAAAAGCGCTCGGCGCCATAAAGGCGGTTGAGCCTGATATGAGCGTGACGGAATTTCTTTCTGGTGCCCGCGGCGCCTATGAGATGATCCTGATGGCGTTTGAGCGCAGCGAGATCGAAGATATCAAACCATTCCTCTCTGATGACGTCTACGAGGCCTTTGAGGGCGTCATCAAAGAGCGGAAGGAAAAGGGCCTCTTGGTCGAGGCGACTTTTGTCGGCGTCCGTGAGATGTCCTTGATTGATGCCGAATACGACACGGGGACTGACGAGGCCGAATTAACCGTTCGATTCATCGGGGAGCTTACATCGGTCGTGCGCGACTCTGCCGGTGATATCGTCGAGGGCAATCCGAACGAGGTCAAGCGCCAGCGCGATGTCTGGACCTTCGCGCGGAAAATAGGCAGTGATGACCCGAACTGGCAGCTTGTCGCCACCGGAGAATGAGCTTTGCAGCGCTTTCGTCTGTTTTTGTTCTAGGGCTGACGATGGCTCTGAGTTCGGCTGGAGCCAAGGTCTCGGTGCTGTCGTTTGAGGACCTTAACGGCTGGGCTGATGATGACCACAGCGCCGCGCTGAGCGTATTTCGCGAAACCTGTCAGGATATCGGCGATCCCGAGTGGGCCAACCTCTGCGCTTATGCAAACTCTGACCCCGAGCCGCGCGTCTTCTTTGAGCTGTTCTTCAATCCTGTCCAGTTCGGTGACCCGAAAGAGGCGTTGTTTACAGGCTATTTTGAACCGGAACTCGACGGCTCGCTTACCAAGGACGCCACCTATAAATACCCCATCTACCGTGTTCCCGAAGACCTCACCCCCGGTGAGCAGTGGTTTTCGCGTCGAGAGATTGAAACCAAGGGCCTGCTGGACGACCAGAACCTGGAAATAGCCTATATCTCCGACCCGGTTGATGTGTTTTTCCTACAGATCCAAGGATCTGGCCGGATCAAGCTCCGCGATGGTGGCACGCTAAGGGTCGGTTACGGCGGCAAGAATGGGCACAAGTATAAATCTGTGGGTCGGGAACTTGTCCGCCAGGGAATATTTGAGCCGCATGAGGTCTCTGCCCGCGTGATCCAGAACTGGGTCAGAGCTAATCCGGAAGAAGGTGCTGAGCTTTTGCGCACCAACCCCTCCTTCGTGTTTTTCCGCGAAGTGAATGAGGTCCCGCAGGATAAGGGTCCTTTGGGTGCGATGAACCGGTCGATTACCGAACTCCGCTCCATCGCGGTTGATCCGGCCTTTGTAACACTTGGCGCGCCGGTCTGGATAGAGAAGGCGGGTAAATCAAAACTCAATCGTCTGATGATCGCACAGGATACGGGCTCCGCCATCAAGGGCCCTCAACGCGCTGACGTGTTCTTTGGAACGGGCGAAGAAGCGGGTCTGGAGGCCGGAGCCATCAAGGATAGCGGTCGGATGGTCGTCCTGCTGCCTATTCAGCTGGCCTATGCGCTGGTCCCGGGCGACTGATGCCGTGTCCCGCAAACGCGTCCGAAATCTAAGCCCGGAAGAAAGGCAACTGTGGTCCCGCGTGACGGAGACGGCTAAGCCGCTCTCCCCATCGTTAAAACCGGCGCAACCGCCCGAACCGGCATCAGCCCAACAGCTACCCCAGCTGGGCAGTCCTATTCCCCGAAAACCTACTGACAGCCTGACCGGAATAAATCTTGCGCCAGACCTGGGCTCATCTGTCGGCCAGCAATCGCTGGACATGGATGCTAAGCTGTTCCGCAAGATGCGATCCGGGAAGGTTTCACCCGAAAGCCGGATTGATCTGCACGGCTTGACCCTGTCGGAAGCGCATCCCCGGCTGATAGATTTCATCCAGAATGCCCACCGCGCAGAAAAACGCCTTGTCCTGGTGATCACGGGCAAAGGAAAGCGGCGGGACTTCGGTGGTCCTATTCCGGTCCGAACCGGGGTTTTGCGCCATCAAGTCCCGCTCTGGCTGCGGCAATTCCCCCTTGGGCCGCTTGTCTTGCAGATATCGCCCGCCAATCAACGACATGGGGGTGACGGCGCGCTTTACGTCTATCTACGACGCCGCCGATAGCTCTGACCGGCAGGACCAGATCCCAATCGCGGCACAAAGTGCTGCCATCCCGAAGAACGCCGATATCCACGGCATCTGCGCCTGAAACGAAAACCCTTGATCGATGATCCACCCTGTCAGACCGGGGCCAATGGCTGATCCAAGTACCATCAAGGCCGTCGCCATCGCCTTGATAGAGCCGATATTGCGCGTTCCATAGAATTCAGCCCAGAGCGCGCCCGACAGGGTCGCCTGCATCCCGGATGTGGTCGCGAAAAGCATAATTCCCATCGCGGCGAGCCAGATCGGATCCGCATGCGAGAACAACAGAAAGCCGAGCGCGATCGGAATAGTATGAATTGGCATGATCCATTTTGTCCCAAACCGGTCAATCGCCCAGCCAGACATCATCATCGCGCAGATCGCTGTCATTGTGTAGATCGGAAAGAGCGACACAAGTTCAAGCTGTGTCCACCCCTTGGTCTGCGCGATATGCACCTGCCAGAAGAAAAACGCCGTGCCAAAGGCCGATGGCGCCAAAAGCGAGGGAAGCAGGAACCAGAACAACGGATGCCTCAGGACTTGCGGACGCGTCCAATGCAGCGCTCTCATCCCGAAGCTGCTTTGCTCTGCCGCACTCGCCTGTGGGGTGCGTTCCCGGACAAGCAGCACCGCCAAAATCGGCAAGAGCGCCAGGACCACGCCTGCGGAGATGACCCAGGACCACCGCCATCCAACATAACTGATCAGCGCAACAAAGATCATCGGCAGCAAGGCCTCCCCCACAGAAAACCCGAGCGATGCAACAGCCAGCGCCCGTCCTCGCGTGGCGGCAAACCATCGGGCCAGGCCGGTAGAGGCGATATGCGTCGACATGCCCTGGCCGAAGAATCGCAGCGCAAAGATGATAACCACCAAGGCCCAGACGCTGGAGACTGCCGCCATCGCAATGCAAGATATCGCAAGCGCTATCAGAACGATTGAGCCAAGCGCCCGTACGCGGAAGATATCCGTAGAGATGCCCGCCCAGACCATCACCCCGGCCGAGGCAAGTGTTCCATACATATAGATCCGGCCCCATTCGCCGAAACCAAGATCAAAGGCGGCCTGAATATGCCCCGCAAATATGGAAATGAAGAATGTTTGACCGAAACAGGAAGCGAATTTCAACAAGAACCCTGCGCCGAGCCATCTAAGATTAGCGCGTATGAAGCTGAGTGTTTCCACGCGCTATTCGTGGATTATGCTAGAGCACATAACGGCTGAGATCGCCGGACCGGCTGAGCTCTCCGAGATACTGTTCGACAAACCCCGCATCGACCGAAATGGCATCGCCCGATTTGTCCGGCGCGTTGAAGCTGAGATCCTCGAAAACACGTTCCAGCACGGTATAGAGCCTGCGCGCCCCGATATTTTCGACCGATTGGTTCACTTCCGCCGCGATCCGGGCAAGCGCCTGAATACCTTCCGGCGTAAATTCAACAGTCACATTCTCAGTGGCCATCAGGGCTGAGTATTGCCGGGTCAGGGCATTGTCAGTCTCTGTCAGGATGCGTACGAAATCCTCTTCGGTCAGCGCGCGAAGCTCCACCCGGATGGGCAGACGACCCTGTAGCTCTGGCAAAAGATCGGATGGCTTGGCGATGTGGAACGCGCCGGAGGCGATGAACAGCACGTGGTCGGTCTTCACAGCGCCATGTTTTGTGGAAACGGTTGTCCCTTCAATCAGCGGAAGAAGGTCGCGCTGCACGCCTTCCCGGCTGACATCGGCGCCCCGCGCATCGGCCCGCGCGCAAACCTTGTCGATCTCATCGAGGAAAACGATTCCGTTTTGCTCCACCGCCTCAATGGCCGCACTGGTGATGACCTCCTGATCGAGCAGCTTATCCGCCTCATCCGCCACGAGGACATCATAGCTTTGCGCCACGGTCATCTTGCGCTTGACGGTTCGGCCGCCCATGGCTTTCCCGAATATATCGCCAAGGTTCATCATGGAACCGCCCGGCTGCCCCGGGATTTCCATCGCCTGAAAAGGGTTTGAGTTATCTGCCAGCTCCAGTTCGATCTCTTTGTCGTCCAGCAGGCCGTCGCGCAGTTTCTTGCGAAACATCTCGCGCGTCTGCTCTCGGGCTTCAGTTCCCGCCAGCGCTTCGATCACCCGCTCCTCGGCACGCTCCAATGCTCTAGATTTCACTTCTTCACGCATGGTGTCACGGGTCAGCACGATGGAGGCATCGACCAGATCGCGGATAATCTGCTCTACATCGCGCCCGACATAGCCCACTTCGGTAAATTTCGTGGCCTCAACCTTCAGAAACGGTGCCTTGGCGAGCTTCGCCAACC
>CAYGUB010000195.1:0-5826 GCA_964352845.1 uncultured Rhodobacterales bacterium | reverse complement strand
GACCAGTGATGCGTCACAAGATAGTTGCCCTGCGGCTTCAGAATTCGGCGCCGCGTTGCCCAGAACCGCAAAGAGTTGAAATTTCGTAAACAAACTGTAGTTTTCCCGATATTGCTGCTAATCCGCAGTCTGGATTGTGAGGTCGGGGAAGAATTATGAAGTCACTTATTACATTTTTGGCAGGTCTCGTCGTTGGTGGCGGCGCGTTGGTTTCGCTGCCAGAGGGACTCAAGCAACAAATCATGGGTGCTGTATCGGGTGAAGAAACCGCCCAGACCGCAGCGACCGACGCCGAAGACGCTCCCGCCGCCGAGGCCGCGCCCGAGGAGGTCGTCCCGGTGGAGGAGTTTCTGGCGGCAAACGGCCCAGTTGGCGACGACGTTATTGCAGCGCAACGCGCCGCGCTGGACGCATCGTCAGGCGATGCGGGCTACGGTCCGCAATCTCCCCGCGACATCACTGTTCTGGCGGGGACAAACACGCTCGATTTCGAAGATGCGCCCGCCTATCAGCAGATGAACCTGTGCAATATTCATTTCCATGAGGGCGCCGAGCATCGCGGCGGGCAGTTCACGACCTATGCCGGAAATGGCAATGGCAAGGGCTACGGCACCGGGTTTCTCTATGATGGCGAGCTGACAGAGGCCGAGCTTGCGCCAGTCGATTACGAGATCGGATCAAGCGAAAAGTCGAAGCTGGAGCCGGGCGACACGATCGAACTGCACTACGTCCACACGACCGCGAAGATCACACCGGGCCCGACACTGGGCGCTTGCCTTGCGGAACAGATTATGAACCCTCAGCTTCGGGTCGAAGCACAGGTGTTTGTGTTGGTCAATGACGACGCTGCTGCCGATTTTGGGCAGATGATGGTGGTGGAAGAGGTGAACGGGTTCCATCAGGCGGTGAATATGCCTAATAACACCGGCGCGCCTGTGGTCTATGACGGATCGACCACGGGTCCGGCCTATAATGAAAAGGGCTCACCGTTGCAGGTAACCTGGAGCGTTCGCCCAGATGTCATCAAGGTGTCGGCCAGCTCCGTTGCCGCCTGGCTCAGCGAAAACCCCTTTGCCGAAAAGCAAGCCCATGGTGTGCGCAATCTGGTGACAAATGAGAAGCTGCTCTCACCGATCCAATAGATCGGCGCGGCTTACCAACAATCTCTGGAGGGCTGGCCTACCACATCGTTTTTGCGGCGCGTGTGGGCCAGTCCTTGTCATATTTCGCCCCGTCGAAACGGCCTTCCGTCATCTCGCGCAGGATGTCTCCCATGCTGGGGAGACCGTCGCTTTGATCCTCACCTGACCACAGGTCAGCCCGGATCACGGCGCGGGCGCATTGCGAATAGAGCTCGGCAATGGAGATGATGATGACTGACCGGGGACGGCCCGCCGTGGTCTCAAACCGGGCGATAAGCGCCGCATCCGTGGTGATCTTCGCGTGCCCATTGACGCGCACCACATTGCGCGCGCCCGGCACCATGAACATCAGCGAGACACGGCCATCGGTCACGATATTGCGCAGGCTGTCCATCCGGTTATTGCCGCGCCAATCGGGCATGGCGAGGGTTTGCGGGTCAAGCTCTGTGACCACCGGCCCGTCATCGCCGCGCGGCGAGCCATCCGTGCCCTCACTGCCCACTGTGCTCAGCACGCAAAACCGCGATGCCGTGATCCAGGCCCGATAGCCGGGCGTCATACGGGTGGCGACCTTAAGGATGGAAGCCTCCGCAGGCTGGCCATAAAGCGCTTCAAGCTGCTCGATACTGGCGACGTAATCCATTGCGGCTACTCCTTGGCGATGAACCCCGCCTCCTCCAAAAGACGATCTGACGCGGTCTCGACCTGCTCTTCGAGGCGCGCCAGAAAGGTCTCACGCTCCAGTCCGGCGGGGATGACCGGCAGAAACTCAACCACCGCCGTGCCCGGCTTGCGGTAAATCCCGCGCTTGGGCCAGAACACGCCCGCATTGGTGGCGACGGGCACGCAATCCTGTCCGAACTGCTCATAAAGCACGCTGGTGCCTATTTTATAGGGCATCTTCTTGCCCGGAGCCACCCGGGTGCCTTGCGAGTAGATGACCAATTGGCCCGGCAGTTGCTGCCCCCGCTCGACATCGGCCAGCATCTTGGCAATGGCCTGTCCGCGCTTGCCGCGATTGACCGGCACACAGCCGAGCCGGTAGGCATATTGGCCGAGGATCGGTGCGTAGAGAAGTTCCCGTTTCATGATGAATTTGCCATGCGGAATAGCCTCGAAGATCATCATGATATCCAGAAACGACTGATGCTTCGCCGCGACCAGAACCTGATCTGTGGGCGGCGTGCCGCGCCGTTCGCATTCCAGCCCGATCATCCAGCGCGCAGTCCACATCACATAGCGCGAATAGGCCTTGCAGGCCGCAACAGCCCCATGCGGGCTGACGATCATCCATGGCAGATAGGCAATGGCAAAGAGCGGCATCGCCACATACATCTGCACCACGAAGATCAGGGATCTGATCCACTGGATCGCGTAACTCATATCAACTCACCTCTTTGACGATGCGCAGTGCCGCCGCCCGTGTCGCGACAAAGGCCACGATGGCCGCGACCAATGGCAGAAGAAGGGTCCAGAGCCATTGCGCCCCGTCAAAGCCCAGATTGCTCAGAAACGCGCCCGGGGCCTCGTTTGAGGGCAAAAGAAACGCCGCCACGACACCCAGAGCCGTGCCACAAGCCGCACCGATCAGCGCGCGCAGGGTGAAGCGGCGCACGAAGGCGCGGGCGATATAGCTGTCCTGCGCACCGACCAGACGCAACACCTCTATCACACCTGCATTGGCAGCCAGCGCGGCCTGCGCCGCCAATGTGATCATCGCGGCCATGACACCACCGATCAGCACAAGTGCCAGAATGCCCATCCAGCGCAGCCGTGAGGCGGCCGCAATAAGCGGCGCGCGCCATTGCGTATGGTCGTCAAACACGGCGCCCGGAACCTCGCGCGCAAGCCGCGCCGCGAGAGCGTCCCCGTCATAGCCGGGGTCATCGGCCACAAGCTCGATCAGCCGTGGCAGGTTCAGCTCAGAGACCGGCAGGTCGGGTCCGAACCAGGGCTCAAGCAACAGGCGCTGTTCTTCGTCTGACAGGCTGCGGTAAATGGCGATGCCATCCGTCTCGCGCAGGATCGCCTCGACGGCTTCGGTCTGCGCTTCGACATCTCCATCATCGGCCACAACGCGGATCGTGGCAGTCTGGGACAGCTCCTGCGACCAGCGATCGGCAAGCCGGTCCGTGGCAAACCAGAAGGCCATGACGAAAACCGCCAGAAACGCCATAGCCCCGGATGTCGCGATGGTCAGCAAGGCGGCGAGCCCTGTGGGCGGCACGACGCGATCTGCGGATTTGTCGCCAGCCAGCAAGCCGGCCGCGGCACGGGCTTTGGCCATCCAGCTCACAAATCCGACCCCGCAGCTTGCAAATGGTGATCTGCGATGCGCAGCACCCGTGTCTGAACCTGCTTCTTAGCGGCCCGGATCAAGTGCATGTCATGCGTCGCGACCAGAACCGCCTTGCCCATCTTGTTGAGCTCCACCAACAGCGCCAGCAGATGTTCCGACATCTCCCAATCGACATTTCCCGTGGGCTCATCGGCCAGAATCACATCCGGGTCCATGATGATCGCGCGGGCCAGTGCTGCGCGCTGACGCTCTCCGCCAGACAGCTCGACCGGTCTGGCATCGCGCCGCTCGGCAAGCCCCACCCAAGACATCAGCTCGTCAAGATTCTGCCTGTGCTCCTCGGAGCCCTGACCTGCAATCTGCAATGGCAGGGCGATATTTTCCGCAACCGTGAAGTGATCAAGAAACCGGCAGTCCTGATGAACGATCCCGATCCGCCTGCGCGCCAGTGCCACCTGATCGCGATCCATGTCGCGCAGATTGGTGCCAAACATCTCGACAACACCTGTCTGGGCGGTCAGCTGCATATAGCACAATTTGAGCAATGTGGATTTCCCCGACCCCGACGGCCCGGTCAGAAAGTGGAACGAACCGGGCTGCAGGCGGAGCGACACGTCGCGCAGCAATTCCTGCCCGCCATACCCATATGCCACCTGTTCCAGCTCGATCACCGCAAACCCGCCCTTCGTGTCACCTGCAAAACACTTATTGCATGGCAAAGCACAGTTGCAATCAATTGAAAAGCAATGGGCTTGGATTAGCGCGGTTCTCGGGATATGACCTACAGCAGTTGATACGTTGAGCCATGCGTTACGCAATGGTGGGTTAGGGATACTATGCGGCTGATTTGCCCCAATTGCGATGCGGAATACGAGGTCGATAACAGCATGATCCCGCCCGAAGGGCGTGATGTGCAGTGCTCCAACTGCGAGACGACGTGGTTTCAGACCGATCCCGATAAAGTGTCCGAGACGCCCGGCCTCGATGTCGAGCGCAAATTTCCCGATGGTGTTGGGGCTGCGGCCATTCAGGCTGCGCGCGGCGCACAGAAGCGCTCAGCAATCGACCCCGAAGCGATGGCGGTGATCGAACAGGAAGTGGCGTTTGAGACCGAAGCGCGCAAGGCCGAGGAGGCAGCGGCCCCTTCTGCCATGGGCGCGACCGGCGCGTCGTCCGAAGGGGCGGAGGACGTCTCCAAACATGTCAAGGAAATCGCTGAGGAAGAGCTGCGGGCGCTTGAAAAACTTGACGATGCACCCGCAGCACCTGCCGAGACCCGCGATGATCCCAATGCCAAGAGCGACCGTCTGCCCGATGTAGAAGAAATCAACTCCTCCCTCGCCTCACCGCCCGATCCCGGCGAAGAGGCGGATGCGGCGACGATGGTTGACACATATCCTGCCCGGCGGGCGCGCGGGTTCCGGCTGGGCTTTGGGCTGATCCTGTTGCTCGCTGCGGCGCTGTTAATGATCTACGCCTATGCCCCGCAGCTTACAGAGCGGTTCCCCAATTTTCAGGAGCAACTCGCGCGCTATGTAGAGATCGTTGATCGCGGACGGGTCTGGCTGGACATCAACGCATCCGGCCTGATCGAGAGGATCAACAATCTGATAGGCCAGCTGACCGGAGAAAGCTGAGGCGGGAAGTGCCATTTACCTGAAACGGCCTGAGACCACAGATTTCTGCGCGTGAAGGCCGGGCTGTTTCGCCAACCGCGCGGCCCTATAGCGTCTGACGAAATACCTGAAACATCACGCATCACATAACGCGCCCAAAATCTCTGATTTCAGGCAGCGTTATGTGATTCAGGTTTTTCGCATGACGCTTTTGAGCCGGACAGGGCTCAGAATTGATCCAGCAGCCTTTCAAGATAGTCCCGTTCCACCTGCGGGCGCTCCTTTTCGCCGGAGCGTTTGCGAAGCTCTTCCAGCAGGTCCCGTGACCGACGGCGCGCGGCCTCACTGCCCAGCATGTTTTCCTGAGTACCGACAATCCCGTCCGAGCCAGCCTCGCGGCCCAGAGGGTCACGGTTTTGCGGCGGTTGCTCGCCGCTGGCCTGACCCTGTTGACCGCCGGGTTGCTGTTGCTGCTGCTGTTGGGCCAATGCCTCGCCAAGATTGCGAAGGCCCTCGCGCAGCGCTTCCATTGCATCGGATTGCGCGCCGAGCGCTTCGGCTGTCTGATCATTGCGCAACGCATCTTCGGCTCTGTCCATCGCCTCATCGGCGCGCCGCAGCGCTTCCCGCGCCGCCTGCCCTTCGGGCGTGTTGGCACCCGGCAGATTGCGCGACTGCTCCGCCAACTGGTCGCGAAGGGCACGCTCACGGTCTGCAAGAGAGCCCGGCTCGTTGCCTTCGTTTCCCTTCTGACCCTGCTGCTCGCTCT
>CAYGUB010000194.1:0-5848 GCA_964352845.1 uncultured Rhodobacterales bacterium | reverse complement strand
CTCCGCCAAGGATCATGCCCGAATAGATTGCAAAAAAGGCACCGCCGCCCAGCACCAACCCAAGCACAGCGCTGATCAGAACGGCCTTACTTTTCTTTTTGGGTTCAACCTCTTCCGGCTCTTGCTCGTCACTCATTCGAATCCCTCGGAAAGTTCTCTTTTTGTGCTATAGCCCTCATTCGCCTAACCGATTGTTAAGGCTGATCACCTTATGTGAACGCAACTGCTCCAGAAGGAGTGGCCGATCATAGGGGTTTGCGGAATGCAGCAGGTCATCGACAGATGGATGAACATGGAACCACGACGCCAGATCGTCGGCGTCCTGACCGTTATTGCTATTGTGACAGGCGTCATCTTCATGTCGCGCATCGCAATGCAACCGACAATGACGCTTCTCTACAGCAACTTGCCGCCTGAAGATTCGGGCGAGGTCATCACGGCGCTTGATGGGAGCGGCGTTGACTACCAGATTCGCGGCAATGCGATCTATGTGCCCTCGGACATGCGCGATCAGATGCGTCTGACGCTGGCCGGGCAAGGGCTGCCTGCCACCGGCGGCGATGGGTATGAACTGCTCGACAACCTCACCGGCTTTGGCACGACATCGCAGATGTTTGACGCAGCCTATCTGCGTGCCAAGGAGGGAGAGCTTGCCCGCACTATCCTTGCCAATCCGCAGATCAAGGCCGCCCGCGTCCATATCGCAAAAGGCGAGGCGACACCTTTCAGGACCAACACCAAGCCAAGCGCGTCAGTCTCGCTGCGCACAACAGGCCGCGCGGTCGCCACTGAGACCGCAGAAGCGATCCGGCATCTGGTCGCCTCTGCCGTGCAAGGCATGGACACCCAGGATGTCGCGATCATCAATGCCGATCGCGGGCTTGTCATCGGCCATGCGCAGGATCAATCGCCTCAGATGCTTGGCCAGACCCGCGCCGAGATCCTGAAGCAGAATGTCGAGCGGCTCATCGCCGCGCGGGCCGGGTTCGGGCGTGCTGTCGTCGAGGTGAATGTCGACACCACCAGCGAGGCGGAACTGATCACGGAGAAAAGCTACAACCCCGATCAGCGTGTCGCGATCAGCACTGACAGTCAGGAGACATCGACCCGGTCGAGCAACACGGATGGTGGCGATGTCACGGTCGCAAGCAACCTTCCCGAAGGCGATGCCGCGGGCGGTCAGGGCCAGTCCTCCAACGAGGAAACGGATACGCGTGAGATTGTGAATTACGAGGTCTCCCAGACGACGCGTGAAATGCGCCGGGAGCCGGGATCAATTCGTCGCATCTCTGTTGCTGTTCTGGTTGATGGCACCCGCACAGAAGCCGAAGACGGCACGCAAACATTTACCCCCCGAACGCCGGAAGAGATCCAGGTGCTCGAAGAGCTCGTCAAATCAGCGATTGGCTATGATGAGGCACGGGGCGACCGGGTGACGATCCGCTCCATGGATCTGCCGATGATCGACGCGACAGAAAGCGGTGCGGCGGGCGACGCCTGGGTCACGGGCCACCCTATGGATTACGCCGAACTCGCGCGGATGGGCATTGTCGGCGCCGTCGTGCTTGGGCTTGGGATCTTCGTGCTGCGCCCCTTGCTTGCCGCGTCGGCCAGCCCCGCCCCCGCCGCCTTGCCTGCGCCGGATGCAGCAGATGCACCCGCTGGACTGCCTGCGCCTGATGCGCTGACAGGCCAGATCGACGAGGGCCCCGCAGAGCTGGTGATGGGAGGTGGTTTTCCAACCATGGGCGCCGATGATGCAATGGGCGGCGATTTCCCGGCACTCTCCCCCGGCAGCTTTGACGAGAACCCGGTCGACCGGCTGAAATCGCTGATTGAAGAGCGGCAGGAAGAAACTGTTGAAGTGCTCAAGAACTGGATCGAAGGCACGAAGGAGCCCGCACCGTGAAGCAAGTTCCCTCCTTTGAGGATTTCGGCTCTGCCAGTTCGACCACGCCCGACACGGCGCCGGCGCCGGCGATCTCGGAGCAAGCCGTCCAGGATGCCCATGATGAGGGTTACAAGGCCGGCTATGCAGATGGGCTCTCGACCGCCGATACCGAGCGTACAAAGCTGACCTCTGACATCGCGACCGCCTTGCAGGAGGCGAGCTTCACCTATTTCGAGGCGCGCCAACATGTGATGAACTCCATGCGCCCCCTTCTTGAGACGATGGCCGACATTATCTTGCCGAAACTCGGCCATGCGAGCCTTGCGCGCAACTCGGTCGATGAACTGCTCGCGATCGCCGAAAAGGTGGAGGTGCCGATCAAGCTCTACTGTGCCGAGGCCTGCAAGACGGAAATCACCGAACTGGTGTCGCGACAGATCACATTCCCCGTCGAGATCGAGACCGAAGAGACACTGACCAGCTCCCAGATCATCCTGTCCTACGATAACGGCCAGACCCATATCGATCTCGACCTGACAGTCTCGAAAATCCAACAGGCCATCTCGGATTTCTATGAGACGGCACATAATGAACAGGTGAAACATGGCTGAACAATCAGAACTTTCCGAGGAAGTCCTCCGCTCCGTCACGGTGGAGGTCAGGGTATGCGTCGGCACGGCGCGACCTTTGATCAGCGATCTTCTTGGCCTGACGGAAGATACGGTGCTCAGCCTCGATAAGGCGGTCGATGACCCGGTGGAGCTCTATGTCGGGGAGCGGTTGATAGGGCGTGGCTTTCTGGAGGAATCGCAGGATGCGCCCAGCGGGCAATTGGCGGTCCGGCTGAGCTCTGTGGGTGATACGGCCGCTGCCACAAAATGAAATGGCGCGCGCCTTTGCTTGCCATTGCTGCGCTGGCAATGGGCCTTATGGCCTTCCCTGCGATGGCGCAGGAAGTGACCCTGTCGCTGGGCGAGGACGGCACATTGACCGGGCGCACGCTGCAATTGCTAGCGGTGATCACCGTCCTGAGCCTTGCGCCGGGGCTTGCGATCATGATCACCTGCTTTCCCTTCGTGGTCACGGTCCTGTCGATCCTGCGGCAGGCAATCGGCCTCCAGCAGGCGCCGCCCAATATGCTGATCATCAGCCTGTCGCTGTTTTTGACCTATTTCGTCATGGACCCGGTCTTTCAGGCCTCCTGGAGCGCAGGCATCAAACCTCTCGTCGATGGAGAGTTCGATTTCGAGCAGGCCTTCCCTCTGGCCATGGGCCCGTTTCGCCTGTTCATGGCAGCGCGGCTGGACCCCGACACATTCGCAACCCTCGCAGGCCTGCGCCCCGATGCGGTGATCGAGGACATCCCCACCGCGCCCCTGTCCATCCTGATCCCCTCTTTCATGCTCAGCGAAATCGCACGGGCCTTCCAGATCGGGTTTTTGATCTTTCTTCCGTTTCTCATCATCGATCTCGTGGTCGCCGCCGTGCTGATGTCCATGGGGATGATGATGGTTCCCCCCGCGATCGTGTCGCTGCCCTTCAAGCTCGCGTTTTTCGCCGTCGCCGATGGATGGTCCCTGATCGCAAGTGCTTTGGTAAGGAGTTATTTTTGATGCAACGCCAAGAAAAAACACAGCCCGAGACCGGATCGGACGACGAGAAGACGCAAAAGGCCCGGATGCTGATTTCACTGCTCGGCGCGGATTTTACCCGCTCGGCCACGCACCCGTTTTTCCGGCGGCTGTCACAAACGGCAATCGGCAAATCCACCGATCTGGACAGCGGATCACAAACAGATGTCAGCGGAGCCCTGAGCGAGCTGCTGCGCGCGCTCAACGAGACCGAACCAAAAACGCCGCAAAAGCCTGTCGCCGCCCCCGCTGCGCCAAAATCCCAGATCGTCACAAAACACCCTGCGCGCCCGTCCCCCGTTCCCGTTGACGAGGTAACGCCCGATCCGCTCCATAACCAACATCCCGCCATCATCGCGCGAGAACTGAAATCCATGCCGCAGCACGAAAAGACGAAATTCATCAAGACCCTGTCTGGCAGATTGGCCCGACAGGTCGCGCTGTACTCAAAAGAGATGGGGTAAGGCCCCAACGCGCAAGGCCCGCAAAAGCGCCACGTGCCGGATCAGGCGCTCGACTGCTTCCCCATCGCGCGCAGTGTTCCGGCTGAAACCGGGCAGATCGTAAAAGCTAGGGGTCAGGCCGCTCGACAGGGCCGCCTGCCTTTTCCCAGGTCGCGAACCCCTCTTTCAGATGTGAGGCCTCAAACCCCATATCCTGCAGCGTCGCCACCGTGATCGCCGAGCGCCAGCCCGAGGCACAGTGAAAGACGTATTTCTTGCCCTCCTGCCCGAACACCTCCTTGTAATAGGGGCTATCGGGATCAACCCAAAACTCGATCATGCCACGGGGCGCATGGAAACTTCCCGGGATATATCCACCGCGCTGGCGTTCACGGATATCGCGAATATCGACAATCACCACATCGGGGTCGCCAACCATCTTGATCAGATCAGATGTTTCAATCTCTTCAATACGGGCGCGCGCATCTTTGACCATCTGCGCGCTTGAGGTTTTAAGCGGTTTCATCTCCGGCCTTCCCTGTTGCTGTGCAGATCGTCATTTCCACATCCCGGCAGGTCGCGCAACACGTCAAGATCAGGTGTCACGGCCAACCCGGTGGCGTTCCCACGCCCGCGCAAGGCAAGCTGTATCGCCGGCGAAACGATCCATGCGGACGGCTGGGGCTCAACCATACCTGCTAGGCGCCCCGGCCCTATTGAGACTGGATCGGCGCGCCAAGATCGGCTGGCGCGATTACCGAGACATAGGCGATGATCGCGTCAAGCTCGTCAAGCGTCATCTCCATGGGCACGATGGGCGACGGGCGCGAGATATCGAAGGGCGGGGTGACATCCTCGATCTGGGTAAAGGCTGCATGCGGTTTCAGCGCATAAAAGGCCGAAAACCGTTCATCCCAATCGGAAAAGGTCCGCAACAAGGCAAAGGAGGGGGTCGAGCCGACGCCGTTCATCCGGTTGCTGTCATTGATGACATGGCACCGGCCGCAATGCAGCAGCGACAGCTGCTCGCCAATCGCGATATCGCCATCAAAGCTGGGCGCATCGACCACCTTTGCGACAGCCAGATCACTGGAATACGCCCCCGGCCCAAAGCTTTCCACGGCATGCCTGCCGGTATCGGACAACAGCCAGTCGCGGAACCGGGCGATATCGGCATCCTCCCCCGACAGATACCAGATCTGCGCATCATCGCGAAACACCGCCACGCCATCCGCACCCAGCACAGCCTCACCGTCCGAGGGCACAATCGCGATCTTCACCCCCGTCTTCAAAGAAAAGCGCGGCAGCACATGTTTGAGAAATCCGCTTTCGACCATCGTGGCAGGCGCGCTGAGCGTGAAGGCCTTGTCCTGGCCCAAACCAGCACCCGGCAACAGCGTGATCAGCGTTGCAAAGATCGCTTGTCGCATCCTCACGTCCACAGCTCCTCCCTCGGGATTGCTTGCAAGGCTACCGGCTCTGGCCTAAATCCGTCAATGCTGCACTGTCACACTCAACCCCGGAGAACCCGATGAGCGATGATTTCAACATGTCCATGCGCAAATTCCTCAAGCAGGTCGGCGTCACCTCGCAAACCGCGATTGAGGACGCGATCCGCAACGCAGGCAATGCGTCGGGGCAAAGCTATGAGGCCAGGATGGTGCTGACCATTGACGGGCTCGATATGGAACATGTGGTCACCGGAACAATAACAGGACCGCAGGAGTGAGCCTGACCCGCGAGGCCGTGCTTGATGCGCTCAAGACCATCACCGACCCGGCCAGCGACAGCGATATCGTGGCGGCCGGTCTGGTCCGCGCGCTCAATGTCGACGGCATGTCGGTGCGTTTCGTTCTGGAGGTCGACCCCGCCCGCGCCCAAGG
>CAYGUB010000193.1:3955-5855 GCA_964352845.1 uncultured Rhodobacterales bacterium | reverse complement strand
CTGGCAGATATGGCGTAGCCTGCGTCAAAGGGTCCGGTGACAAGGGACCGGATAAAACAAGCAGTAAAATCACAGGCGGATCTCATGAACAGTTTTTCTGGCAAATTTTCCCGACGGAAATTCATAGCCTCAGCCGGAGCAATAACGGGCCTTGCGGCTTGCGGCAATGGCGTGAACAGCCAAGGGGCTCAGCGCATTGATGCGCGCGTCGACAGCGCGTTCAGCTTTCTCTACGCCAATATCGGCGGCACCCAGGATCTGGCGTCCAAGGCGGCGGGCATCCTGATGATGCCTTTGGTGTCAGAGGCAGGCTTCGGGATCGGCGGCTCCTTCGGGCGCGGGGCCTTGCGGGTCAATGATATCACGGTTGACTACTATTCACTGACAACCGCGACATTTGGCTTCCAGATCGGCGCACAGCAATTTGCCCATGCCTTGTTTTTCATGACCGAGGAAGCTCTGAGCGATTTCCGCCGCTCACCCGGCTGGTCGGTCGGCGCCGATGCGCAATATGCGGTCTCCAATGAGGGCGGCAATTTGCGGGTTGATACGACAACAGCGCTCAGTCCGGTGATCGCAGTGATCTTCGGTCAGGCCGGTCTCATCGCCGGAGCGACAATCGAAGGCAACAAATATTCGCGCATCATCCCGTAAAGGGTTTCGCCTTTACCTTGAGACTTCATACATCGCTTTTCGCGTTCAACCGAAGGGAGGGGCCGCGAAGAAGCGATCCAATGTTAGATCGAAACGCTATAGGACAGCGCAGCTTCGGCAAGTTTTTTGTTGCAGTCATTGGTCTCGCAGCGCCAGGACTGGAACAGCGTCAGAACAAGATCGGCTGAGTCTTTCCAGTTTTGAAGCGCAAGCGCCCCGTCCCCCGGGATTTCGAACGTAAGACTGCCCAGATCGGTATTGCGCGTCACGATGCACCGATCTGTCTTGCTGTCGCAGCGCGCATGCAGCAAAACGGTGCCGTCTTCATCCATGACAATGTGTTGAAGATAGATATTGCGGAACGAAAAGCCGCGATACCCGTCGCTTAGAAACTTGTCGATATCGGTTGTGTTGGGCACATCGAGGATCTTGTCGGACAGATGTGGGATATTTAGCCGGTCCAGATCAATCGCGAGGGCGGCACTGTCCAGCACGCCCAAGGGGCGCAGAACCATCTGCACCGGATCGCTCGGGTCGGTGCATTTGGCATCATAAATCCCTGTAAAGCCTTGTGAAACCGGAATCCGGCAAAGCGATACGTCAAAGAATCTTTGCCCTCCCTGCTCGCCACGTCTCGGATCAAAGACGCGCGGGACGGCGTAGGGCTGATCGCCCACATGGAGCATTCGGACGGGCTGTTGCGGGGTCTGTTTGGCCCAGATCAGCGCAATGGCGGTCAGAGCGATCACGGCGCTCAGCTGGATAACGAGCCAGCGCGATATCTTGCGAAACCATTTGAGATGGTTGACGAAAACGACAATGGCTGCGACGGTTGCGCTCGCGATCCAGATATAGGCCAGACGCGATACGATATGCGCCTCGTCGATATTTGGGCTGTTGGCCAGCACGTCGCTGGCGCGCAAAAGCGCACTCAAGGCCAATATAACCAATGCCGCGACAGCGGCGTAACCAATAATAAATGATGTCCGGCGCCCTATCCCCAATGACACCGAGCCTTCCCGCGATTTAGCCGCCAATGTTACCCCATGGCTTTAAGTCTTTTAACAAGACTAGACGTGTCCCAACGTCCTCCCCCCATTTTCTGTATGTCCTTATAGAACTGATCGACCAGCGCTGTCACGGGCAAAGACGCGCCATTCTCATTTGCCGTGGCAAGGCAGATACCCAGATCCTTGCGCATCCAGTCCACGGCAAACCCGTGATCGAAGTGATCGTCGATCATCGT
>CAYGUB010000193.1:3563-3945 GCA_964352845.1 uncultured Rhodobacterales bacterium | reverse complement strand
TCGACAACGGCCTTGCCGTCGAGCCCCGCTTTTTCGGCAAAATGCAGCGCCTCGGACAGGCCCTGCACCAGACCGGCAATGGCGATCTGGTTCACCATTTTGGTCAACTGCCCCGCACCGCTTTCGCCCAGCCGCTTGCAGGCTTTTGCATAGACCTTCATCACCGGCTCGGCCCGCGCATATATCTCTGCGTCGCCGCCACACATGATGCCCAGCTGGCCATTCTCCGCCCCCGCCTGACCGCCCGAGACCGGTGCATCGACAAAGCCTATGCCCTTTGTCCCAGAGGCTGCGTAAAGCTCGCGCGTGACCTTGGCAGAAACGGTGGTGTGATCGACAAAGATCGTCCCCGAGCCCATGCCCGCCAAAGCGCCCTCCTCAC
>CAYGUB010000193.1:0-3553 GCA_964352845.1 uncultured Rhodobacterales bacterium | reverse complement strand
CACCCAGACAGACGGAGCGCAGATCATCATCATTGCCCACGCAGGCCATCACAAAATCGCAGCCATCCGCTGCCTCACGCGGGGTTGCGGCGGTGCGCCCGCCATGCTGCTTCGCCCAGGCGGCGGATTTCGAGGCGGTTCTGTTATAGACACAGACCTCATGTCCCGCCGCTGCCAGATGACCCGCCATCGGGTAGCCCATGACCCCCAGACCCAGAAACGCCAGTTTCGCCATATCGCCAACCCCTGCTTGTTGTTTGATTACTGTCACCAACCGATGTAACCAGCCAGCCTGAAGCGTCAATAGCGGTGTTTGGCATGGGGTGGATCTTCCGGTGGTCACTTAGGGTGTTTCTGGCTCTGGCCGGGCTTGCCCTGTTGACGCTGGTGATCCTCTACTACCTCGCCGCACGCTCACTGCCCGATTACAGCGCGACATATCAAGTGCCAGGCATTACCGCCCCGGTCGAGATCGTGCGCAACAATTCCGGGGTGCCCCATATTTTCGGGGCCTCCGATAATGACGTTTTCTACGGCCTGGGCTTTGCCCATGCGCAGGACCGCTTGTGGCAGATGATGATGATGCGCCGCACCGCCCAAGGCCGGCTGTCAGAGATCCTCGGGACCCGCACACTGCAGACCGATATCCTGATGCGCAGGCTCGACATCTACGGCCATGCACAACGCGCCGCCAACACTCAGACGCCGCAGACCCGTGCAGCACTGGCCGCCTATGCGGCCGGTGTGAATGCCTGGCTGCGCACCATAAATGAACAGGCGCTGGGTCGCGGCGCGCCGGAATTCTTCTGGTTTCGCCCCGAAATTGCCCCCTGGCAGCCCGCAGACACCATCGCGCTGGTCAAGCTGCGCGCCTTGCAAGACAGCTCCCATATGGCCCAGGAGGTCCTGCGCACGCGGCTTTTCTACCAATTGCCCGAAGACCGGCTGCCCGACCTTTTGCCCGATGACCCCAGCCCCGGCGTGGCCGCGCTGAATTATGCGGGCGCCCCTTCAGGGCCTCTCCAGATGGCGCGAGCGGAGCCGCATGATCCGTTCTGGCCGCTCAAGGCACCCGCTTTCGCCGGTGCGTCGAACGCGTTTGCGGCCGCCCCCAACAGATCTGCCGCAGGGGGCACCTTGCTGGCCAATGATCCACATAACGCGCTGAGCGCCCCTGCCATGTGGTATCTTGCCCGGCTCGAGCTTCAGACCGGCGGCGTTATCGGCGCCACGATCCCGGGCATACCCGTCGTACTTTCGGGGCGCAGTGAAGCATTGGGCTGGGGCATCACCAGCGCCTATGTCGACGATCAGGATCTGTTTTTCGAGCAGCTCAATCCCGATAACCCGCGCGAATATCTGGGCACGGATGGCCATAAGCCCTTTCGCACGCGCCAGTCATTGATCGAGATACGCGACGCGCCCACCGAAATAATCACCCTGCAATGGTCCGATAACGGCCCTGTGCTGCCGCATTTGCGCGATGCGCTCAGCGCGATCATCCCGCCCGATCACGTCGTAGCACTTGGCTGGACCGCGCTGACGGGCGAGGACCGCTCGATCGAGGCAGGTATCGCGCTGATGCGCGCGGACAGTAACCAGACAGCCATCGAAGCGATGGAAGGCTATGTTGCCCCTGCCGTCAATCTGGTGCTGGCCGACGCGCAAAACGTCGCCATGAAAACCGTTGGCCATATCCCCAGACGCGATC
Source organism: uncultured Rhodobacterales bacterium (assembly GCA_964352845.1). Lineage (GTDB taxonomy): Bacteria > Pseudomonadota > Alphaproteobacteria > Rhodobacterales > Rhodobacteraceae > Litoreibacter. The sequence goes on along the minus strand of CAYGUB010000193.1, from coordinate 1,842 downwards.
CGGGGCACCTGTCACAGGGGCGCGTGCCCGCGCGCGGCTGGCTGGCAGAGAACCGGTGGCAGGGCGTGATGGAGTATGGCTCCAACCCGCTCTTTGAAAACCCGGAGGGCGGTATTCTGGGCAATACCAATAACAAGGTGGTTGACCGCCCCTTCCCCGATCATGTCAGCTTCACTTACGGCGACACGCAACGGGTGCAGCGCTGGCGTGGCCAGATGCTCGACCGGCAGGTGCATACGCGCGACAGCTTCATCGAAACGCAGCTCGACACGGTCAGCTTCACCGCCCGCACGCTGCTGCCGCTGATCGGCGGTGATCTTTGGTTTACGGGCGAGGCCGCGCCCGATGGCACGCCGGAGCGTCAGCGCCAGCGCGCGCTGGAGCTGATGGCGGCCTGGAATGGCGAGATGTCGGAACATCTGCCTGAGCCGCTGATCTACGCCGCCTGGCTGCGCGCCCTGCAACACCGGCTGATCCGCGATGATCTGGGCGCCGCGCTGGCCCAGGAGCTTCCCCACCCCGAGCCGGTCTTCATTGAGCGTGTCTACCGCGATCTCGACGGCGCAAGCGCCTGGTGCGATATCCGCCAATCTGCGCCTGTGGAGACCTGCACCGACATCGCGCGCCTTGCGCTGGATGATGCGCTCATCGAGCTCCAGGAAAGCTACGGCGCCAATATCGAGAGCTGGCGCTGGGGCGATGCACATGAGGCGGCGCATGATCATCAGGTGATGGGACATATCCCGCTGCTGTCATGGATCGTCAACATCCGGCAATCGACCTCGGGCGGGGATAACACGCTGATGCGCGGGCTGACTAAGGGGACCGGGGCTGCGCCCTATCAAAACGTTCATGCGGCAGGCTTTCGGGGGGTCTATGACTTCGCCGATCCCGATAGCTCGGTCTTTGTGATCTCCACCGGGCAAAGCGGTCACCCCCTGTCGCGCCATTATGATGATCTGGGCGTCTTGTGGCGGCGGGGCGAATATATCCCGATGTCGCTTGACCCCGCCCTTGCCCGCGCCGCCTCGGTCGGCATAACCGTCCTGAACCCGCGCTAGGTCATGATCAATATGGCTTATCGGCCATGAAACTTGATCATCAGACTGCTTGACTAACAGCCAGAGCGCTTTCATTCTGCGACAATTATCGGGGTCCAGCCGTTTTTTGTTCCGAATCGGAAACGCTGAGCACCGGCATTTTGCGTGCGCTGCGCGTTGACAAGTTTTGGGGGGATGTTCAGTGAAAATACTGTTTGTAGGCAACTCGTACCTGTATCGCGGCAACGCGGGCAGCCGTGAATTGAGCCCGTATGGCATGTTCGACGACATGGCACGTGCTGGCGGCCATCAGGTAGAGCTTGATGACAGCTTTATCGGCGGCTCGGCACTGGAGACACATTGGCTCGACACGCAAGGCGATCAGGCCCGGGAGAAGCTTGCCAATGGCAATTTTGACATCGCGGTGTTTCAGGGCACGTTTGGCGAGATCCCGGATAATTCGACGGGCCACAGCGCCATCAACTTCCCGCGCTACGCCGATCTGTTTGCCAATCTGGCCGCCGATAACGGCACGCAAAGCGTTTTCTTCTCCAGCTGGGCGCCCGACTATCTGATCAGCATCAGTGGCGGTGATCAGATCAAGGATGAGGTACATGCAGACAACCTTGCCGCGGCCAACCGCAATGACGCCTATTATTCCCCCAACGGGTTGGCCTATTACGATGCCTATCTGGAGCTGACCGCGCGCTACGGCAATGGTGACAACGGCCAGACGGCGGAAAACCTGCTGACCGATGGGGCCGTGCATTCTACCGATCTCGGCGCGTATCTGGCGACAGCG
>CAYGUB010000192.1:1209-5856 GCA_964352845.1 uncultured Rhodobacterales bacterium | reverse complement strand
GCGTCGGGAAGATATCGCGCCACGCCCCGCCCGCGCCCAGCGCCAGCCCCGCGGCGACAAGCACGTTGGAGGCCTGAAATCCGCCGATCAGCTCCAGCCGGACCTGATGGACCTCCCCCTCATGGGCAAATCGCAGCTCCTGGCCTGTCGCATCAAAGCGCTGCGCGATGAGTTGCAGATCGCAGCCATCCTCGCGCCCGACCCTGAGCAGACGGTGCCCGCGCCGCTTGGCCAGATCGCAGATATCCGCGCCGCGCGCATCGTCCATATTCACAACCGCCACGCCATCTTCGGCCAGAACCCGCGTGAACAGGCCGGCCTTGGCGTTGAAATAGGCCTCGAAACTTTCGTGATAGTCGAGATGGTCTTGCGTGAAATTCGTAAAGCCTGCCGCAACCAGATGCACCCCGTCGAGACGGCGCTGCTCCAGCCCATGTGAAGAGGCCTCCATCGCGGCGTGGGTGATGCCTTCGCGTGCCATATCGCGCAACAGCGCATGCAGGGTGATAGGCTCGGGCGTGGTGTGCGATGTCGCGGCGGCATAGGCGCCTTCGACGCCTGCGGTGCCAAGATTTGCGCCGCGCAGCCCCATCTCCATCCAGATCTGGCGCAAAAAACTGGCCACGGAGGTTTTGCCATTGGTGCCGGTCACAGCCACCATGGTGGGCGGTTGCGCGCTGTACCAAAGCGCTGCCGCATAGGCCAGCGCCTGGCGTGGGTCCTGCGCCACGACAAGCGGTGTATCATCGAGAATATCCGCGGCGATCTCCGCGCCCTGCGGGTCGGTCAGAATGGCGCCCACATCCATGCGCAGCGCGTATTTTATGAATTCCGCCCCATGCATCTTGCTGCCGGGAAGGGCCGCAAAAAGATGGCCCGGCTTGATCAGGCGGCTATCGACGCTCAAGCCTGTGATCTGCGCCTCGCCGCCGCCCCGCGCCGTCAGACCAAGCGCCTTGAGGCTGCGTCTTTTCCCATCGGCCATATCATCCCCCACATCACACCCGCATGGGCGGGTTCAGCGTCCCAGCGCCGCCTGGGTTAGATCGCCTGCACCATACTCTGGGCGCAAGCCCAAAAGCGGGGCGATCCGGCGGATAATTTCCGCAGCCACGGGCACGGCTGTCCAGCCGGCGGTGCGCCGGGGCCGTTCGCCGGAATTGTCGGAGGGCTCATCGAGAGTCACGACCAGCACATATTTAGGGTCCTGCATCGGGAAGGCTGCGGCAAAGGTCGCTATGACCCGGTCCTTGTAATAACCACCGGTGGGGTTGGGTTTGTCGGCCGTGCCGGTCTTGCCGCCCACATCATAGCCCGCAACCTCGGCAAAGCCCGCCGTGCCTTCGGTGACCACACCGCGCAACATGCGCCGGATCTGCGCAGAGGTCTGGGCGGAGATGATCTGCTCGGATTGCGCGATGGCCTGTTGCTTTATCAGGGTCGGCGTCACCACATGCCCCCCATTGACCATGGTCGAATAGGCCGCTGCCAGATGAACAGGGCTTGCCGCCATGCCGTGACCATAGCTGACGGTCATGGTCGAGATCTCGGACCATTTGGGTGGCAGCAGGGGTTTCGCACCGCGCGCCTCGACCATCTCGAGCGGCGTGGCATCAAACAGGCCGAGGCGGCTGAGAAATTCCTTCTGGCGCCGCTCGCCTATATCGAGTGCGATCCGCGCGGTGCCGATATTGGAGGAATGCACGATCACGTCCGACACGCTCATCTCATCGTCATGTTTGGTGTAGTCGCGGATGCGATGCTTGCCCCAGGTCATCGGACCTTCCGTGTCGATCATGCTTGAGGGGTTGACCAGCTTGAGCTCCAGCGCCTGCGCAACGGCGAAGATCTTGAAGGTCGAGCCCAGCTCATAAACGCCCTGAACCGCCCGGTTGAACAGCGGGCTCTCGGACGGGTCTTGCAGCCGCTCCGGCGCGGGGCGGGCATTGGGGTCGAAATCGGGCAGCGAGACCAGCGTCAGCACCTCACCCGTGTGCGCATCCATCAAGATGGCCGTCGCCCCTTTGGCGTTCATCAGTTTCATACCGCCATCAAGCACCCGGCGGGTCGCGGTCTGGATCGTGCTGTCCAGCGACAGCTCCAGCGGCGCGCCATTTTCGGCCGGGTCGCGCAGATAGCTGTCGAATTGCGCCTCGACGCCTGCGGTGCCGATCACTTCGGCGGAATGGACCCCCTCACGCCCGAAACTGGCGCCGCCAAGAATATGCGAGGCGAGCCTGCCATTGGGATAGAGCCGCATCTCACGCGGGCCGAACATCAGGCCGGGCTCGCCTATATCATGGACGGCCTGCAACTGCTCTGGACTCATTTTCTTACGGATCCACAGGAACTTGCGCGGCCCGGTAAAATCAGCCAGCAGCTTTTTGGCATCGAGATCGGGAAAGATCGCGGCAAGCTCCAGCGCTGCGCGCTCGGGCTCGATCATCATGGGCGGCTGCGCGTAGAGCGAATGGGTCACCAAATTGGTCGCCAGAACGACGCCGTTGCGATCCGTAATATTTGCCCGCAATGCGGTGATCTGGGCATCGCGGGTCGAGGCGCGCGGCTCGGAGGCCTCGGTCGAGGCAAGCACGGTCATCCGCGCCCCGATAAGCGAGAAGCCGATCAGAAACGAAACGCCCAACACCAGCAGCCGCGTCTCGGCGCGCTGGCGCAGGCTGTCGCGCATCGCCTCATGGCGCTGGCGGATGTTTTCGCGCTCGATCCCGTCGGGGTTCTCGCCCCGCTGACGGGCCCGCAGGATGGATGCCAGCGGCCTGAGCGGCGTGCGGATCATTGGCCGCCCTCCTGCGCGATCACGGCGCGCCCGGCCTCGATCTCGGCCGAGACATTGACCGAGGCGATCAGATCCTCAACCACGGGGTCCGGCGCGGGATAGGCCACCTGCGTGACCGAGGAGAACTGCTCAGGCGTGATCGGCAGAAGCTGGAGCGCATCGAAATTCAGCTCAGCCAGTTCGCGCAGCCGCTCGGGGCGGTTGAGATAAGCCCATTCCGCCTCCAGTACGGCGAGGGTCTGGCGCGCGTCGCCGATCTCCTTTTGCAGCGCACCGGCTTTGCGTAGCGCGTCCTGGGTGCGGTAATTTTCCGAATAGGCCCAATAGGCCAGCCCCATGACAGCAAGCGCGGACAGGGCGTAGAACAGACCTCTCATGATGATGTGCTCCTTCGGGGTTGAATGGCGAGTTTCGGCAAGCCGAGCCCGGCGCGGTCGGGCCTGCGCGCGGCGCCGTCCAGCCTGCGGGCTATGCGCAGCTTGGCAGATCTGGCGCGCGGGTTCTGGGCCAGCTCCGTCTCGCCAGCGGTGATGGCGCGGCGCGTCACAGGCGCGAATGTTGCAGGCAGGGTATCGCCCGCGGGCGCATGTCTGCTGCCCCCGCCGCTGCGCGCGGACCGGCTGGCGATGAATTTCTTGACGATCCGATCCTCAAGCGAATGGAAGGTGACAACGGCAAGCTCTCCGCCCGGTCTCAGCGCGCGCTCAGCGGCCTCAAGCCCTTGGATCAGCTCGCCAAATTCGTCATTCACCGCGATCCGAAGCGCCTGAAAACTGCGGGTTGCCACATGGCTTTGGCCGGGCTTGGCGCGGGGCAGAACGGCTCTGATGACCTCGACAAGTGCTGCGGTCGTCGTGATCGGACGCGCGCCGATGATCGCCCTGGCAATGCGGCGTGAGGCGCGCTCCTCGCCATATTGAAACAGGATATCAGCGAGCTCCGCCTCGCTGGCGGTGTTGACCAAATCCGCAGCGGAGGGGCCATCCTGGCTCATCCGCATATCAAGCGGCCCGTCGCGCAGAAACGAAAACCCGCGCTCGGCCTGGTCAAGCTGCATCGAGGAGACGCCCAGATCCAGCACCACGCCGTCAAGATCGCTGGCATAATCATCCAGCCGCGAGAATGTGCCGCGCTGCAAGACCAGCCGGTCGCCATAATCCGCAGCCCAATCTGCCGCCATCTCAAAGACCGCCGGGTCGCGGTCCACGGCAATGACACGCTCGACGCCCGCATCCAGAAGCGCACGGGTATAGCCACCGGCCCCGAATGTGCCGTCCAGCCATGTACCGCCCACTGAGATCGTGGCGAGGATATCGCCGATCAGGACCGGCAGATGGGGGCGTTCATCCTTGAGTACGGCGGCCATCGCCTAGAGCGCCTTTGCTGCGCGCGCAGCCTCATCGGCCTCCGCGACAAGCGCATAGAAATCGACATCATCCTCGTCATCGCCACCGTGATCAGCCGATGGATTCCAGATCTCAAACGTCTCGCCTACGCCCAGGAAAAACGCCTCAGATTGCAGATTGGCCACCGCGCGCAGCTTGGCGTTGAGCACCAGCCGGCCCGTCTCATCAATCGTGGTCTGGACGGATTTCCCGTAGAAGCGCTTTTCCATCTTGCGCCGCTTCTCCGAGCCCTTGGGCAGGGCTTCAATAATCGCATGCATGCGGTTCACGCCCGATTGCGTATAGACCTCAAGACAGTCACGCGAGCTGTCGCCATAGAAAATCAGAAGGTTGGCGGCCAGCCCGTCGGTCCAGCCGGGATCTTCGGCTTCAAGCACACGGCGGAAGGAGGCCGGGATCGAGACCCAGACCGGTCAACGCCTCGCGCGCCTGATCCAGAAGCCG
>CAYGUB010000192.1:0-1199 GCA_964352845.1 uncultured Rhodobacterales bacterium | reverse complement strand
GGCCGGGATCGACACCCTGCCCTTCGCATCCACCTTATGCGTGCTTTCGCCGATGAACCGCTCTGTCACCGTCCCGTGGTCCCTTATCCGCCCCACAAACATGCCCTTGAAATGGAAACGGCGGATCGAGCTGCTGCCACTGCCCGATCCGCCGCCCTCGTCCCACTAGGGGATATTTCGGCCCGCGCCACCTGGGGGGATGTCTGCTCGCGCAGGGCCGATAGGTCGTATGATAAAAACGGGTGCCTGTATGAAACCATTTGGTCGCCTTTGGGGTTCTTGATCGCCCCTTTGTTGGCCCGTCCTCATCGCAGGACTGTTATGACATGGTACTTTCCACCGCTCAACCCCAATCTACGGGAAAATATGGGCATATAGAAAAGCCGGGATCTCATGGAATCGTAAAAACGGTTTCGATTTATACTTAAATTGTGTTGCGGTTCAGATTAGAAACTATATGTGGTATTCTCAACGGTGCCGTAATTTCCCATATAGGCCCAAAATTTTTTCGACTTTGCGGTCAGAAAATTAGGTTTTTTGTGATTGGCTCCCCGTGACACCAAAACGAATCACCCTCAAACTGAGTCAATTTGAGCAAAGACGCAAGTTATCCACAGCAAGGCGCGACGATCGCGACAGTTGAGTCACACATAGCCCGAGCGGCATGTCTCAGTCGGGTGCGCAGGCCCTGACGGTCTGACGCGGGATGTAAGCCCGAAGCCACGAAGAAGTTTTCAGCCAGTCTGCGCTGACAGACGGGGCTTTGAGCTGACAGAGGGGCCAAGGGCGATGACGTGCCCCTAGCGCGCAATCCATTCGCAGCGCGCCGGTTCCGGCACCATCAGCTTTTGGAGCGGGTGGATGGCCCTAAAGTCGAAGCTATCAAGACCGCTCACCGAGGGCAGCCGAAGGCGTCAAAGCGCGGCGGTGAGAATAGCCTGCGATGTAGCGGCCATATCGAACTGTTCGCCAATCGCGTGCAACCGGCCGAGCGCCAGCCGGGCGATGATGCGACCGCGGATATCAACGGGGCCGTAAACCTCAACCGCGTGATCGGCCAGATAGGCATGACAAGCGGCGATCCGGTCTTGGCGGGGGACATCCGTGCCAGTGCCCGTGCAGGTCCGCAAAAGGCCGTCAGCCTCCGCCGATGCGGTGGTTGCGAAAACGGCCAGCAGGGCCGCAGAGATCAGGGAGCG
>CAYGUB010000191.1:1423-5871 GCA_964352845.1 uncultured Rhodobacterales bacterium | reverse complement strand
CTCCAAAACAGCCGAGCTTGTGGGCGACATGGCAGCGCCGATCGACGAAGCGATCCCGACAGAGGCTCCGGGCTGGATCACGAGCTCGATCGAACAGCTGTTCAGCCATTGCGATGCGCCCGCCTCAAACACATCCGATACGTAAATCAGCTTCTTTTGGCCGGAAATATCCCCGCCGGAGGCAATAAATCCTCGTGGCCAAACCACGGTTCACGTAACCCTGCCCGCCTCCAGCCGGACGATCCGGTCCATCCGCGCGGCAAGCTCCAGGTTATGGGTCGCGATCAGCGCCCCGAGCCCCGTCTCGCGCGCCAGCGTCATCAGTGCATCGAACACCTGATCGGAGGTCGCGGGATCAAGATTGCCCGTAGGCTCATCGGCCAGCAACAAGGCGGGCCCATTGGCAAGCGCCCGGCAAAAGGCGACGCGCTGCTGCTCGCCACCTGACAGCTCGCCGGGGCGGTGAGCGGCACGGTGATCCACGCCAACCTTGCCCAATAACTCTATCGCGCGCAAATCCGCATCGGCCCGCGCCCGGCCTGCGGCCAGCTGTGGCAAGACGATATTCTCGAGCGCGGAGAATTCGGGCAGCAGGTGGTGGAACTGATAGACAAACCCGACCCGTTCGCGCCGCATCGTGGTGCGCGCCCGGTCGCGCTGATCCGTCATATCCGCGCCCTCAATCGTTACCTGCCCGGCATCGGCCGTATCAAGCAGCCCGGCAATATGCAGCAGGGTGGACTTCCCCGCGCCGGAGGGCGCGACCATCGCAACCAGCTCGCCCGGGTCCACCGTCAGATCAACACCGCGCAGCACGGCCACCTCATTGGGTTTGCCTGTGTTGTAGCGCTTCTCTATCCCGCTGAGTTCCAGCACGGGCCTACTCATAGCGCAGCGCCTCGACCGGGTTCATGCGCGCCGCACGCCGGGCGGGAAAGATCGTGACGACAAAGCTGAGAAACAGCGACAGCGATATCGCCGAGACCACATCCCCCGCCTCAAGCCGGGCTGGCAGTCGCGAGATCAGGCGCACGGACGGGTCCCACACACCGCCGCCCGCAATCCAGTTCACCACATCGAAAATCTGGTCAATATAGATCACAAACAAACAGCCCAGAACCAGCCCCGCAATCGTTCCAATCACGCCCACACTGGCCCCGCAGATAAAAAACACCCGCAGCACAGAGCCCTCAGACAGGCCCATCGTGCGCAGGATACCGATATCGCGGCCTTTATTCTTGACCAGCATGATCAGCCCCGAGACGATATTCATCGACGCGATCAGCACCAGCACGGACAGGATCAGGAACATCACATTATCCTCCATCTCCAGCGCACGCAAAAACCCGCCAGAGCTGTCCTTCCACGTCCATAAAAGCGCGCCGGCCCCTGCGGCCGTAATCAATGGCAGCTCGATCTGATCCAGCGCTTCGGGCTCTTGCACGATCACCTCGACCTCATCGGCCACGCCGTCACGGTTGAAATAGCTCTGCGCCTCGGCAAAGGGCATATAGACCCGCGTGCGGTCAATATCATAGCGGCCCACCTGAAAAATATAGACCACCTCATAGGCCGAGATGCGCGGGCTTGTCCCGAAAGCTGTCTTGGCCCCATTGGGCGAGATCAGCTTGATCCGGTCGCCGACACTGACGCCAAGCTCTCTTGCGACACCAAGGCCTATGGCCACCCCCTCCTCAAACCGGGCGAGCGTGCCCAGCTGTGTCTCGGGGTTTGCCACCCGGCGGACTTGCAACAGATCTTCGGCCCGGATGCCAAACACCTCCACCCCCGCATTGCGGTCGCGCGACGAGGCCATGACCTGCCCCTTGACCAGCGGCGCCGCGCGGATCACGCCGTCTATCGCGGCAATCCTGCCCGCAACGGCGTCATAATCGGCAACCACCCCCTCCGCATCGCCTGAATAGACGGTGACATGCGCATTCGCGCCCAAGATCGTGTCGACGAATTCATAGCGAAAGCCCGAGCGTACCGCGAGCGTGATGATCAGCGCGGCCACAGCCAGCATGATCCCGATCAGGCTGATCCATGTCATGACCGAAACCCCGCCCTCGGCCCGTTTGGCACGCAGATAGCGCCAGGCAATCATCCATTCGAACCCCGAAAACGGGGCAGTGTTGCGGCTGGTTTTGGCCAAGATGCGCTCCTGCTCTTTTTGCTCTACAGATGCGCGTTCGCAGACACATGGTCAAGCCTGCCACCCCGGCGCGGGCCGGGTTGCGCCTCACAGCGCGCCGGCCAAAGCGGCGCCAGCGGGCGATTTGGGCAATTTATTGCCGCGTTTCAGCCAATTTGACTGCTGGATCTGCGAAGTCAGTCACCGTCTTGCGCAAAACAGCGTAGAGTTCACGCAAGCGTGACCAAGAAAGAAGCCATCCGCTGCCCGGGGCTCATCAGCACATATAAGGTTGCGCCGCTGTTCCAAAGCCTTCGCAGCGGATCTAACAGGAGAGAACATGATGACCTCGAGACTTGTTATCGGGCTCGACGGGCACAGTTCGGGCGAACGCGCCCTTGAATTTGGCCAGACCCTTGCCCGGCAGATCGGCGATTGCGAATTGATCATCCTTTATGTGATCGAGTGGTCGCCCTATTCCTTCCAGACCGCCGAAGAGAACGCCCAAAGGCACAAGCGGCGCGAGGAGGAGATCGCAACCGCCATGAGCCGCGTGGTCGATCCCGCGCTGAGCACATTGAAAGAGGCGGGGCTGACCGCGCGCGGTCTGGTCCGGCACGGTGATGTGGCCGACACGATCAATGCGGTGGCAAATCAGGAAGCGGCCAGCCAGATCATTGTGGCGCGCTCGACCGATCAAAGCCTCAGCAAACGAATATTTGGAAGCTCAACCGCCAGTCTTGTGATGGAGGCCTCGGTCCCCGTCACGGTTGTCAGCTAGGAGAGTCTATCATGCAATTCAAACATTTCGCGCTACCCGCGCTGCTTGCCTCAATGGCGAACCCGACCCTTGCCCAAGAGGCCATGTCGCTCGACGAGAAGGTCAACCAGGCCTTTGCGACCTTTACCGGTCCGTTCGTCAACTTCATCTTCATGTCCCTGCCCGGGACGGATTTTCCCTGGATCGTGCTGTGGCTGGTGATCGCCGCGACCGTATTTACGATCTATTTCGGCCTCGTCCAGCTGCGCTATTTCGGCCATGCGATCGGGCTGGTCAAAGGCGATTATTCCGACCCGAATGATGCAGGCGAAGTCAGCCATTTCCAGGCGCTTGCCACAGCACTTTCGGGCACTGTGGGGCTTGGCAATATTGCAGGCGTCGCGGTAGCCGTGGGTATCGGCGGCCCAGGCGCCACGTTCTGGATGATCCTTGCGGGTCTTCTGGGGATGGCGTCGAAATTCACCGAATGCACGCTGGGGGTGAAATACCGCAATGAATATCCCGATGGGACAGTCTCTGGCGGGCCGATGTATTATATCTCCAAAGGGTTTGACGAGCTGGGGCTGCCCGGCGGCAAGATCCTCGCCGTGCTGTTCTCGGTCTTCTGCATCCTTGGCGCGCTTGGCGGCGGCAATATGTTTCAGGCCAATCAGGCGCATGCCCAGATTGCCGGTATTACGGGCGATTATCCGGGCTGGATCACCGGGATCATATTTGCCATCGTGGTGTTCATGGTGATCGTCGGCGGGATCAAATCCATCGCCAATGTGACCGAGAAAGTCGTGCCCTTCATGGGGATACTCTATGTCGGTGCGGCCCTGATCATCCTGCTGGTCAATTATGACAAGATCGGTTGGGCGTTCGGTCAGATCTTCGAGGGCGCCTTTACCGGGCTTGGCGTGGCGGGCGGCTTTGTCGGCGCGCTGATCCAGGGCTTCAAGCGGGCGGCCTTCTCGAACGAGGCGGGCGTCGGGTCTGCGGCGATCGCCCCCTCGGCGGTCAAGCCGAACGAGCCGATCACCGAAGGCTTCGTGTCCCTGTTGGAGCCGCTGATCGACACGGTCGTGATCTGCACCATGACGGCGCTGGTAATCATCATCTCGCAACAGCTGATTATTGACGAGGCCACGGGCAATTACCTGCTCAACGAGGCCGGGACGGCGATTGCAACCGTGGGCGATACCAGCGGGGTCGCGCTGACATCGGCGGCCTTTGCCTCCGGCATCTCATGGTTCCCTTACGTGCTGGCGATAGCCGTAGTGCTGTTTGCCTTCTCCACGATGATCTCCTGGAGCTATTACGGGCTGAAGGCCTGGACCTATCTCTTTGGCGAGGGCAAGGTCTCCGAGCTGATCTTCAAGGTGATTTTCTGCATCTTCATCGTAATCGGTGCAGCCGCCAGCCTTGGTCCGGTCATCGACTTCTCGGATGCGGCGATCTTTGCCATGGCGGTGGTCAACATCTTCGCGCTCTACTTCCTGATGCCGATCGTCAAACGCGAGCTCAACTCCTATCTCAGCCGCCTGAAGTCGG
>CAYGUB010000191.1:0-1413 GCA_964352845.1 uncultured Rhodobacterales bacterium | reverse complement strand
ATGAAGCTGGTGAAGGTCGAGCTTGCCTCCTATTCCGCCCGGCTGAAATCGGGCGAGATCCGGAAATTCGCGCACTGAGCCAAAACCGGGGCCGTCTTATGCTACGGCCCCGCCTCTCCCCTTGCGCCCAGCAATGCGCGCAAGGGGTCTGCCAGTCCCAGCCCGATGGCGCGCGTGTTGGCAGCATCGAGATGGATGCCGTCAAGCGGCGAGGCCACGGCCACGCTGCCCGCATCGAAATAGCCGCAGCCTGCTTCGTCGGCCAGATCAGCGATCAGCTTCGGATAGGCGGCGGAGGCTGCGATCATCTGCGGGCTGACATCGCCCAGATCGCTTGGCACCATGGCTGGCGGGGCGATCAGCAGAATGTCCGGTGGCGCCAGAGTGCCCATTCGAAACGGATGATGGCGGATCATCTCGACGAGCCGTGCAAGACCCTCGGCGGCACGAACAGGGCCGAAGCCGAAATAGATATCGTTTGAGCCCAGCATGATCAGCACCGCATCCAGTGGCGCATGGCTGTCGATCAGGCTTGGCAACAGCGCGCCGCCATTCATCTGCGCGGGGTAGCTTGGCTGATCAAAACAGGTCGTCCGCCCGCGCAGACCTTCGCTGATCACTTCCGTTCCCGAAAGGTGACCCGCCAGCACATTCGGCCAGCGATCATCATAGGCATGGCGCGCCGGGCTGTCGGGCCGCGCGCCCCAGGTGAGGCTGTCACCAAAGGCCAGTGCCGCGCTCATCTATGGGCGGCGTAGATCTCTGCGATGCGCGCGACAGCCTGTTCGGGCGGCATCTCTTCGCTCTCGCCAGAGCGGCGAGACGTCAGCTCGACCACGCCGTTCTTCAAGCCGCGCGGGCCCACGGTGATCCGCCATGGCAGGCCGATCAGATCCATCGTCGCGAACTTGCCGCCTGCCCGCTCTGCGCGGTCATCATAAAGCGGCTCAAGGCCCAGACCGCTCAGCGCCGCATAGAGGTTTTCGCACGCCGCGTCGGCCTCAGCATCGCCCTGCTTGAGGTTCACGATCCCGCAATGAAACGGCGTGACCCCTTCGGGCCAGATGATACCCTTGTCATCATGGCTCGCCTCGATGATCGCGCCCAGAAGACGGCTCACGCCGATGCCGTGGCTGCCCATATGCAAGGCGGTGGGCTTGCCATCGGGGCCCTGCACCGTCGCACCCAGAGCGTCGGAATATTTGGTGCCGAAATAGAAGATCTGGCCGACTTCGATACCGCGCGCGGTGCGGCGACGTTCTTCAGGGACTTGGGCGAAAAGCGCCTCATCGTGAGTCTCGTCAGTGCGGGCATATCTGGTGGTGAATTCCTCCATCACACCGGCACATTGCGCCACGTCGTCATAATCAATCTCCCGATCGCCAAAGGTCAGATCGGTCACGGCGCTGTCAT
>CAYGUB010000190.1:4716-5906 GCA_964352845.1 uncultured Rhodobacterales bacterium | reverse complement strand
CCCTTGCGCAGTTGCCTGACCGCATTGGGGCTTGCCCTCGCCGCAGCTTCCATCGTCGCCGCAACCTTCATCAACGATGCGCTGGATGAGATAATCGATCTTGCCTTCGCCCAGACCAACCGTCAGGGCGCGACACTGATTTTTGCCACCGATCTGCCCGAAGCTGCGATTGAGAAGGTCCGCCATCTGGACGGGAACCAAAGGCTCGATGATGGTCCACTGTCTGTCAAAATCCGTCTGCTCAACATCGCATCCCGTTTTTGATCTTGAATCAAACGAAAGGCGATTTGGGAATCCCCTAAATGCAGACCCCGCCTGGCGGTGCCGGGGCAAGCCAGCGGTGTTATCGGAAAAAATAATAGGCCGCGAGGCTGCCCAGAAAGGTAATCAGCACCAGAACGGAATCGAGCCCAAACTCCCCAAACCGCGGCTTGCGGCGCACGATTAATCCGGTGAGGTAAATCGCTGTCACCGCCAGCCCGAAGCCAATCGCCAAAGTGACGGTGCGCGAGGTCCCTTGCAGGATCGGCCCGGCACGAAACAGGATATCTGCCGGGAAAATCAGCACCAGCATGATCAGATTGCTGCCAAAGATGTTTGAGATCGCCATTGTATAGGCTCCGATGCGCACGGCCGCGATGCTGGTGGTCAGCTCCGGCAGGGAGGTCGCGGCTGCGAGCAATGTCACACCAATAAACCCGGTGCCGAGCCCCGATTGATCTGCAATCCGTTGTGCAAACACAACAAGCAACAGCCCAAAGACCAGAATGGCAAGACAGGCCGCGAGCGCCTGCCAGATCAGGGCGGCGCTGCGGGTCGTGCCAAGGCCTGTGGGCGCGGGAAAGGCCAGCGGATCGGGATCGGGCAAATCAACGGGGACCCAGTCGCTGCTATCATCATAGCGCCTGAGCAGCCAGATCGCGCCACAATAGATCACCGCAATGCCAATACTGCCCAAGCCAACGCCTGCGACCACGAATGTCTCCCCCAGACTGGTGACTATCAGCGCCACGGACAGCAACAGGACCAGCAATGTGGCCTCTAGCGCGTGGTTGGCCTTGCGCGGGTAATTGGTAATTGGGCCCCGCGCCCAGAAATCGGACATCGCAAGGATCGCGGTTTGCAGCGCGATGCCGCCAAAGAGGTTGTTGAGCACCAGATCGCGCGCCTGCTGCACGGCAGCGGTGAGC
>CAYGUB010000190.1:0-4706 GCA_964352845.1 uncultured Rhodobacterales bacterium | reverse complement strand
GCGTTGTGGCGACCTCGGGCAAGGATGTGGCGAGCGATAGCAGCAGCAGACCGACCAGCGATTTCGCCAGTTTGAACCGATCCGCCAATGTATCCGCCAGATAGGCCAACCGCGCGCCTGCAATCCAGACGCAAGCCGCGCAGGCCGCGAAGACCAGCAGGGTCTGACCGAGCGTTGTGGCGGGGATCTGCATCACGTCAAGCTAGAGAGATTTCGCGCGACCGGCTTGATCTTGCTCAATTACAAAAACGACCGCGCCCCTATCTTTCCTGCATGAGCATCGAACACGGACACAGCCCGCAGGAAGTCACGGACCGACTTTCCAAAAGCAAGCAATACAGCCCGCTGAAAGACATGATCTATGGCGGTATTGACGGCGCCGTGACGACCTTTGCCATTGTCGCAGGCGTTGAAGGCGCAGGGCTTTCCCACAGCATCATCGTTGCCCTTGGGCTGGCCAATATTCTGGCTGACGGCTTTTCCATGGCCGCAAGCAACTATTCCGGCACCAAGGCCGAACTCGATGACCGTCGGCGCATCATCCGGATCGAGGAACATCATATCGCGCACCAACCCGAAGGCGAGCGGGAGGAGTTGCGCCAGATCCTTGCGCTGCGCGGGCTGTCGGGTGCGGTTCTCGAACAGGCGACCGAGGCCATTGCCCAGAGCAAGGAGAAATGGATCGAGCTGATGCTCACCGATGAATACGGCCTTGCGCGGGACGACCCCTATCCTGTTCGAGCAGCGGTAGCGACCTTTGCAGCTTTCTTGCTGGCCGGTTCCGTGCCGCTGATCCCTTTCGTCTTTGGGATGGCCGACCCATTTGCGCTTTCGGTCTATGCAACGCTTTGCACGTTCTTTCTGATCGGCGCGGGCAAGAGCCGCTGGTCACTGTCTGCGTGGTGGCGTTCGGGCACGGAGACGCTGTTGATCGGCGGAATGGCGGCGCTTCTGGCCTACGGCGTCGGGGGGCTATTCCATCCCGGCTGACCGGCTTTGAGCGATGTCAATCCGGCACATCCACAGGCTGGTAGGATCAACAGCAAGGATGGGTCCCGACATGTTCGCAAATGCCGTAAAGCTGTTCTCGATCAATAAATTCGACATCAGGGTCGATCCCAGCTGGCTGATCATCGCAGCGCTCGTCACATGGAGCCTGTCGCAACAGGTATTCCCGGACGCCCTGCCCGGGCTTTCAGCGCAAGCCTATCTGGTGATGGCGATCATCGCCATGCTGGGGCTTTTTGGGTCACTTTTGCTGCATGAATTGGCGCATTCGGTTGTTGCCCGCCATCTGGGCGTGCCGATCAAATCCATCACCCTGTTTGTGTTCGGTGGCGTGGCCGAGCTTGAGGCGGAGCCGAAATCGGGACTGACGGAGTTCTGGATTGCGGTTGCTGGCCCGATCATGTCACTGGCGCTTGCGTTGGGGTTCTGGTGGCTGTCACTTGCCGCGGGTTTCACGGGGCTGGCCCCGGCAGTGCCATCTGTGCTGTCCTATCTGGCGCTGATCAACCTTGTTCTGGCGGTGTTCAACATGATGCCTGCCTTCCCGCTGGATGGTGGGCGGGTGTTGCGCGCCTATCTGTGGCACCGGTCAGGCGACGTGCTGGGGGCTACCCGCGTGGCGGCTCGGTCGGGCAGTTTCTTTGCCTATCTGCTCATGGCGCTTGGCGTGATCACCTTGTTTCAGGGGCAGATCATCGCAGGGCTGTGGCAGATCATGATCGGTGGCTTTGTGCTCGTGGCGGCGCGTACGGCCTTCCGGGTCCAACTGGCAAAAT
Organism: uncultured Rhodobacterales bacterium; assembly: GCA_964352845.1. GTDB lineage: Bacteria > Pseudomonadota > Alphaproteobacteria > Rhodobacterales > Rhodobacteraceae > Litoreibacter. The sequence goes on along the minus strand of CAYGUB010000190.1, from coordinate 2,922 downwards.
CGGTCTTTGATGGGCAGGAAGTGGCCGCATTGATGACGCGCGATCCGGTCACCGCCTCGCCGGACATGACCTTGGCCGCATTCATCAATCAGATTATTCTCAAACGCAATCTCAGCTTCGTTCCGGTGATGGAGGGCGCGGTCCTTCTGGGCCATATCGACCGCTCTGTGCTGAGCGGCATCGACCGCGAAAACCGGACGAGCACGCGGGTCGGAGATGTCTTTATCGGTCTGCATGACGCCGTCATGGTTGCGCCCGACACCCCGTTGCCCGACCTTATGGACAGGATCGTGCAAACCGGCCAGCGCAAGTTCATGGTCGTCTCAGACCATCAATTGCTGGGGGTGATCACCTTGTCTGACCTGACCACTTACCTCAACCAGACAGTGCAGGCGCAGGCCAGCGCGCCGGAAACGGGCTTTGGCGGAGCAATGCGTCAGTGAGCCGTAGCTGATCAGTTGGCAAAGCCAGTCTCATACAATCGACAGGCAGGCGCATTTGGCCAGGTGATTGATGCGCTGCGTCGTGCTGCCAAGGACCAGACTGGACAAACCGCTCAAGCCGCGACGCCCGGTGATGATCAGATCGGCGCCAATCTCATCGGCATGCCGCAAGATCTCGGTCGCGGCATCGCCATGCGGCATATGCGTCTTGATATCCTTGAAAAACATATCGGCTGCGACGATCAGGGCCTCATCCAGCACATGCTGCCCGGCCCTCTCGATCTCTTCGCGGCTGGGTTTGGTGATCGCAGCATGATAGCCGGACACCGCACCAACAACGAAGGCGGCGGTTTCGGCATGGGGCACATGAACCAATGTCACAGTGCCACCGTAATGCTTGCCAAGATCAAACGCGATCCGGGCTGCGTCGGTGGCTTTCTGCGAACCGTCAAGGCCAGCGATGATTTGTCTGAACATTGTCTTTTCCTTTCCACTGCCCCGCACGGCGCAGGTCAAACGGCGATCCGCCCGCCAACGTGATGGCCCGACAGATCCTTGAAGGCCTCGCGCCTGCTATCCGGTGCCCCCGGGTTCTGCCAGATGACGGGCGGCACAAGTTGATGCATGTCAATTCCGACTTGCTCCTGCGGCGCAGCATTTGGCAGGATCGGAGAAAGAGGATTTCCGTCATGGCCGATACGGCAACAGACAGCGCTATTTTACACGCCATCATGGAAGCGGCTGTGGATGCGATGATCGTGTCGGACCAACAGGGCATTATCCTGCGCGCAAATGCAGCCGCCGCCCGCATGTTCCGGTTCGATCTGGACGATATGCTGCGTCAAAGCGTCAATATGCTGATGCCCGAGGCTTTGGGCGCAGTGCATGACGGGTTCATGTCCCACCACATAAAAACGGGCGAAAAGCGGATCATCGGCATTGGCCGCGATGTGGAGGGGCTGCGCCGCGATGGCTCGGTCTTTCCGCTGCATCTTTCTGTGGGCCATAGCGCGGTTGACGGAAAGCGCATCTTCATCGGCATCTTGCACGACCTGACCCACCGCAAGGCGACCGAAGAGGCGCTTGCCCGATCTCAGCGCCTTGACGCGATCGGCAAGATGACCGGCGGGATCGCGCATGATTTCAACAACCTGCTCACCGTGATCATTGGCAATCTGGAACTGCTGGAGATGCGCGGCGCCGATGACCGTCAGATGCCGCTGATCGAGGACGCGCTTGCATCTGCCGAAATGGGCGCCGAGCTGACAAACCGGCTTATGGTCTTCGCGCGACGCAGCAACCTCAAACCTGTGCAGGCCGATCTGCGCGCACTTTGTGCCAATACGCTGGACCTGCTCAAACGCACCATTGGCGCGACCTATCGGATCAGGACCGACTTCGCAGAAGAGCTTGACCCGGTCATGATCGACCCGGTTCAGCTGCAATCGGCACTGATGAACCTTGCCCTCAATGCCCGGGACGCCATGGGTGCCGGGGGCGAATTGCTGGTCTCCATCGCCAATGTCACGATTGATGACACCTATATGGCGCAGGAGACAGATATGGAGCCGGGCGATTACGTGCGACTGTCGGTCAGCGACAATGGCGCGGGCATGACCCATGAGGCGCAGCGCCGCGCTTTCGAGCCATTCTTTACCACCAAATCGGAGACTGGCGGCACGGGTCTCGGGCTGGCGATGGTCTATGGTTTTGTGCGCCAGTCAGGCGGGCATGTGACGCTCTACAGTGAGTTGGGGCTGGGCACGAGCTTTGGTCTGTATTTCCCGGCCGTAAAACATGACACGCTGGCCGAAGGCACGAATATCGCAACGGCTGCGCGCCCCAACCCGCCGCGCGGCAAGGGCGAGACCATCTTGATCGTCGAAGACAATGAACGGGTGCGGAAATTGTCGATTGAGCGCATTCGCGATCTTGGCTTTGCCACGCTGGAGGCAGAGAATGGCGATCGTGCCTATGACATATTGGCGCGCGGCGCTGAGGTGGATCTGGTGTTTTCCGATCTGGTCATGCCGGGCAGCCTGAACGGATATGAGCTGGCGGCGAAAATCACGGCCGAGTTTCCCGGGCTCAAGGTCCTGCTGACCTCCGGTTATGCAAGTGATGTCGTCACCAGAGAATTGGCGCATGATGTGAAGTTTGACATCTTGCACAAGCCCTACCGTCAATCCGAGCTGGCGCGACGTCTTCAGGCGCTTCTGGCCGGCGCGGTGGAGGGCTGAAAGACAGTCACATCGCTTGCAAAAACATACCCAATTCCGCGCACCGTCTTGATCAGCTTGGGGTTTGAGGGATCGCGCTCGATCTTCTTGCGCAGCCGCGCGACCTGATTGTCGATAGTGCGATCCAGCGGGCTCCACTCGACCCCGCCGGTCAGATCCATCAACTGGTCACGCGACAAGACCCGTTTGGGCCTGTTGAGAAATACATTGAGCAGCTTGAAATCACCGCTGGTCAGATC
>CAYGUB010000189.1:0-5908 GCA_964352845.1 uncultured Rhodobacterales bacterium | reverse complement strand
CGGCAGGCGACGTGCAGGGGGGCCTTGAGGTCGTCGATTTCTGCATCGGTGCGTCGCATCATCTCAAGGGGGAGTTCACCGACAGCGCGGGCCCCGGCATCGACATGTATTCGATGAAACAGGCGCTTGGCGTCACCGCCGGTATCACTCCGTTCAATTTCCCGGCCATGATCCCGATGTGGATGTTTGCGCCCGCAATCGTCTGCGGCAATGCTTTCATCCTGAAGCCATCCGAGCGTGACCCGTCCGTACCCCTGATGCTGGCCGAGCTGATGGAAGAGGCCGGGCTTCCCAAGGGCATCCTGCAGGTGGTCAATGGCGACAAGCAGGCCGTGGACGCGATCCTGCACCACCCGGTCATCCAATCCGTGGGCTTTGTTGGCTCCACGCCGATTGCCGAATATATCTACGCGACCGGCTGCGCGAATGGCAAACGCGTGCAGTGTTTCGGGGGCGCCAAGAACCACATGATCATCATGCCTGACGCCGATCTTGATCAGGCCGCCGATGCGCTGGTGGGCGCAGGCTACGGTGCCGCCGGTGAGCGCTGCATGGCAATCTCGGTGGCCGTGCCCGTGGGCGATGAGACCGCGGACCGCCTGATCGAAAAGCTTGTGCCGCGGGTCGAGGCCTTGAAGGTCGGGCCCTACACCTCCGGCAATGACGTCGATTACGGCCCCGTCGTGACTGCCGCCGCCAAGGCCAATATAGAACGTCTGATCCAGACAGGCCTCGACCAGGGCGCCAAGCTGGTCGTCGATGGGCGCAATTTCAACCTGCAGGGCTATGAAAGCGGGTTTTTCGTCGGCGCCCATCTGTTCGACAATGTCACGACCGATATGGACATCTACAAACACGAAATCTTCGGCCCCGTTCTGTCGACCGTCCGCGCGCAAAGCTATGAAGAGGCGATCGGCATGGCGATGGACCACGAATATGGCAACGGCACCGCGATTTTCACCCGCGATGGCGACACAGCACGCGATTTTGCCAATCGGATCAATATCGGGATGGTGGGCGTCAATGTGCCCATTCCGGTCCCGCTGGCCTATCACACCTTTGGCGGCTGGAAGAAATCCATGTTTGGCGATCTCAACCAGCATGGGGTGGATTCTTTCAAATTCTACACCCGCACGAAAACCGTCACCTCGCGCTGGCCATCAGGCATCAAGGAAGGCGGCGAGTTCTCCATTCCCGTGATGGAATAAGCAACGAAAAAAACCGGTCCGTTGGGGCGGACCGGTTTACTTGACAGACACGTACGATGAGACATGGCTGCTGCATTGCCCCGCCTAGGGAAGGCATTGGCGGCGGGTCACCTGGGTGACGGAAATACGTGGGTTACTCATTGCCTCGGCGCGCATACTCTCGAACATGTTCGCCGCGACACTCATTAAACTTCCGTCCTTGAGCTCTATCTAACTCCGCGAAACCCCGGCTGCATGGGGAAAGTGCCACAGTTATGTGCAGCGCGTGCGCAGTTGCCAATTCTGCAGGTTTTGGGAACAGGACGCCGCTTGGGGAATAATCTCCGGCAATTCCCGCTATATGTTAATGCCGATGGTCTTTAAGCTCGCTTGATAACAAAAGACGATGGTAACAATGGACAAACATACTCAGACCACTCTTGCGCAGGTCAAACAGCACACGAAAGCTCTGATCAAGGATATCGGGGTGGAAAAAGCCTGTGCGCTGACCGGGCGCTCTGCCGCCACCTTGCGCCGCTATGCCTCCAGCTCTGCGACCAATGCGGGACATATCCTGTCGGTCGCCGACATCATCTCTTTGGAACAGCAAGCAAGCTATCCATATGTCACGGCCAGCCTTGCCGAGGCCTCGAACCACGTGCTGAGTGCCAAAGCACCGCAGACCGAAAGATCAGACAGCGTAAATTCCGACGTGATGCGGCTGGCAAACCGCTTTGGCAATCTGATGGCCGAATATTACCGATCCATCGAAGATGGCGAGATTTCCGGCGACGAGGCGCAGCGGCTTCTGGCCGATACGCTGTCGCTGCAAACCATATTGGTCGAAATGAAGCAGAATCTTGAAAACGAAGCAAAACCTTGATCTGTCCATAATTCTGTACGGATTTGCTTGTCATTCTAGCCGCTGCGCATAAAATTGAATGCGCGTTCATATATTTGCATGCGAAAGAAAGAGGCAGTTCAATGAATTTTGCAGGCACGGACGAGCAGGTCGCGATCTTCGATCTGGCGAAAACCTTCGCGGAAGAGCATATCGCGCCCTATGCTCTGGAATGGGAAAAAGCGGGTGCCGTTCCCAAGGATCTGTGGCCCAAACTGGCGGAACTTGGCTTTGGCGGGCTCTATGTCTCGGAGACGCATGGCGGCACCGGGCTGAGCCGTCTGGACGCCACATTGGTCTTTGAGGCGCTGAGCTCGGCCTGCCCCTCCGTTGCTGCCTTCCTGTCGATCCACAATATGTGCGCCGCGATGATCGACACCTATGGCTCTGAGGAGGTGAAGGGCAAATATCTCGAACCCGCCGTGAATATGGAGAAATTCTTCGCCTATTGCCTGACGGAGCCCGGATCAGGGTCGGACGCCGCCGCGTTGAAAACCCGCGCTGAGCGGACCAATACCAATTATGTGCTGAACGGCACCAAGGCCTTTATCTCCGGGGCGGGCTATGCGGACGCCTATATCGTGATGTCACGCACCGGCGGGCCGGGCCCGGACGGCATCTCTGCCATCATCGTCGATGACGGCCTTCCCGGGCTCAGCTTCGGGGGGCTTGAGGACAAGATGGGCTGGCGCGCGCAGCCGACCCGTCAGGTTCAGCTGGACAATTGCAACGTTCCGCTTGGCAACATACTGGGCGAAGAGGGGAAGGGTTTCAAATATGCGATGAACGGGCTGAATGGCGGGCGGCTCAATATCGCGGCCTGCTCGCTTGGCGCGGCGCAGCAGGCCCTGGAGCAAACGGTCGACTATATGGCCGAACGCGAGGCCTTTGGCAAAACCATCGACCAGTTTCAGGCGCTGCAATTTCGGCTCGCCGATATGGAGATCGAACTGGAAGCTGCCCGGGTCTTTCTGCGCCAGGCCGCCTGGAAGCTCGACAGCAATGCGAGCAATGCGGTGAAACATTGCGCTATGGCCAAGAAATTCGTGACAGAGACAGGCAGCCGCGTGGTCAATGACTGCCTGCAACTTCATGGCGGTTACGGCTATCTGTCAGACTATGGCATCGAAAAGCTGGTGCGCGATCTGCGTGTGCATCAGATCCTTGAAGGCACCAATGAAATCATGCGCATGATCGTCGCGCGCGACATGATCCCGGGATGAAAGACATCTCTATCCGGATCGAGGGGCGCGCGGGCCGGATTACCCTGCAGCGGCCCGATGCGCTCAACGCACTGAGCTATGATATGGTGCTGGCGATTGAAGCGGCTCTGGATGACTGGCGCGGCGGGGATGTCGATCTGGTGATATTTGATGCGCAAGGCGATCGCGCCTTTTGCGCAGGCGGCGATATTGCCGATATGTATGCCAGTGCCCGGCGTGGTGATCTGGAATATGGACGGCAGTTCTGGCGCGACGAATACAGGCTCAACGCCAAGATTTTCGAGTATCCCAAACCGGTGGTCAGTTTTCTGCAAGGCTTCACGATGGGCGGCGGGGTCGGTGTGGGCTGCCACGGCTCTCACCGCATTGTCGGAGAGACCAGCCAGATTGCAATGCCCGAATGTGCGATAGGGCTGGTGCCCGATGTCGGCGGCTCGCTGATGCTGGCGCTGGCACCGGGGCGGGTGGGCGAATATCTCGCCACGACCGGGTTTCGCATGGGCCCCTCTGACGCGATCCATGCAGGCTTTGCCGATTGCTATGTGCCGCAAACCGACTGGCCCGATCTGATCGCACGGCTTTGCAAGGGACTGATCGCGGCTGTTGCAGACGCCGCACGGCCACCGCCCGACGGCAAACTGCCCGACATACGGGCCGAGATCGACGCGCATTTCGCGGGCGAGACCCTTGGCGATATCTACAGAAGCCTGCTTCAGAGCGACGATAGTTTCGCTCAATCAGCCCGCAAGAGCCTTGATCGCCACGCGCCGCTGGCCATGGGATGCACGGTCCAGATCATCCGGCGTCTGAGATCGGCGCAATCGATCCGGCAGGCGCTCGATCAGGAATATCGCTACACCTACCGCGCCGCCGAGCAGGGCGATTTCATAGAAGGGATCCGCGCGGCGATCATCGACAAGGACCGCAGCCCGAAATGGACACATAAGGGCCCGATGGATCTGGACAATGCGGCGGTTACCAGGATGCTCATGCCACTTGGCGAGGCGGCTTTGAATTGGGAGGGGATGCCATGAAGATCGGATTTATCGGGCTTGGAAATATGGGCGCGCCAATGGCCGCCAATCTGGCGCAGGCGGGACATGATGTAAGCGGGTTCGATCCCGCAGCCCCCTGCCCCGAGGCTGTCCGGGCTGTTGCGGATGCGGCAACTGCGGCCAGCGCTCGGGACGTGGTGATCACCATGCTGCCCAACGGGACAATCCTGCGCGATGTGGCCCGCCAGATCATACCGCATATGCAGCGCGGCTCGGTGCTGCTCGACTGCTCCACCGTCGATATTGACAGCGCGCGCGCCGTTGCGTCCCAGGCCGAGGCCGCCGGGCTGCTTGCCTGCGATGCTCCGGTCTCCGGCGGTGTGGGCGGCGCCAGCGCGGGGACATTGACCTTCATGGCCGGTGGCAGTGATGCCGGGTTTGCCCGCGTCGCGCCGCTCTTTGAGATCATGGGCCAGAAAGCGGTGCATTGCGGCCCGCCGGGCAATGGTCAGGCCGCCAAGATCTGCAACAACATGATCCTCGGCGTGACCATGATCGGCACCTGTGAGGCCTTCGCGCTGGCAGACAAGCTGGGGCTTGACCGCGAGAAGATGTTTGACGTGGTCTCGACCTCATCGGGCTATAGCTGGTCGATGAATGCCTATTGCCCTGCCCCGGGCGTGGGCCCGCAAAGCCCCGCTGACAATGATTATCAGCCCGGTTTCGCCGCCGAGCTGATGCTCAAGGACCTGCGCCTGTCCCAGCAGGCGGCGGAAGGCTGCGATGCCGATACGCCCATGGGGGCGCAGGCGGCCAGGCTCTATGAGCAATTTGTCGAACATGAGGATGGTCTGGGCCGGGATTTCAGCGCCATGCTGCCGCGTTTCGTCTCGCGCAGACGGGATAATAGCGTCTGACGAAAGAGCTGAAACATCGCAATCACAGAAATCTCCGGCAAGGCAGATCCGTTCCAGTCGCCGCGATGCAGCGAATTGACTTTGGCATAAAATTCCGCATATCTAGCCTCATGCGTAATATAATTTCGTAAATCGATTCACATGATGAGAGACAAGACCAGCATGACCGATACGCCAGAGACCCGCCAAAAAGATCGCCCCTGGTTGTTTCGGACCTATGCCGGGCACTCCACCGCCAAGGCCTCCAACGCGCTTTATCGCGGCAATCTGGCCAAGGGGCAGACAGGGCTTTCCGTGGCTTTCGATCTGCCGACACAAACCGGCTATGACAGCGATCATGAGTTGTCGCGCGGGGAGGTGGGCAAGGTCGGCGTGCCGGTCGCGCATCTGGGCGATATGCGCATGTTGTTTGACGATATCCCGCTTGACCAGATGAACACCTCGATGACGATAAACGCGACAGCGCCCTGGCTGCTCGCGCTGTATATCGCCGTCGCCGAAGAGCAAGGCGCGGATGTCAGCGCCCTGCAAGGCACGGTGCAAAACGACATTATCAAGGAATATCTGTCTCGCGGAACCTATATCTGCCCGCCCAAGCCGTCCTTGCGCATGATCACCGATGTCGCGGCCTATACGCGCGAGCATCTGCCCAAATGGAACCCGATGAATGTGTGCTCGTACCACC
>CAYGUB010000188.1:0-5930 GCA_964352845.1 uncultured Rhodobacterales bacterium | reverse complement strand
CATAAATGCCTCCGAACTCGGAGACAAACCGCTCACGGTCCATCCGGGAGGGAGGCTCTGTGTTCACAGGCGGATGCACCTTCGACCAATGCTCGGCGATCTGGAGCCGGGTGGCAAACCAGACGCCCTCATGCGATCTCATATGCTCGATGACACGGCGCAAGGCAGCCGCGCGACCGGGCCGCCCGATCAGGCGACAATGCAGACCGATTGACAGAATTTTGGGCGTACCGGCCACGCCTTCATCATAAAGCGTATCGAAACTGTCCTTGAGATAGCTTTCAAACTGATCGCCATTGGTAAAGCCCGCCTGAATGGCAAAGCGCATGTCGTTGCAATCGAGCGTGTAGGGGATGATCAGCTGATCACGCGCGCCAAAGCTCAGCCAATAGGGCAGATCATCGGCATAGCTGTCCGCCACATAGGCAAACTGGCCCGTTTCTGCGGCCAGTTGCACCGTATTGTCAGAGCAGCGCCCGGTATACCAGCCACGCGGGGCCTCTCCGGTGACCTGATGATGCAAGGCGATGGCTTGTGCCATGTGGGCGCGTTCTTCACTTGCGGGCATGTCTTTATGCTCTACCCATTTCAGCCCGTGGCTTGCGATCTCCCAGCCAGCCTGCTTCATGGCGGCCACCTGTTCGGGCGCGCGGGCCAGCGCCGTGGCCACGCCGTAGACTGTGATGGGCAGGTCGTGCAGCATCCGGTGCAGCCGCCAGAACCCGGCCCGCGCGCCGTATTCATAGATCGATTCCATGTTCCAGTGCCGCTGACCCGGCCAGGCCGCAGCGCCCGTGATCTCGGAGAGAAACGCCTCCGAGGCCGGGTCGCCATGCAGGATATTATTCTCGCCGCCCTCCTCGTAATTGAGGACGATCTGTACAGCGATCCTGGCACCCCCTGGCCACTGCGCTTTTGGCGGCTCGGCACCATATCCCGTCATATCGCGCGGATATCTCGTCACTCTCATCACTCCCCAGTTGAGCTGTTCTATTTCGAAACAATAGATTTGTATTTCGAAAAATTCACGAAGCCGCCAGAAGTCGAGCCGGGCTTGTGTAGATGCGCTGCAACAGACAGGATATGTCAAAGCAAAAAAGGATCGCGCCATGACCGGCTATCTGACGACACATGTTCTTGATACGGGCCGGGGCTGTCCGGCAGATGGGCTTCGGATCGAGCTGTTCCGGATCGATGGGCAGGCGCGAACCCATCTCAAGACAATGGTCACAAATGCCGACGGGCGGACAGATGCGCAGATCCTGCCGAAGGAGGAATTCGAGCTCGGCATCTATGAGCTGGTCTTTCACGCCGGAGCCTATCTCGACCGCATCGGCACACCGCCCGAAATTCCGCGGTTTCTCGATATCATTCCGCTGCGTTTCGGCATGTCCGAAGCGCAGCACTATCATGTCCCGCTTCTTTTGTCGCCCTTTGGCTATTCCACCTATCGTGGCAGCTGAACCTCGTCTGGCATAATCCACACAGCACGGCTAGAGAGACAGCTATGTATGATTTGGCGATACTTTGGGACTGGATCGCGTTTTCGGTCCGCTGGCTGCATGTCATCACCGCTATGGCCTGGATCGGCGCGTCCTTCTTTTTCATCGCGCTGGATCTCGGCCTGCGCAAGGCGCCTGCCATGCCCAAAGGCGTCCATGGAGAGGAATGGCAGGTCCATGGCGGGGGGTTCTATCACATCCAGAAATATCTGGTCGCGCCGGAGAATATGCCGGAGCATCTGATCTGGCACAAATGGCAAAGCTATATCACCTGGGTTTCGGGCGCGGCGCTGTTGATGATCGTCTATTGGATCGGAGGAGAGCTTTATCTGCTCGACCCGACCAAGGCCGAACTGGCGCTGTGGCAAGGCATCGTGATCTCCGGCGGCTCGCTGACCATTGGCTGGCTGGCCTATGACGCCTTGTGCAAATCGAAGCTCGGCGAGCAACCGACGCTGCTAATGGTTGTGTTATTTGCGATCCTTGTGGTCATGTCCTGGGGTTATAACCAGATATTCACCGGGCGCGCGGCGCTGCTGCATCTGGGTGCGTTCACGGCGACCATCATGACCGCCAATGTGTTCTTCCAGATCATGCCAAACCAGCGCATCGTTGTGGCCGATCTCGAGGCAGGCCGCGTGCCGGATGCGAAATACGGCAAGATCGCCAAGCTGCGCTCCACCCATAACAACTACCTGACATTGCCGGTCATCTTCCTGATGCTCAGCAATCATTACCCGCTGTCTTTTGCCACTGAATATGCCTGGATCATTGCCAGCCTGATCTTTCTGACCGGCGTCACGATCCGGCACTATTTCAACACACTGCATGCGACCGGAAAGGGGCCGAACTGGACTTGGGGTGTCACGGTGCTTTTGATGATCGTGATCGCCTGGCTGTCGACCGTGCGCAGCCATGAGACCTGGGATGAGGCCGAGGCACGTCCGCTGACCCCTTATGAAGCGCGCCTCGCCGCCGCCCCGGGGTTTGAGCAAGCCTACGACACAGTGCTTGGAAACTGCTCCATGTGCCACGCGCGGGAACCGGTCTGGGGGAATATGCAATGGGCCCCGAAAGGGGTCTATCTGGAAACCCGGGGCGATGTGGCGCGCCATGCAGGCGAGATCTATTTGCAGGCCGGTATCTCCCACGCCATGCCGCCGCCCAATGCGATCGCGATGGACCGCGAGGCGCGGGAGACGATCATATCCTGGGTGCGTGCGGCCCGGGCAAACCCATAGACCCCGCCGCGCGGGCAAGACCAGAAGCCACAGCCGTAAATACCTCCGAGAAAGAATGCGCCGCGCCCGGGAATTGCGCTTTCATCTCGTCCGAGACCATGGACATCAGGCTGGAGCCGCCCACATAGACGACCCGGTCGATCTGCCCCGCCTCAAGCCCGGCCAGGTGCAGGGTCCGGCGCGCAGCCTCCCCCAGCACGGCGGCCTGTGGCGCCAGCGTCTGGCGCAACACCTCGGCTGACAGGGTGCAGGCCAGCCCCGCCTCGAGCTCGCCCAGATCAATGCAGGCAGCCCCAGCCCCGGTATTGACCGCGATCTTGCCCCGCTCCACCGCGAAGGCCAGATCATGTCCAAGCTCTTGCTCCAGTACCGCGACAAGCCTGCGCAATTTCTCCGGCTCATGCGCGAGCTTGGCCATTTCCGCAGCCAGACGCCGGTTTTGCGGGGTATAAAGAAAGGGGATCTTCTCCCAGGTGGCCAGATCCTTGTACAGCGCGGCAGGCACCGGCGTGGCGCCATCCCCGATCACCTTGCGCAGCTGCGTGTCCTTGCCCAGAAGCGGCATGACCCGCGCGATATTTATGGCGCGATCAAAATCGGTCCCCCCGATCCGCACACCGTGATTGGCAAGAATGTCGACACCACCAGACCCCGACCGAAAGACCGAGAAATCAGACGTGCCGCCGCCAATATCGACGATCAGGCCAAGCGCGCCCGCATGTTCCAAAGCGCCGCTGGCAATCGCTGCGGCCTGTGGTTCGGGCATGAACGCGACTGACGTGAAGCCAGCGGCCAGATAGCAGGCGCGCAGATCGGCCTCCGCCTGCGCCTCGCGCGGATCGTCCGAGCCGTGAAACACGACGGGGCGACCCGACAGGGCGTGATCGAATACCAGCCCTGTCTGCGCCTCGGCCCGGGTCTTGAGGGCGCGCAGAAAGCGGGCGATGATCTCGACGAAAGTCACCCGCTGGCTGAGGATCTGACCTTGCTCATACATCAGCGCCGTGCCCAGCACACGTTTGAGCGCGCGCATGAAGCGGCCATCGAGCCCGTCCAGCAGGGCGGCATTTGCAGGCTCCCCGATCAGGGTCTGGCGGCTGTCGAAATCAAAGAAAAAGGTCGTCGGAAGCGTCGTGCTGCCCGGTGCAAGCTCGATCAGCTGCGGCTCTCCGGCTTTCAGATAGCCTGCGGCAGAATTCGAGGTGCCGAAATCGACGCCCAATATGTGGCCGCTCTGCGCCATGAAAGGAACCCGGGGTTTGCCTGATTGAGACCCCGTGACCTATGAGGGCCGGGCGCAAGGGTCAAGCCTTCCCGCTTGACGCCCCGCATCTTTGGGCAGAGTGCTGAGCCCATGACCGGCATGCCGCAGACCCGTTGGAGCTTGATCCTGCTGATTTTCACGGCCGGGCTTTTCGCTGCAGCGCAATTTGCCAAGCTGAGCCTCAACCTGACCGCGCTGGCCGAGATCTATCCCGACAAGGGCGCATTGGTTGCGGGCTTGATCTCTGTGCTTGGGATGGTGGGGATTGTGTTTGGCGTGGTCGCAGGTGGGCTGGTGGCACGCGTTGGACTGCGGCGCGCTTTGCTGGGTGGGTTGTGTCTGGGCGGCGCGGTCTCCTTGCTGCAGGCCATGCCCCTGCCCTTCTGGATCTTCGCGGCCACCCGCATTGTGGAAGGCGTCGCGCATCTGGCAATCGTGGTCGCCGCTCCGGCGCTTATGGCAGCGATCAGCACAGAGCGCGACAGGCCTGTCGTGATGGGGTTATGGGCTGCGTTTTTCGGGGTGAGCTTTGCGATCACGGCCCAGGTGATCGCCCTGCTCGCGCCCTTTGGCGGGTTTGCGGCCCTGATGCTTGCCCATGGCGGCGGGATGATTGTCATTGCGGCGCTGCTCGCGCTTGGGCTGCCCTCGACCCCGACGCAAAGCACGCCGCGCCTGTCGATCCGTGCAGAGCATCGCGCGATCTACACAAGCCCGCGCCTGTTGATCGCTGGCGCTGGTTTCGTATGGTACACGCTGCTCTACATAGCGCTTCTGGCGGTGTTGCCGGGCGTATTGAACCTGGCCGTCTGGGCAGGCACCGCGATGCCGCTGACCAGTTTGATCGGCACATTCGGCGCAGGGTTTGTGGCGCGGGCAATCTCGCCTGTAAAGATCTCTGTCGCCGGTTTCGCAGGCTCTGCGGTGATTATGGTGCTGCTTGCGATAGCACCGGGCTCCGTGCCGCTGCTTTTGGCGTTGATGCTCGTCATGGGCGTGATCCCCGGGGCCTGTTTTGCGACGATCACCGCCGTCAACGACACAGCCACCGACCGCGCCCGGGCAACCGGTGCCATTGCGCAGCTTGGCAATGTGGGCACGACACTGGGCACGCCGATTTTCGTCATTCTGGGCAGCGCTGGCGGCATCTTTGCGATAACGGCAGGTGTCGTGATCTTCTGCGTAGTCGGCATCTTGTCTTTGCGCATCTTGATGAAACGAATGGCGGCCTGACCTGCACGCCCGCCACCCAAATCCCAGCCTGCGGACTATCTTTAGATGTTCTTACTTCGTTCCTACAATTCCCTTGGATAAGTTCGGGCTTTCCCCTATCTGTTAAGCACGTTTTATCGGGGTGATCATGGCTGAGCTGAAACATATCGAGGTGCGCGGCGCGCGTGAGCATAACCTCAAGAGCATTGATGTCGACATCCCCCGCGACCAACTGGTTGTGATCACTGGTCTTTCCGGTTCGGGCAAGTCGAGCCTCGCTTTTGATACGATCTATGCCGAAGGGCAGCGGCGCTATGTGGAATCGCTGAGCGCCTATGCGCGGCAATTCCTCGACATGATGGAGAAGCCCGATGTGGATCACATCTCAGGCCTCAGCCCCGCAATTTCGATTGAGCAGAAGACGACCTCGAAAAACCCGCGCTCGACCGTGGGGACAGTGACTGAGATCTACGACTATATGCGGCTGCTCTTCGCGCGCGTCGGAACGCCCTATTCGCCCGCCACAGGCCAGCCCATTGAGGCGCAACAGGTCCAGGACATGGTTGACCGCGTGATGGGCATGGAGGAAGGCACGCGCGGCTATCTGCTGGCCCCGATCATCCGCGACCGGAAGGGTGAATACCGCAAGGAGTTCATGGAGCTTGCCAAGCAGGGCTTCCAGCGCGTGAAGGTCGATGGGGAGTTCTATGA
>CAYGUB010000187.1:0-5938 GCA_964352845.1 uncultured Rhodobacterales bacterium | reverse complement strand
CTGCCTGAAATCAAAGATTTTGGGCGCGTTATGTGATGCGTGATGTTTCAGGTATTTTGTCAGACGCTATAAGCGCGCCTATTCGCCATACGGCACCCAGATATTCTTGACCTCGGTTGCAGCGCGCAGAAGATCCGCGTCGTCCGGCGCAGCGCTGATCCAGACACGCTTGAGATTGCCGGCAGAGGCGCGTTCGATCTCAGCTTCGGGTGCGGAGGCGGAAAAGGACCACAAAGCGTCCAGATCATTATGCGCGGCCATGTGCGGTGCCAGCACGCCGTGATCGCCGGTCAGGATGTTGACGACGCCCGCTGGAATGTCGGAGGTCTCGAGCAGTTGGATGACCTCGGCTGTTATCAGCGGGAAAGGCTGGGACGCCACGCAGACGACCCGGTTGCCCATAGCGATGGCCGCAGCCAAAGGGCGCAGAAGGCCCAGCAGTGGCGCATCGTCGGCGCATAGGATGCCGACCGTGCCCACGGGCTCCTTCATCGCCAAAGCCACGCCCCGGATCGGGACATTATGGATCTGTCCGTCATATTTATCGGCCCAGGCCGCGAAGGTGAAGAGCGCCTCAAGACTGGCCTGCAACTCGCGCGCGCCCGCCTTGCCGGTCAAAGCCTTGAGCTTTGCCGCGATCTCTTCGCTGCGCGCCGAGAGGTTTTCGGCCAGATAATACAGGATCTGCGCGCGCAGATGGCCAGTGCTGGCAGACCATGGCTTGGCCGCCTTTGCTGCCTCCACCGCGTTGCGGATATCCTTTCGATTTGCCTCGGGCACCTGGCCCAGGGCGCGGCCTTTGGGATCATACACATCGCGCGAATAGCCGCTATCGGGTCTGGCCTGTTTCCCGCCAATATACAGCTTTGGCGTTCTGTCGATCATGGGCGCGATCTGCCCCGATCCCGGTTTGAACGCTTCGATCTTCGTGGCCGGTTTGCCTTGCGTCTTGGGCCGGGTGTAGCCTGCCAGCCCCTCCCATCCGCCTTCGCGTCCAAAGCCGCTTTCGCGCACCCCGCCAAACCCTGCGGCAGCATCAAAGAGGTTGGTTGCATTGACCCATGTGATGCCTGCAACCAGCTTGGCCGCGATCTCGAGGGCGAGGTTTATGTTCTCGGTCCAGACGCTTGCCGCCAGCCCGTAGCGGCTATTGTTGGCGATCTCGATGGCTTCCTTGGGCGTGCGGAATGTGGTGGAGACAAGCACGGGGCCAAAGATCTCCTCCTGCATCAGGGCAGAGGATGTGTGCAGTCCGGTGATCAGCGTGGGCGGGTAGAAACAACCCTCGGGGGCTGTGGTCTGGAACAGCTCCCCGTCCGTGTTACCATCGACCATGGCCTTGATCGCGCGCAGTTGTGCCGGGTCCACCACCGCGCCCACATCACTGCATTTATCCATCGGATCGCCAATCCGCAGCCCTTCCATGCGGGCGCGCAGCTTGGCATAGAACCGATCAGCGATGCCTTCGTGAACCAGCAGCCGCGACCCGGCGCAGCAAACCTGACCCTGATTGAACCAGATCGCATCGACGAGGCCTTCGATGGCGCTATCCAGATCGGCATCGTCAAAGACGATATAGGGCGACTTGCCGCCCAGCTCCAGCGTAAGGGATTTGCCGCTGCCCGCCGTGGCCGCGCGGATCTTGCGACCCACTTCGGTGGAGCCGGTGAAGGCGATCTTATCCACCTCGCTGGCCACGATCATCTCACCCACAGCGCCATCACCCGTCACGATATTGATCACACCGGGGGGCACGCCCGCATTGGCGCAGATCTCGGCAAAGACCATCGCCGAGAGAGAGGTATATTCAGCCGGTTTCAGCACCACCGTATTGCCCATCGCCAGAGCAGGCGCGATTTTCCAGGCAAGCATCAGCAGCGGGAAATTCCACGGGATGATCTGCCCGCAAACGCCCAGCGGCGCGCGGTCGGGCAGCTCGCTCTCCATCAACTGAGCAAATCCCGCATGGTGGTAGAAATGCCGGATCGCCAGCGGGACGTCGATATCGCGGCTCTCCCGGATGGGTTTGCCATTGTCGAGCGTCTCCATCACCGCCAGCAGGCGGCTGTTTTTCTGCATCCCGCGTGCGATGGCATAAAGCGTGCGGGCGCGCATGTGGCCATCCTTTGCCCAGGCGGGCTGCGCCTTGCGGGCGGCTTTCACCGCGCTTGCGACCTCATCCGCTGTGGCCTGCGTGACACCGGCCAGCTTGATGCCTGTCGCGGGGTTCATGCTGTCGAAATCATCGCGCAGCGGACCCCATGAACCGTTGATATAGGGCCCCGCAATGCCGCCGCGATCCTTGAGCCATGCAAGCGCCTCGGCGTCGCTTTCGGGGGCGGGGCCGTATTCCATCGTCTCGAAAATCTCTTTGATGGTCATGATCTACCCCATTGGATGGCGGAAAGAGGCCGAATAGGCGCCGGTCAGATGGTGTTCCAGCTGGCGTTCGATATCGCCCAGAAGCGACGAGGCACCGAAGCGGAACAGGTCGGGCTGGCACCAGCGCACCCCCAGCTCATCGCGCATAAGTGTCAGATAGGTGATCGCATCCTTGGCCTTCGATATCCCGCCCGCAGGTTTGTAGCCCACATGGATGCCGGTCGCGTCATGGTAGTCGCGGATCGCGCGGATCATCACAAGGCTGACGGGCAGGGTGGCGTTGACGCTTTCCTTGCCGGTGGAGGTCTTGATGAAATCAGCGCCCGCCATCATCGCAATCAGCGAGGCGCGGGCGACATTGCGCAAGCTGCCGAGCTCTCCGGTGGCAAGAATCGCCTTGATATGCGCATCACCGCAGGCCGCACGGAAGGCGCGCATCTCGTCATAAAGCGCCTGCCAGTTCCGGGTCAGCACGTGGCGGCGTGAAATTACGATATCAATTTCAGAGGCCCCGGCCTTCACGCTTTCCTCGATCTCGGCGATCCGCAGATGCAAAGGCGACAGCCCCGCCGGAAACCCCGTAGAGACCGCCGCGACCGCAATCCCCGAGCCTTGCAGCGCATCCACCGCCGTCTCGATCATGTCGTGATAGACGCAGACAGCGCCGGTGGTCAGGCCGGTCATGCCCAAGCGCTCCAGCAGATCGGCGCGGACAGGCTGGCGCGCCTTGGCGCAAAGGCGGCGCACGCGTCCGGCTGTGTCGTCGCCTGACAGCGTGGTCAGATCGATACAGCTTATGGCCTTCAACAGCCAGGCCGCCTGATGATCCTTCTTGACGCTGCGACGACCGGGCAGGCTGGCCGTACGCCGCTCGATTGCCGATGTGTTGGCCTGCACCCGCGCGACCCAGTCAAGATCAAGCGCGGTGCCGGGATTGCGCGTCAGGTGGATCTGCGGCAGCTGCGCGCTGCTCGTGGTCAATGTCGCGGTTTTCTCCATGCTCAAAACCGTGCCATGCACGGACACTCAGCGCAAGGATAGCTGTTTAGGGATAGCCGGTTCCCCTTTTGCCCGCCCCCCGCTATGAGAAGCACAAACAGGGAGCCCGCCATGACCGCGCAAGACATCAAGATCGCACCATCCATCCTGTCTGCCGATTTCGCCAATTTCGGGGCCGAGATCGAAGCGGTGGAGGCGCAGGGGGCCGATTGGATCCATGTGGATGGCCATTTCGTGCCCAACATCACCTTCGGGCCCGAGACCTGCAAGGCGATCCGCCCGCATATCAAGACCGTCATGGATGTCCACCTGATGATCGCGCCGGTTGATCCCTATATCGAGGCATTCGCCAGCGCGGGCGCCGATATCATCACCGCCCATGTCGAGGCGGGCCCGCATATTCACCGCACCCTTCAGGCGATCCGGGGGTCGGGGGCCAAGGCCGGTGTCGCGCTGAACCCCGGCACGGATCTCGACCGGGTGGAATATCTGCTCGATATGGTCGATCTGGTCTGCATCATGACGGTGAACCCCGGTTTTGGCGGGCAGAGCTTTATTCACAGCCAGGTCGAAAAGGTCCGCAAACTGCGCGCCATGATCGGTGACAGGCCAATTCATATAGAGATCGACGGCGGCGTGTCGCCCCAGACGGCCCCTGCCGTGGTTGCGGCAGGGGCCGATGTGCTGGTTGCGGGATCGGCGGTGTTCAAGGGCGGCTCGGTCAGCAATCCCGAACCCTACGGCGAGAATATCCGCGCCATTCGCGGCGCGCTATAGCTCCAGAAAATATGGATCGCTTTGCTGCCAATGCGTGATCAGATCCGTGCCCAAAGGCAAGGGCGTGCCCTTCAGACGCAAAGCGAAGAGATCGGTGGCCAGCAGGGCTGCAAGCCGAAACACTTGGTCGATCGTGTTATCTGCCGCATAGGCATCTTTGGCAAAGGTGGCTTCCAACGCATGGGCGGCGCTGACCAGAACAAAAACAAATTGCAACCCTTCCGCATGGGGCCACTGCTGCACAAGCGCGCGGGTCACGGTCCGGTGGGCATCCTGTGTTTCAGTCAGGTGGCTGACGGCAAATTCGACCATCGCGTCGATCCGGTCGAGCAATGCCGGTTGCGTTGGTGCTTGGGTCATGCGGCGGGGTCCAGCGAAATGAAGGCAACAAGCGCGCAACGTCCCATCACGCCCAGACCAGCGCAAGCCCGACCGTGGCCCAGGCGTGAATTGAGCGGAATCCCCCATTGGCTCTTTGCGCGAACTCGCGGTATAGGAGGGCCCGCGACGGGCGCTCCCTTATTGATTTGAGGTTCATCATTGTGACCGCGATAGTTTCCGCAAAAAATGTACGAAAAGAATACAAGGGCGGCTTTCTGGCGCTCAGGGACGTCTCGCTGGACATTGAGGAAGGCGAAATCCTCGCGCTTCTGGGCCCCAACGGGGCGGGCAAGACGACGCTGATCAGCACGATTTGCGGGATGGTGTCGCTGAGTTCGGGCAGCATCACCGTCGGCGGGCATGACAATGTCACTGGCTACCGCGCGGCACGGCGGCTGATCGGGCTGGTGCCGCAGGAAATCAGCCTTGAGCCCTTCGAGAAGGTTATGAACACGGTGCGTTTCTCGCGCGGGCTGTTCGGACAGCCTGCCGATGAGGCCTATCTGGAAAAGGTGCTGCGCGAGCTGTCGCTGTGGGACAAGAAAGACAACCGGATCATGACCCTGTCCGGCGGGATGAAGCGCCGGGTGCTGATTGCCAAGGCGCTGGCCCATGAGCCGCGGGTGTTGTTTCTTGATGAGCCGACGGCGGGCGTCGATGTAGAGCTGCGCAAGGATATGTGGGAGATCGTGCGCAGGTTGCAGGCCGATGGCGTGACGATCATCCTGACCACGCATTATATCGAGGAAGCCGAGGCGATTGCCGACAGGATCGGCGTGATCAATGGCGGGGAAATCCTTCTGGTTGAAGAAAAATCCGCCCTGATGCGGCGCATGGGTCGCAAGGTGCTGCGCATTGATCTGCAGGCGCGCATCGATGCCATTCCCGACGCGCTGAGCCGCTACGAGTTGGAGCTGGCAGAGGAGGGAGACGCGCTGACCTATGCCTATGACACCGCGTCCGACCGTACCGGGATCACACAGCTGTTAAACGATCTGCAAAAGGCCGGTCTGGCTTTGCGCGATGTCTCGACGCATCAATCCTCACTTGAGGATATCTTCGTCGATCTGGTGGGAGAAAAGCCATGAACCTGCAAGCCGTTCGGGCGATCTATGTTTATGAGATGACGCGGTTTTTCCGCACGCTTTTGCAAAGCTTCATTTCGCCGGTGATCTCGACCTCGCTTTATTTCGTGGTTTTCGGCGCGGCCATCGGCAGCCGGATCGAGCAGGTGGAGGGTGTAAGCTACGGCGCGTTTATCGTGCCGGGTCTGATCATGCTGGCGGTGATGACGCAGGCCACGGCGAATGCGAGTTTTGGCATCTATTTCCCCAAGTTCATCGGCACGATCTACGAGCTGCTCTCCGCTCCGATCAGCTTTTTCGAGATCGTCGTGGGC
>CAYGUB010000186.1:0-5949 GCA_964352845.1 uncultured Rhodobacterales bacterium | reverse complement strand
CTAGTCATTCATGCTTCCTTTCGGTGAAGCATGAACCGGATCACTCATACACAAAAGACCGGACAAACCCAGACGCCCGGCGGTTCGACCAAGCCAACATCTTTTATCGACGCGGTGATCTGGCGGTACTTGCGGCTGGATCTGACCGATGCGCTGAGGGTCCGCACGGGCAGGTCACGGCTAGCTTAGTTGCCGCTCCAAAATCGCCTTCAAATCGTCGGCGACACCCGTATTCATTTCCGCTGGCAACGATTTGCCAAAAGCTTGATAACCCGGCATCGGTTTCCCTTGTGCTTGATCTCTTGTCTTTTTGGCACAGTGTTTTGCGCAAAATGAGATGCTGGGCTCCATTTGCGCTATGGGCTGTCGCGACATCGGCATCCGGTACCGCTTCAAGGTCGCCGTTCTCCGCTACCGTCTCGAGCGGGGTTGATTGCGAATTGTATGTCTTTTTGGTATTTCGGCAAGTGTCATCTGCTCCTTCAATCTGCGCCACCGAACCGGCAAAAACAAAGGATGCCTCAGCCGCAAAACTGGGCTCACCATGGCCTTCAAACTGATGATGTCCGCGCAGGGGAAATGGCAGAAACTGAACGGTGCCAACCGTATCCCGGAGATTATCCAAGGCATTGCCCTTGTCGACGGGATCAAACAAATTCAAACCGCCGCCTGATCAGACCCTCACCAACTTTCGGGCATAGCTATCGCTATATTGCCGCACGCATCGCTGCCACATCATCGAGACTGGCAACAACCGCTACCGCTTCAAAGCCAGCGCTGAGGCCGCAAGAAAAACAGGAAAGGACAGCAAAACACTGACCGCGTCACAAACCACGACGCATAACTGAGGGTGGGTGAAGCCTCGGTGAAAATACCGGGTCAGGTCCGATCGACATTCAACAGTCTCTGTCAGCAGACCTACTGTTTGAGCGCCAGCGCCGGCGACAGCACATCAATGCCCAAAGCCTTGCCTACGGCAAAATAGGTCAGCTTGCCCGCATGCACGTTCAAACCTGCCAAAAGGTGAGGATCATCCTCACAGGCTTGCCGCCAGCCTTTATCTGCCAAAGCCAGCATGAAGGGCATGGTGGCATTGCCCAATGCGATGGTCGATGTCCGCGCCACAGCGCCGGGCATATTGGCCACGCAGTAATGCATGATCCCGTCCACCTCATAGATCGGGTCCTCATGCGTCGTGGCTTTCGAGGTTTCGAAACAGCCGCCCTGATCAATAGCGACGTCCACAATGGCCGCCCCCGGCTTCATATCGCTCAGCTGAGCCCGGCTGACCAGTTTTGGTGCTGCTGCGCCGGGGATCAGCACGGCCCCGATCACCATATCGGCGGCAGTGACCAGCTCCGCTGTATTGCCCGCGCTGGCAAAGCTCGTCTTGAACAGGCCGGAAAACGCATCATCAAGGTAGCGCATCCGCGGCAGGGAGCGGTCGAGAACTGTGACATCCGCCCCCATCCCGGCGGCGACCCGCGCGGCATGGGTACCCACCACACCGCCACCAATCACAACGATGCGCGCAGGTCCGACACCGGGCACACCGCCCATCAACACGCCGCGCCCGCCATTGGCCTTCTGCAAGGTCCAGGATCCGACCTGAGGCGCAAGTTTGCCCGCAACCTCCGACATGGGCGCCAGCAGCGGCAGACCGCCCTGCGCATCAGTCACGGTTTCATAGGCAATCGCCGTGCAGCCCGAGGCCAGCAGATCATGCGTCTGATCGGGGTCGGGTGCCAGATGCAGGTAGGTAAACAGCAACTGCCCGTCGCGCAGCATCTTGCGTTCGCCCGGCTGAGGCTCCTTCACCTTGACGATCATATCGGCCCGGGCAAAGATTTCCTTGGCCGTATCCAAAAGCTCTGCGCCTGCCTGCGCGTAATCTTCGTCCGGAAAGCCCGCACCGATCCCACACCCAGTCTGTACGACGACGCTATGACCATGCGCGACCGCCTCCCGCGCGGCATTGGGCGTCAGCCCGACACGAAATTCCTGCGGTTTGATTTCCTTCGGACAGCCTATCAGCATGCTATGTCTCCCTGTTATCCCATTGCTCTGACTATGCACCATTTGCAAGGGAAAGCCTCGAAATCACGGTTGCTGTTCGTGTTATTCTTCGACAATTCTGCTGCATCTGAGACACCTAACAATGGAATCTTGCGTCATGACAAAGCTGGACACAATAGATGCCCGAATCCTGCGCGCTCTGCAGCGGTCGGGCCGGATGTCGAATGCCGATCTGTCCGAGAGCGTGAACCTCTCGCCCTCTGCTTGCCACAGGCGCGTGCAGCGGCTTGAGGCCGAAGGGATCATTCGCGACTATGTGGCGCTGCTGGACCCGCGCAAGGTAGACCGCCCGACAACGGTCTTTGTGGAGATCACCCTGAGCGGGCAGGCCGATGAAGTGCTCGAGGCGTTCGAGCGTGAGGTCGCCCGGATCCCGGACGTTCTGGAATGTCATCTTATGGCTGGTTCGGCTGATTACCTGCTCAAGGTCGTCGCCTCTGACACGGAAGATTTCGCGCAAATCCATCGCCGTGCGCTGGCCAGATTGCCCGGTGTCCAGCATATGCAATCCAGCTTTGCGCTGCGCACCGTGTTCAAGACCACCGCGCTGCCAATCCATAGCGTCTGACAAAATCCCTGAGATCATCATGTGTGACGCGCTGAACTCTCCGATTTCAGGCAGCGTTACGCGACTTGGGGCTCTCGCATGACGCTTTAGATCAGGTAGCCCACGCCGTAGAAGGCCAGCGCGCCGGCAACGATTGACCGCACGACGCCCCGGAAATGGCACGCAACTGCCAGGGTCGTCATGGCCGCTGCCAGCCGGGCCGGGTCAGGTGTGCCGCCCGTGGCCTCGGGCCAGATGACCAAGGGCGCGACCAGACCGGGCAGGATCGCGACGGAGGTATAACGCAGATGGCGCAGGATCCAGGGCGGCATTGGGCGCTCGCCAATCAGGCCGAGAAAGGAGAACCGGATCAGAAAGGTTCCCACACCAAGTGCCGCGATGATCCCCCAGATCTGGGCGTCAGTGTAGCTCATGCCAGCCGCCGCTCGATCTGCGCGCCGACCATCATCGCGATGACAGCAGCAATCAGCAGGCCAAGGTTCAGCGGCACAGCGACCAAGGCCAAAGACAGCCCCACCGATGTAAATGCCGCCGCCACATGAGCAATCGTGCGCAAGGCAGGGCCGACCATGGCCAGAAAGGCGATCGGCAGAATGAAATCCAGCCCGATCTCCGCAGGGATCTGCGCGCCAAGAGCCGCGCCCAGCCAGGTAAACAGATACCAAAGCGGGCAAATTGGTGTCACGGCGCCAAGGAAATATGCGCTCTTCTGGCGCGTTGTCAGCCCCGCCTTGGTCTCGAACTCCTCGAAGGCCAGCGCGTAGCATTGATCAACGAGGAAATAGGCGATCAACGCGCGACGCCAAAGCGGCTCGGCGCCCAGATGCGGGGTCAGCGCGGCGGAATACATGGCCATGCGCAGATTGACCGCCAGAGCAGAGGCCAGGACGACAAAGACCGGCGCATTCTCGGTCATGAACTGAAGCGCTGCGAATTGCGACGCGCCGGCGATCACCAGAAAGGAGAAACCCATGATCTGCGCAATAGGCAGACCCGCCTCCGCGGCCACAACGCCAAACAGCATCGCAAAGGGCGCCACCACAATGACAAAGGGCAGCGCCGCGCGGAAGCCTCGCAGATAGGCCGATTTCGTGGTGGCAGGCGCCATGGTGAGCCTCTAGAGTTCTGGCATTGTGCTATCTGTCAAAGCAGGGCTGTTCAAATGGCAAATCAAGAGTCCGCCTATATTATCGCGCCCCAGCCAGAGCGCGCGGGCCTTACGCGCCGCGTCGAAGGGCTGGCGCATGATGGAACGCGCCAGCTGATCAACGTGGTCGAGGAACGCCCGCTGACGATATATCTCAACAGCCGCGAGATCGTCACCGCCATGACCATCGGCGACTACCCCGACTACCTGGCGCTCGGGTTCTTGCGCAATCAGGGCATGTTGAGCGCAAGCGATGTCGTAACCGGCATCGACTATGATGAAGAGCTCGCCGTGGTCGTGGTGCGTACAAAGGTCGAGACAGATCACGAAGAGAAGCTCGCCAAGAAGACCCGTACCTCGGGCTGTGCCGTGGGCACTGTCTTTGGCGATATGATGGAGGGGCTGGAAGGCCTGAGCCTGCCCCGGACACAGATCCGCACCTCCGATATCTATGCCCTCTCCGCGCGCATCAACCGCACGCCCAGCCTCTATCTGCATGCAGGTGCCATTCATGGCACGGTGCTGTGCGAAGGCGCGCGACCTCTGGTCTATATGGAGGATGTGGGGCGCCACAATGCCGTCGACAAAGTCGCTGGCTGGATGGCGTCCGAGCAGGTCTCGGGCGCAGATAAATTGCTCTACACAACAGGCCGTCTGACCAGCGAAATGGTGATCAAGACGGCGCTCATGGGCATCCCCGCTCTGGTCTCTCGCTCGGGGTTCACCGCCTGGGGGGTTGAGATCGCCCGGCAGGTTGGCCTCACGCTGATTGGCCGGATGCGCGGCCAGCGTTTCATCTGCCTGAGCGGCGAAGACCGCCTGATCTATGACGCCGACCTCGCCCGTGTCAGTGATGAGCCTAAATCCGCCCGCAGGAAATCAGCGCGATGAGCCTGCGTTTTCTTTGGTCCGCAAATACGGCCACCGGAGGTCCGATCCGATGAAGCAGCCTGCCGGTGTCATTCTCGCAGGCGGGCAGTCGCGCCGGATGGGGGGCGGCGACAAGTGCCTGCTCGGGCTTGGCGGCACAAGCCTTCTCGACCTTGTCATCGCGCGGCTGGAGCCTCAGGTCGCCGAACTGGCGCTCAATGCCAATGGCGATCCTGCACGGTTCGCCCCCGACATCCCGGTGATTGCCGACAGTATCGACGGGTTCGCGGGCCCGCTGGCTGGGGTTCTGGCGGGGCTTGACTGGGCGGCGGGACGCGGTCACAGCCATATCGTCACCGCCGCCGCCGACACGCCGTTCTTTCCGTGTGATCTGGTCCCGCGCCTGATGCTGGCTGCAGAAGACCACCCGATTGCGCTTGCCGCCACGCCCGATCCTCACCGCGGGCTGGCGCGCCACCCGACCTTCGGGCTCTGGCCTGTAGCGCTGAGGGGTGACCTGCGCGACGCGTTGCGCGACGGCATCCGCAAAGTGGTGCAATGGAGCGACCGGCACGGCACTGCATTGGCCGAGTTCCCGGTGGACGGGTTCGATCCGTTTTTCAACGTGAATACGCCGCAGGATCTGCAGCGCGCAGAGGAGCTGATGCGATGAAGGTCTACGGCGTCATAGGTTGGAAGAATTCCGGCAAGACCGGGCTGATGGAGCGGTTGGTGGCGGAATTCACGGCGCGCGGGGTCTCTGTGTCCACCGTCAAGCACGCTCATCACAGCTTTGACGTGGATCACGCTGGCAAGGACAGCCACCGTCACCGCGTGGCAGGTGCGCGCCAGGTGCTGCTCTCGTCGGGGCAGCGCTGGGCATTGATGGATGAGCTGCGCGGCGCGCCCGAACCCAGCCTGACCGAACTTCTGGCCAAGCTCTCGCCCGTCGATCTGGTCCTTGTCGAAGGCTATAAACGCGACGCCATCCCCAAGCTTGAGGCGCATAGGCGCGAGACCGCGCAGCCCCTTATCGCGCCGGATGACCCCAATGTCCGTGCTGTGGCCAGTGACGAGACACATCCAGATCTGGAAATCCCGGTTTTCGATCTTGATGACACGGCGGCCTTGGCCAATTTTATCACGGCCGAGCTGAAACTGTGAGCCTTTTTGACCGCCATATCATCGTCGACTGGTCGGGCGGAAATGACAAAGGGCCCGCGCCCAAACCGGATGCGATCTGGGTTGCGATCTGCGATGGCGGAGTAACGGGCGCGCCGCTTTATTT
>CAYGUB010000185.1:0-5955 GCA_964352845.1 uncultured Rhodobacterales bacterium | reverse complement strand
CCCCAGAGGTGCTGCTTCAAAATCAATGCGCAGCGCCGATTCCACCGGCGCAGGTGACACACCTTCGATGGCAATGGTGACGGTTGCCGTATCAAATCCACCTTTGCCGTCACTGACAGTGTAGCTGAACGTGTCATTCGCAGCCTCGCCGGCGGCGAGGGCGTCAAACGCGCCATTGGGATCATAGGCGTAGGTGCCGTTCGCATTTAGCGTCAGCATGGCGCCCGAACTCAACGCAATCTGGCTGCCAACAGCTGCCACAGCGCCGTTCACAGCGGTCACGCTCAGCGCATCGTTATTGCTATCGGTGTCATTAGACAGAACATTGCCAGTGACAGTTGCATCCTCGCTCACGGCGGCGCTGTCGTTTGCGGCAACCGGCGCGACCTCAACCTCTGGGACACCGGTGATCGTGACGCCAACAGTCGCCGTGGACACGCCACCCCCTCCATCTGACACAGCATAGCTAAAGCCATCCGTGGCTGTCTGACCGTCAGCCAGCGCATTAAAGGCGCCGTTTGTATCGTAGTCATATGTACCATCGGCGTTCATTGTGACAATCGCGCCAGAGGCCAATGTGATGGCAGTGCCAATCGCGTTTGATCGGCCATTCACAGACGTAACAGTCAAAGCATCGCCATCAGGATCGCTATCATTTATCAGAACATTGCCCAAAACCGTGCCGTCCTCGGACACACTCGCTGTATCATCTGATGCAACCGGTGCCCTATTGGGGTTAACCGCATTCGCGACCTCATCCCAGCTGCGCCGCCCGTCCGAGAATTCGATCCATTCAACAGAGCTGTCGACCAGATCAACCTCACCGTTGGCAACATTCAAAAAGCCGTCCGCAACCGCGTAGGTGAAGTCTGCGAATGCGCCATCAAATTTTACGGTATCAGTACCAGATCCGCCAATATAGGTGTCCGATCCTGCGCTATCAAAAAAGACGTCGTTGCCGCCGTTACCAACCATCCGGTTGTCGGCCACGTTGCCGATAAAGGTCTCGGACCCGGCACCGCCGATGGCGTTCTCGATGATCGAGCCCTCTGCGATCGTCAGGTTACCGATCTTGCCACCGAGATTGGACGCATTGGACGTGATGGAGTCCCGATCCGCCGGGGCAAGGTTGATCAGGGTGTTGTTGGCAAAGCCCGACAGATCAAGGGTATCAATGCCGCCACCATCAACGATGGTCGACGCGGTCCTGTCAGCATAGTTTGAAAACTGCGCCCAGATGTCCGACACGTCGGACGTGATCGTGGTGTTGAACCCCCACACCGTATCCTCGGTAAAGGCATTGGATGTCCCGTAGCCCTGACTGCCGTACAATTCGTTCAAAGCCATCCAGTCAACGGACATTGGCGTCTGCAAAAGCGCATAATCGGCGTCAACATCCGGGTTTTGCGACTGGGCAATGTAGGACATCATGGATGTCTGCCAGCTGTCGTTTGCAAAATCATTGTCTGTGCCAAGCACCAGGGTGCCGGTATAACCGCCCTGATGACCGAGGCCCATGGCGTGACCGATTTCATGGAAAATCGTCTGCAGCGTGAAGTCCTGATAGGTCGATGTCCCGCCGGAATAATCTGCCGGGATGTTGATGTAGGACACACCAATTTCACCATTCGAAGACACCGCCGTGCCAGCAAGCGGGGTCGACCCGTTATCTCTGAAAAAGAAATCAACGACATTGGGATCAGTCGATGTCGTCTCGACGAACTCAATGCCAAGGGTGGCCTCAAACACCTTGAATGCCTCGCGCACAAGGACCGCGCGCTCTTCGGTGATTCCATTCACGTCTCTGTCGTAGCCGGTCACGTTGTAATACAGGACGCCATTATTCGGGTCGGTGCCTGTGTCCGTGACATTGTGTGACCGCGCAGACCCTGTTCCGCCGTCGCGCGACCAGTAACCTGTCACAAGATAGTCGGCCATCTCGCCCATAGTGCCGAAAGGAACGGTCGCGGCCGCATCAACCGTGATCGTGGCCTCGGCATTTTCCTCTGTCACTTCTGGCAGGAATGTGTGGGTATGGTCGTGGTCGTGGTCGTCGGTAAAGATCGGCGACTCCAAGCCCTTCAACTTAATCGCTTCAAAGACCTCCTTCAGGCGCTCTGCAGCGGTGTCACTGCGTCTTAGCTCACCCATGCCGTGGTGATCATCTTCATGCTGATCGTCTTCGTGGTGGTAATCGTGATCGTGTAACCCGTTCTCGGGGCCTAGTTCGTTAATATTGCGCAAGTTGGTCTTCCCTTTACAGTCCGGCCACCGTCGCTTGGCGTACCGTCGTTTCATGCAGCATGAGTGACCGCGATCCGAGACCTTTTGAGGATCAATTAAGGCGATTTTTCGTCAATAAACCGTGAAGGAGCCGAAAACAACGATCCATGATAAGGCGCTTCCGTGTCCATCGGACAAGGTGAACCGCCAGCTCCACGCGCCCGCGCCGAATGTGCTGTGGGTGAGCGACTTCACCCATGTCGTGACGCGGCAGGGGTTTGTCTACGTCGCCTTCGTCATCGGCGTCTTTGCCCGCGCTCGCCATTTTACTTCAACCAATGGCGCATCAATGGCTCTCCGTTGGGTGGCGCGTCAACCGCACAGCCACGGCCGGATTTGTCTTGGGTTCTTTGGAACAAGCCATTCATCAACGCCGGACGGACAACCGCTAACCCCGCTTGACAAAGCCGCAATCAGAGAACCGTTTTCGCGCGGAAAGGCGCAAATTTTTCTTGAGGCCAAGTTCGTCAAAGACGACCAACTTCGATCCTTAATCAATTAATAAGCAACTCGCACTATGAACGCCTAGAGCAAAATTCAGGACTTCGGTCCAGGATCAGCATTCAGCACTGACCACAAAAAATTGTGGTATTAGAGCAGTACCTTAGAGGACAGAACGTCGGCTCGGTGCTTGGAACGAGCGAAACATGTCCACTTTCACGATCACCACCTCGAACTGGAATTCTGCGGCTTTTTGGTCAGGGATCAACGAGAGCACTCCCGGTCATACGCTGGATTTCAGCGGGCTGCCAAGCGCCTATACGGTCTATCTCAATGACTTTAAGAACACGATCGAGATCAGTGACGGAAGCACAACCTATGTGATCGGCGAAGCAGGCGTCGGAGGCGTCGACGTCAATCTTGGCGGACCGACGCTGCTCGGGTTCTTCAACGTTCTGACCGGTGGTGCCGGATCGGACACGCTTCATGGCGATGCCGGAAGTGACACCATCTCGGGCGGAGATGGGAATGACGACATCTACATGGGCGCCGGTGATGACATCGCGTATGGCGGCGAGGGCGACGACGAGATCCAGACCGAGGTCGGCAACGACACGGTTTTCGCCGGAGCCGGCAACGACACTGTCTATGGCTGGTTCATTAACTCAACCCTCTACATTGATGCCGGGGATGGCAACGATTTCATTTTTGGCTCAAGTGGCGACGACACGCTGATCGGTGGTGCCGGTAACGACATAATTTACAGCGAAGGCGATTCAAGCCTGTTTGGCGGCAGCGGCAACGACGAGATGTACGGCTGGGTCGGCGACGAGACACTGTTTGGCGGCACCGGTGCCGACACCATGGACGGAGGCGGAGGGCAGGACCTCTTCGGGATCGAGGACGGTTTTGGCAATGATGTCATTACGGGCGGCAGCACGGGCATCGACTTTGATGTGATCAACCTGTCTCAACTGACAGGCTCGACGACGATCACCTTTACGGACGCAGAACAGGGCTTTGTCACCGACGGCACCGACACGATCACCTTTTCCGAGATCGAGCAGATCATCCTGTCGGACCAGGCCGAGGTGGTGAATGCCTCTGGTCAGGCAGGCACTTTTGGCATCGATATCGTGGCGGCCGGCGGCGATGACACGCTGACGGGCGGCAACAATAGTGACATTCTGGACGCGGGCGCCGGAGCCGACAGCGTGGACGCGGGATCGGGTGCCGATACGGTCTTTGGCGGCGATGGGGACGACTTGCTTCGCGGCAATGGTGGTGAGGACGCCGTTTGGGGTGGGGCTGGTAATGACGAGCTTCACGGCGGCGAGAGCGCCGACACAATCATGGCTGGCGCCGGGAACGACAGCGTCATCGGCGGTGCCGGCGCCGACATACTCTATGGCGGCACAGGCGCGGATACCATCGACGGCGGCGATGGTGCCGACTGGATCGAAGGCGGTCAGCTCTACCTCTCGCTCAACGAAACCGGCAACGATGGCGTGGCTGCCACCGCCAACATTGCCGATTTCCCGACAACCGCTCTCAGCTACGAAATCACCTTCAGTTCAACCACGCTCGCGTCCAGTGCCACGCCTTTGGCCTCCTATGCCACGGGAACCAACGACAACGAGTTTCTGTTCGACGTCGATACGGACGGCACCTTCCGCATCTGGATCGGGGGTAACAGCTACGACACTGGCGTTGCGGCAGCACCATATTTCGACGGCAATATCCACACCGTCGCGGTGACCTGGGACAGCGCCACAGGCGATTTGCGCCTTTTCGCCGACGGAGCCGAACTTCACAGCGGCACCCATGCGACAGGTGACACCTTGGATCAGGGCGGTACCTTCGTCTTCGGGCAGGAGCAGGACAGCGTCGGCGGCGGCTACGAATCCGACCAGGTCTTCTCGGGCAAGATCTATGGTGCCTCGCTGTACAGCGACATGCGCAGCGAGACCGAGATTGCCCGCACAGCAGGCGAATCCCAGGCAGACACCGGCGATGCGGACCTCATCGCCAACTGGCGTGTGATCAACGGCGACCACAATTTTACCGACGCCACAGGCAATCACACCGCTGTCACGTCCGGCGACGCGCTGCGCCGGAGCACGGGCGAAAGCGACAGCCTGTCCGGCGGCGCGGGGAACGACACCATCTGGGGCGGAGATGGCCTCGATACGATTTCAGGCGGCACCGGCGCGGACTCCATCAGGGGCCAGAACGATGAAGACCTCTTCATTCTAGAAAACAACTTCGGCGCGGACAGCATTTTCGGTGGCGAGGGCGTTACCAGCGGGTTGGACGCCGACACGCTGGATTTCTCTGCGCTCACCATCACTGGCATCACCGTCACCTATTCCGCAGACGAGATTGGGTCGGCCTCGGATGGTGTCGACACCCTGACCTTCGCCGAAATCGAGGCCTTGCAGCTGACCAACCAGGATGACAGCGTCAATGCCGCAACCACCTCGTCCGGTGTCGAAGTCGTTGCAGGGGGAGGCAACGACACGCTGATCGGCGGATCCGGCGACGATACGATCGAGGGGGGCGAAGGCGACGACTACATCGAAGGCGGCGCCGGAGACGACCTTCTGAGGACCGGGCTGGGGCAAGACACGCTGATGGGCGGGGCAGGCAACGACACGCTCCTGAACTCTGATGGTGATGACAGCCTCGACGGTGGCGAAGGCGATGACAGCATCGTCGCGACGGGTGGCGCGGACACCCTGCGCGGCGGCACGGGGGCCGACACGATGGAGGGCGGCGACGACGCCGACACCTTCATCATCGAGGACGGTTTCGGCAACGACGTCATCATTGGCGGCGAGGGCACGACCGACCCGGGCGATACCGATGACGACGTCATCGACCTCAGCGCGCTCAGCGGCCCGGTCACAGTCACCTTCACCGGCGACGAGGCCGGGACGATCACCGATGGCGTCGACACGATCACCTTTAGCGAGATCGAGCGCATCATCGGCACCGATCAGGCCGACGTGGTGGATGCATCGGGCCAGGCGGGGACGACTGGCATCAACGTCGACACCCGTGACGGCAACGACACCATTACCGGCGGCAACAACGACGACACCATCCTCGCGGGCGCGGGTAATGACAGCGTCTCAGGCGGCAGCGGCAATGACAGCGTCTCAGGCGGCAGCGGCAATGACACGTTGGATGGGGGAACGGGCAACGATACGCTCGCGGGGGGTGCCGGAA
>CAYGUB010000184.1:2284-5973 GCA_964352845.1 uncultured Rhodobacterales bacterium | reverse complement strand
CGATGCCACCATATCACAGGATGCTGCGTCGCATCCGAGGTCGGGTTGGAGCCCACCCTGTGAATTCACTTTTTTCGCTGCGTGCGCTCGCAGCGTGAGTTTTGCCGTGTAAGCTCCATCTTAGGCGCGGCAACGCAGCGTAATGAGCTGCCATTCGCGCAAAGGGCAAAGAGATTTTGGTAAGCATTGAGCAAAAGCGTCTAAAAACCTAAGCGGACCTCGCTGTACCCTGATTTTGCGTCTTATCTTGCGAATCTCTAGGTTGAAAGAGACAGGCATTGTGTTCGTTTCTCAATTAGTTGAGCGGTAGCTCGATCATTGTTTGGCTCAAGTATGTCGTTGACGTGCGGTCATTTCTTTGGATCTGTCATGTCCGTGGTTCATTTTGAAGGAGGTATCTAAATTTTATAATTTTATTTCAATTAGTTAGATATATTCATGTCGTCATCCTAATTAGGCGATTTGCTTACGGGTCAAAGGTAGGGAATACCGTACCTTTCCCGACGTCTGGCGCTCTGTTTCGTTTCAAAAAATCTTGCGTGTTTTTTGAAGGTATGTCGGTTTGAAATCACTGTCTCAACTGCTTGGTGCGTTGCTATCGGGTCCGCTGCGCCAGATCGTGCGGCAGACTGCACGCTTCTGCAAAATACTTGTGCTGCTCGCGTTAGCATTGGTGACCGGCCAAACCAACGCACAGGACAGCGTGGCAATACCGGACGGTTTGGCGCCAGAGTATCATCGCTGTCATGAGGTTCTTTGGGCTGATCCCATGTCAACCGTTAGAGATCTGGCTAAGAAAAATTCCGAAAAGCCTGCCACTGGTTTGGTTGGCCTTCGATGCTCGGATGCCCAGATTATTGAGAATATGGTCCACAAAGGTTGGATTTATAGGTCTACCAACAAGACTGCCAACCCCGCCGGGATTGATACTATTCGTGGTTCAATTGTATACAACCGCTTTATCGTCTTTTGTAATCCCGCGAAAAACTTCTTGGACCGATGGCTCTTTAACGGCTGCATTCAAACTGGAGGTTTTTGGTTGCTGAATGATAAAGTGCAGTTATTTGGCGCCTCGGGTTCTTTATAATAATTTGAAAGGTTAACGATGCCAATATATCTCGAAAACAGAGGTGTCAGTTTCGATTCAAACCCTGGTCGCCATATGTACCTCATTTGGGCACCAGCTCAATCAGAAGATGATTACTCAACTTACAGCACAATCGGAGCTTTTCCGGAAACTAATTCGTCAGATATATTTGGGTTTCACAGTGATGCTCCTTGGGGCGCCTTGGATGGCCTGTACGTCGGTGTCAATTTTCTTGATGCCAGTGAAGCGGGCGACCTAGATGCTTATCCCGAAGAAGCACGTTCTGGCAATATTCGGCAATGGGCGTTTGAGAACCGTAATGCAGTTGAGATTTATGACGAACTAGACGGTACCATGACTGAGCAAGAGGTCTGGGAAGCTCTCGTGTCGGCGGCACGTGAACTCGGTACTGCTGACGATCCGAAATATCAGTATCTTGCGGCTGACGAAGTTGGTTTTGATGGTGGATTGTGGGGCAGAACGACAAACTCAAACTCTTTCATTGTCTCCAGTATGCTCCATGCCGAAAGGGCTTTGAAGGTTAGTGCTTCGGATTTCGAATTCAACGTATTGCAAGCTCTACAATTCGCACCCGGTCAAAGGACCTGGCTGGGGACAGACGGAAACGACACCCTATCTCTTAAGGACGGTAGCAGGGCTCTGTCTGCTGGTGTAGTGAATCTTTATGGTGGTAAGGGAGCTGACACGCTTGTTGCCAGTTCTGTTGCTGCGACTCTGGTCGCTGGGGCAGATGGAGTACATGATGAACTCCTCGGCGGGGAAGGCGCAGATACGCTTGTTGGGTATTTCAATCAGAATGACCTTAACGCTTCGGACAAGCTATCAGGCGGTGACAATGATGATCTAATTTATGTGATTGATCCTGATCGTGCGCTCTTGGGTGGTATCCCCGATTTGGATCTTGAGGCTGCCGCTGACAAAGATACAAGCCACGACTTTACTCATGACGGCACGGCGAATGGCTCTAACGGATCAGTAGATGGTGGGGATGGAACTGATATACTGAGTTTTGAGCATGTGGTTAGCCCAGTACATCTAATTCTTGGTGACGGCAGCGTCACAAATGTCGAGAACATCTATCTAACAAACAAGGGCGATGATAGTGTTTTTGTCACTGATCTC
This sequence comes from uncultured Rhodobacterales bacterium, assembly GCA_964352845.1. Taxonomy (GTDB): domain Bacteria; phylum Pseudomonadota; class Alphaproteobacteria; order Rhodobacterales; family Rhodobacteraceae; genus Litoreibacter. The sequence continues at coordinate 3,743 of CAYGUB010000184.1, read as the reverse complement.
ACTGGGCTTGATAACATCTACGGATCCAGCGGTCCGGGGCTTCAGAATTTTCTTTCTTTTGGAAACGATACTGTCTCATTTGAAATGATGTCTGACAGTATCAATATTGCTTCTGCCTATGACGTTCGACTTGATGGTGTGTCACGCAATGTCGAAACCGGTGATGGCGCTGAGTCTTTAAGGTTGTTCAATTTTGAAAGTATCATTTCAACCAATGAGATTGATGAAGTGAACCTACAGGTTTTCGACGAGGACGGCGTTGAGGTGGTCGGTCTTACTGGCACCACTTTTCATGCGTTGGATGAGGCAGACTCGTTAACGGGCGGTTTGGCCCATGATACATTCCATGGCGGTTCGGGAGGCGACACTCTGATCGGAGGTGGCGGTTCGGATATCTTGTATGACCGCGGTGCAGACCGGGTGATGGAAGAGGATGAAGAACCAGAGACATACTTTGCCGAGTTGTTTCAGTACGATGGTGAGGGAGATGACGTTCTTGATGGCGGTGCAGGCTCGGACGTTTTGACCTATTCTGGTGGCGTCGATCAATTCATCGGAAACACAGGAAACGATATCTATGCCATCTCGCCAGACCTCACTGCAAATCAGTCTGGCGGTGATCGGCTGACGATAACACTGGAAGAAGATCCTGACGACCCGGAAACATTCTTTGGCAATGACATGGTCATCGGGGATGCGAACGGTGTCTATCAAGTGGATTTTAAGGGCCTTACTCGTGACGATGTCGAGGTCAATTTCCGATATGATGAAGAGGTGGAGCTTGGCCGTCTGGACCTAGATGACCTGCCAACTTACTTTCTGAGCTTACTCGGAACGGCCAGCATTCCGTTCGGATCTGTCGATTTTTTTGAGGTCGTGGGTTCTGTCGAGATAAAGTCGAAACTGACGGGGAGCAGCCTCCTCGTTGAAGGTGTCGTTGGCGCTCGATTTGAAGGCGACGGTGCTATTCGAGGGTTAGCTTCGGTATCTCTACCGTTCATCATAACATTCGATGGCCTTGAAGAAAGTGGAGATCGCGAATTTCATACTCTCCGATCAGAATTTGTCACCGAAGATGGCGAGTTCTTTCAAGCTTCCGAGGATCTATCCGACACGGCTGACATCGCTGAGGACTCCGTCCAGTTTGAACGTCTCGAAAGACTTCATCCTGAGGAGCAACCATACGATGAAGACCTGAACGCTGAAAATGGTAACACGTCAGTCACGGGCGGGAATGGTAACAGCAGGTTAACGGGATCTGGCGGCAACGATACTCTGAACGGTGGTGCCGGAAATGACCTCCTTATCGGGGGTCCGGGAGCCGACATTTTGAACGGTGGCGATGGCTTTGACGTTGTCTCCTACGCGACATCCGCGACTGGGTTGTCTGAATTTGGCAATAGAGTCGGAGGAGGTGATGCCGAGGGTGATGAACTAATTGATATTGAAGGCATTGTAG
>CAYGUB010000184.1:0-2274 GCA_964352845.1 uncultured Rhodobacterales bacterium | reverse complement strand
ACGATCAGATCTGGATTGATTTCCTCGCGGGTGGTGTCGTCTTTGGCGGCGCCGGAGATGACAATCTGAGAATTGGAGGGCAAGACAACTATGTCGACGGTGGAACCGGCGATGACTCGATTATCGTCGGTTTTGATGGCGCTACACTTGTTGGTGGTGAGGGGAACGACACTTTGACAGCGCGTGGTCTCCGAGGATCTGACACACTGTTCGGTGGTGACGGAGATGACTTCTTAACTCCTGGGCTAAGTGAGTTCGCAGTTACAGACAAGGTCTATGGTGGTGCTGGGAACGATACCGTCAGCCTGGCAAATACAAATTACAGATTGGGCCTAGAGATTTACGTCGATCTAGAGGAAGGGATTGCAAGATCGGTTTATCCAGCAAGTGCCGGTCGGGGGGATGGAACCGCTGAATTGCATGGGATAGAAAACGTCGTTACTGACTTTGCGGCGGATATTGTTTTTGGAGATAGTAATTCTAATCGTCTCGACGGTAGGGCCGGGAGCGATGAAATATCTGGCCGCGGTGGAAATGATACGCTGATCGGAGGACAGGGCAATGACCGGCTCGACGGAGGGACCGGTGACGATGATCTGGTCGGCGAGATGGGAAATGATATACTGATCGGCGGGGAGGGCGTCGATCGAGCTATATTTGAAAAGAGTTTCGCTGAATACCAATTTTCGTACAACGATGGATTTATACAAGTAAGTGATGATGACAACACCGATGAAGTTGCGTCGGATGTAGAGTTTTTCGTTTTCTCTGACCAAACCTTAGGCTATCGATCTGTATACGACACTCTTGAGAATGGTCTGATCGCAACAGATGATTTCGCCGAAACATTTGAGACAACACCTATCGATATCGACGTTCTTTCAAATGACCTCCGGCCAGACGGCGCTATGCTTACGATCACGCATATCGGTGGTTTAGGTGTGGATGTTGGCGAAACCCGCGAAAATGCCAACGATGGAACCAGAATTACACTTCTTGCGGATGGACAACTTAGAGTTGTCCCAGGGCAATCCTTTGAGACATTAGAGGATGGAGATACCCGAACAACGACGGTGCTCTATACTGTTTCGGATGGCAAGGAGTTCATCGACCAAGGTACACTCACAGTAGAAATCATCGGCGAAACGATCCGACAAGTTGGAACATCAGGCGACGATACAATAAACGCGACATCTAGAAGTGAGATAATCGAAGGGCTAGAAGGTGACGATAGACTAGCGGGTGCCAGTGGTGATGACAGGTTATTTGGCGGACCTGGCGATGATCAGTTCATTGGAGGACCCGGCCGCGATACATTCGACGGTGGTGAAGGAAACGACACAATACTCTTCATAGATCGAAGGGAAGGAGTAACCGTAGACTTGGAAGATGGAACAGCCAGATCCACCGGTCATGCCCTTGAAACATTTGTCAGCATTGAAAACATAGTTGGTTCCTTAGGTAGTGATTTAATCCGAGGAGATGACGGAGATAATACTCTCTCTGGCGGAAATCTGAACGACTCTCTTTATGGAAATGCTGGAAACGACACATTGCGTGGTGACAGCCAAAGTGATGATCTGTTTGGGGGCGAAGGCGACGACATACTGGACGGCGGCACGGGAAATGACGACCTTTTTGGCGGGCCAGGCGATGACATATTAGACGGTGGCTCTGGAACGGACCAGCACCATGGTGGAGCCGGAAATGATTTGCTAATCGCGAACTTGGGTGCAAGTGATTTCTTTGACGGTGGCGATGGTATTGACACGCTAGACATGACGTACACATCAACCGATGTGATATTCAATTTTCAAACAGGACAAGCCATCTTCGAAGGGGGTGGAGTCGAACTGTTTACAAATATTGAGAACATTATTGCCGGTTCCGGCGACAACACAATCATTGGATCTTCGATTGACAACGTCATTCATGGTGGAGCCGGGAATGACCAAATGAGTGGTGGCGATGGCGCCGACAAATACACGTTCAACTTAGGCGACGGGAACGATACGATTGCTGACTTCACCGCCGGAGAAGACACCATTGAGATCGACGGCGTGAATCTTGACATTTTGGCTCCACCAAGCGGCGTGACAGTCGTGCCGCGAGGCAGTGACTTGGTAATCTCATATGGAACAAATGATAGTATCACGCTTACAGCCGTCAGCTTGAGCGAGTTCGACCTCGCCGTCCCACCCAACACGGCCCCTGGTGCAATGGATGATGTAGCCTCTACCGATGAGGGCGCATCGGTTTCGATCTCGATTTTGG
>CAYGUB010000183.1:0-5998 GCA_964352845.1 uncultured Rhodobacterales bacterium | reverse complement strand
ATATCTTCATATCGGAGCCTGACGCGCCCTGCTTGGCGGCCCGCACGACATGCGGATCGCCATGGACCGTCAAAAAATCAAAATCAAATTGCGCCAGTCCCCGGACCGCCGCTTCGATGGTGGCGCTGATATCGAACAGCTTCATGTCCAGAAAGATACGCTTGCCGTGGTCGTGTTTCAGCTCATTTGCCAGCGCGAGCCCGCCACCCGTCAGCATGCCCAGCCCAATCTTGTAGAAAGAGACCGCGTCGCCCAGTTGCTCTGCCAGTTGTAGCCCGTCCAGGGCATTGGGCAGGTCCAAAGCTACGATCAGGCGATCATCTGACATTCTGCTCTCTTTCGCTCATGGCTCGCGTAGTCCTGTCCTAACCCGGTGCAATCGTCAAGCGGGCTGTCTTTTTTGGGCCGGGCTCTCTTGTCGGGTGGGGTGGTGATCCCCAGATATAGGGCAAGGTTTGCAACCGGGACGTGCCGCCGGGCGGGCGTCTCTCTGGCAAACGCTTATCGAAAGGACAGACAGATGAATTTGGAAAAATTTACCGAACGCGCACGCGGCATTGTGCAAGCGCCGCAGACAATCGCGATGCGCGAAAACCACCAAAGGCTGGGGCCGGAGCATCTTCTCAAAGCGTTGATGGATGATGAGCAGGGGCTTGCCTCCAACCTGATTTCCGCCGCGGGTGGTGATGCGCGATTGGTCGTGGAGCAAATCGATCAATTGATGGCGAAAACGCCCAAAGTGACGGGCGATGCGGGTCAGGTCTATCTTGATACCCAGACAGCCAAGGTGCTGGACGAGGCAGAAAAGATCGCCATGAAAGCCGGTGACAGTTTCGTGCCGGTAGAGCGCATCTTGACCGCGCTGGCGCTGGTCAAATCCAAGGCGCGCGAAGCGTTGGAGGCGGGCAATGTTTCTGCCCAGAAGCTGAATGAAGCCATCAACGACGTGCGCAAGGGACGCACGGCCGATAGTGCCACGGCCGAAGATGGCTATGATGCGCTGAAGAAATACGCCCATGACCTGACCGAGGCCGCTGAGGCGGGCAAGATTGACCCCATCATTGGCCGGGACGAGGAAATTCGCCGGACCATGCAGGTGCTCAGCCGCCGCACGAAAAATAACCCGGTTCTGATCGGTGAGCCCGGCGTCGGAAAGACGGCCATTGCGGAAGGGCTTGCCTTGCGGATCGTCAATGGCGACGTGCCGGAATCGTTGCGCAACAAGCGGCTGATGGCGCTTGATATGGGCGCGTTGATTGCGGGTGCGAAATACCGTGGTGAGTTCGAAGAGCGTTTGAAAGCGATCCTGTCGGAAGTGACCGCCGCTGCCGGTGAGATCGTGTTGTTTATTGATGAGATGCACACGCTGGTCGGTGCGGGCAAGGCCGATGGGGCGATGGATGCGTCGAACCTTCTCAAACCGGCGCTTGCACGGGGCGAGCTGCATTGTGTGGGTGCCACGACGCTGGATGAATATCGCAAACATGTGGAAAAAGATGCAGCCCTTGCGCGTCGGTTCCAGCCCGTGGTCGTTGCCGAGCCGACTGTGGAGGACACGGTTTCCATCCTGCGGGGCATCAAGGAGAAATATGAGCTGCATCACGGCGTACGGATCTCCGATTCTGCGCTCGTGGCGGCAGCGCAGTTGAGCCACCGCTATATCACCGACCGTTTCTTGCCAGATAAGGCGATTGATCTGGTCGATGAGGCGGCGAGCCGTTTGCGGATGGAAGTGGACAGCAAGCCGGAGGAGCTTGACGCGCTGGACCGCCAGATCCTGCAATTGCAGATTGAGGCGGCGGCGTTGGAAAAGGAAGATGACGCGGCCTCAAAGGATCGGCTGGAGACGTTGGAAAAGGAGCTGTCCGATTTGCAGCAGCGTTCGTCTGAGATGACGGCGCAATGGCAGGCTGAGCGTGACAAGCTGGAAGGTGCGCGCGATCTCAAGGAGCGGCTCGACCGTGCGCGCGCCGAGCTTGAAATCGCCAAGCGCGAGGGCAATCTGGCGAAGGCTGGTGAGCTTTCCTACGGGGTGATCCCGGAGATGGAGAAGGCGTTGGCGGAAGCCGAGGACCGCGAAGAGACGCATATGGTGGAAGAAGCCGTCCGGCCTGAGCAAATCGCCAGTGTGGTAGAGCGGTGGACCGGTATCCCTACCTCGAAGATGCTGGAGGGTGAGCGCGACAAGCTTCTGCGGATGGAAGAAGAGATCGGACGCCGTGTGATCGGCCAGCAGGCTGCGGTCAAAGCGGTCGCCAATTCGGTACGCCGTGCGCGGGCCGGGCTGAATGATGAGCGGCGACCGCTGGGCTCTTTCCTGTTTCTTGGGCCGACGGGTGTGGGCAAGACCGAATTGACCAAGGCCGTTGCGGAGTTCCTGTTTGATGATGACAGCGCGATGGTGCGGATCGATATGTCGGAATTCATGGAAAAACATGCTGTGTCACGGCTGATCGGTGCGCCTCCGGGCTATGTTGGCTATGATGAGGGCGGCGTCTTGACTGAAGCCGTGCGGCGCAGGCCCTATCAGGTCGTCTTGTTTGACGAGGTCGAGAAGGCGCATCCCGATGTGTTCAACGTGCTGTTGCAGGTGCTCGATGACGGGATGCTGACCGATGGTCAGGGCCGGACGGTTGATTTCAAGCAGACGCTGATCATCCTGACATCCAATCTTGGCGCGCAGGCCCTGTCTCAGCTGCCCGATGGCGCGGATGCGTCGGATGCCAAGCGTGATGTTATGGATGCTGTGCGGGCGCATTTCCGGCCGGAATTCCTCAACCGCCTTGATGAGACGGTTATCTTTGATCGTCTCGCACGGGAGGATATGTCGGGCATTGTCGAGATTCAGCTTGGCCTTCTGGAGAAGCGGCTCTCGGGGCGTAAGATCTCGCTTGATCTTGATGACAGCGCGCGGGAGTGGCTGGCCGAGGAGGGCTATGACCCGGTTTTCGGTGCCCGGCCGCTCAAGCGTGTCATTCAAAGGGCCTTGCAGGATCAATTGGCCGAGATGATCCTTGCGGGCGATGTCACGGATGGTGACGTGATCAAGGTCAGCGCGGGGGCCGATGGTTTGCTTGTTGGCGACAGGTTATCGGCGTCGAACCGGCCCAAACCGCAGGATGCTGTGGTGCACTGAGCGAAACAATGAAACACTCTGCCCCGCAATCGGCAGAGTGTTTCCCCGTTCGGCCCTTACTTCGGTCTCAATTGGGGTGTCAGATGATCTCATCAGAGCAATGAGAGGGCTGCCCGAATGTTGATGAACCAGAAATTTGAGTCTCCCCGTGTGGTCGACATGCATGTCGGCGATCAGACGATACAGTCGGGCGATATCTACAAGATACTTCAGCCGATCATTCACGCAGCGGACATGTCAGGCGATCTGGAGACGTATCAGGCCAGCGTTGCAGCTTTCTCTGAGCCGCAAAAGCTGGCGCATGCGCTTATCCGATATGACGCGGAAATCCGTGCGGGTGGGCACAAGCAGTATTTCATGAGCCCGGTGGGGATGTTGTGGAAGGCCGCTCTGGAGGCCTGCAGGGCAATGGGTTTGCGCGACTACCGCATGATCTTGCAAGGGGCGGCGTTGCGTTTGGCGGGCGATCCTCCGCTTGGCCATGAAGAGCGGACCCGATTGCTCAGGAACCTGTCGCCACGTTTCAGCGATCTCGACAAGAAGGCGGATGCGTTGGACCTGACTGCGGCGCTGGGAGAATATATTGCGGCGCATCGCGAGGCGTTTTTGTTTGACGGTGGCGTGCGGCATTAACGCTTGCCGAGGTTCAGAAGCCCCAGTTGCCCCGGGTTCTGGGTCAAGGTTGGCCAAACAGGAAAGCAGCCTTGATGCGATCGGCGGTTGCCCATGAAGGCGGTCTTGTGGATTGTGCAGACAGGCGCTCGGCGGCGTGAATTGCCCGCCGCGCTAGGGCATTGGAACTCGGCGTTCAAGCGCTTGCGGTTGCGTGCTGCGGATGCCGGTGACATCATGTTCACCGGGCTGTATTCCGTTCTGGGAACATCGCTTTGTGATCTCCTGCCGGGCGTTGTTAAAATGAGCGCCCGCCTTCGGCGTGCGCGCTTCATCTTCTGAGCGCGGGGAGGCCGATGCCTGTGCTTTCGAACCCGCCATCAACCGCGATGAGCTGGCCGGTTACATAGCTGGCTGCTTCGGAGCACAGGAAGGCAGCTACCCCTGCGATTTCGCGTTCCGAGCCATATCTGTTGAGCGGGATGGCGTCATGATAGGCATCGACGATATCCTGGGTGTGGACGGCCATTGCGAGTTTTGTGCGCACTGGACCGGGGGCTATGCAGTTTGCGCGGATGCCGTGCTCTCCCAGCTCTACTGCCTGTTGGTGTGTCAGATGGATCACGGCAGCTTTTGATGTCCCGTAGGCCACGCGCAGGGTCGAGGCGCGAAGGCCGGAAATGCTGGCGATATTGACGATGCACCCTTTGGTTTGCTTCAGCGCGGGGATCGCTGCCTGAGAGCACAAGAAGACCCCGTCAAGATTGGTGTCCATGACGCGCCGCCAGCGGGCGAAGTCCGTCTGCTCGATCGGGCCGAAATCGGCTATGCCCGCATTGTTGATCAGCGCGTCGATCTGGCCAAGCTCTGCCCTGGCCTTGGTGATCATCGCTTCGACCTGATCGGGCTTCGAGACGTCGCACAGAATTGGTGTCGCGCCTTTTCGGCTGGCGGCGGCCTCTGCCAGAGCCTCGGCGTCGCGGTCGATCATGGCGACATGTCTGTCTTCCTCCAAAAACAGATCTGTCAGGGCGAGACCGATGCCGCGTGCGGCGCCGGTTATGATGGCGGTTTTGGTCATATATGCTCCCTGGTTGTAGGGAAGCATAGCGCTTTGCCTCGGGTTTGGCTCATAGATTTATGGTCTCCTTCATCATCTGCGAAAGGGGTTGACGCCTGGGGGCGGCAGTGACCCCGACCGGTCTGATCTTTTTCGTGTCTTTGGGGGAGATGCTGCCGGTCTGTCTGACGTGCCGTCGCTCATGACGCTATGGCGGTATGCTGCTTGTCATCGTGTCTGGCTCGGGCGATGGTCCGGCCGCAGGAGAGGGAGAAGATCATGTGGATTGTGGAGTGGGGCGTGTGGTTCATGCAGGTGCTGGCCGTGGGGTTTGTGTTCCTGATCGGAGTGATCACGGCTGCGGTGGGTGTGATGTTCGTGGTCGACCGGACCCAGCGCGAAGACGCCATCCGGCGCAATTATCCGGTCATCGGACGGTTTCGGCATCTGTTTACCGAGTTGGGCGAATTCTTTCGGCAGTATTTCTTTGCCATGGACCGCGAGGAGTTGCCTTTCAACCGTGCGCAACGCGATTGGGTGAAGCGAGCGACAAAAGGTAAGGAGAACACGGTTGCCTTCGGCTCTACCCGCAATCTCAATGTCGTGGGCACGCCGATTTTTGTGAATGCGCCCTTCCCGCCGCTTGATAACCAGTTTGCCCGCAGCGAGCCGATGCTGATCGGACCGGATGCCCGCGTGCCGTATCTCGCGCCCTCTTTCTTTAACCTGTCGGGGATGAGTTATGGTGCGATCTCCAAACCCGCTGTGATCGCGCTGAGCCGGGGCGCGAAGGAGGCGGGGATCTGGATGAATACGGGCGAGGGGGGCTTGAGCCCGTATCATCTGGCGGGTGGTGCGGATATCGTGTTTCAGATCGGGACGGCCAAATATGGGGTGCGTGATGAGGCGGGCAGTCTTGATGAGGCGAAACTGGCCGAGGTCGCATCGCAGCAGCAGGTGCGCATGTTCGAGTTGAAGCTCGCGCAAGGGGCCAAGCCGGGCAAGGGGGGAATTCTTCCGGGCTCCAAGGTGACATCTGAGATCGCGCGGATCCGCGGGATTCGGGAGGGGACGGATTCGATCTCTCCCAACCGACATGTGGAAGTTTCAGACAATGCGAGCCTGCTTGACATGATCGCGCGCATTCGAGCGGTCACCGGCAAGCCAGTTGGTATCAAGACGGGCTTTGG
>CAYGUB010000182.1:0-6024 GCA_964352845.1 uncultured Rhodobacterales bacterium | reverse complement strand
ATCTCGCCCGGTTCGATCTCGCGGATGAATTCGGCCCCGATGATGTCAAGCGCGCAGGTCTCCGAGCTGAGCACCCAACCATCGCCAAGCTGGCCCAGCACCAAGGGCCGCACCCCCAACGGGTCGCGCACACCGATCAGTTTGGTGCGGGTCATGGCGACTACGGAAAACGCGCCCTCGACCTTGCGCAGGGCTTCCTCCATGCGGTCGGGGATATTGCGCCCCATGGAGCGCGCCATGAGGTGGATGATACATTCGCTGTCGGAGGAGGACTGGAAGATCGAGCCGCGTTCCACCAGCTCGCGGCGCAGCGCATCGGCATTGGTGATATTGCCGTTATGCGCGATGGCCGCACCTCCCATGGAGAATTCGCCAAAGAAAGGCTGCACGTCGCGGATGGCGGTCTGGCCTTTGTCGCCCGCGGTGGAGTAGCGCACATGGCCGATGGCCAGCGGGCCGGGCAGTGTTTCCATCACCTTGTGAGAGGTAAAGTTGTCGCGCACATAGCCAAAGCGGCGGGCCGACTGAAACCCGACAGAAGCATCATGGCTGACGATCCCGCCGGCTTCCTGTCCGCGATGTTGCAGCGCATGCAGGCCGAGCGCTACGAAATTGGCAGCATCGGCCACGCCGACAATGCCGAAAATACCGCATTCTTCCTTGAGCTTGTCGTCATCAAACGGGTGTGACAGCCAATGATCTTCAGGTGTTTCCGAGGATTGCATTAGGGCAGCTCCGAATCCGCGTGACAGCTTTGTGACAGTGATAGGCAGCGCGCCCGGAAAAGTCACGGGCGCTTTGGTCGCAAGCCACAAGATTTTGTGGCTGACGCAACGGAAATGGTCACTGGCGGTCAGATATGCCAAAAGCCCCGGCATGGCACGGATCATTTTGTTCAACAAACCTTTCGGGGTGCTCTCACAGTTCACGGACGGGCAGGGGCGCGAAACGCTGTCTGACTATATTGACGTGCCGGGCGTTTATGCGGCCGGGCGGCTGGATCGCGACAGCGAGGGGCTTTTGGTGCTGACCGATGATGGCAAGTTGCAGTCCAGGATCGCGGATCCGAAGTTCAAACGTGCCAAGAGCTATCTGGCTCAGGTCGAAGGCGTGCCCGGGCGCGAGGCTTTGGCCGCGTTGCGGGCAGGGGTTCGGCTGAAAGATGGCATGACCGCCCCCGCGGAGGCCGATCCGGTTGATGCGCCCGTCTGGCTGTGGCCGCGCGACCCGCCGGTGCGCTTTCGCAAGACCGTGCCCGATAGCTGGCTGCGTCTGACCATCCGGGAGGGACGCAACAGGCAGGTTCGGCGCATGACGGCAGCCGTGGGCCATCCCACCTTGCGCCTGATCAGGGTCTGCGTGGGCGCATGGGATCTGGGCGATCTGGCCCCGGGACATTGGCGCGAGGTCGTTCCGCGCTGAGGGAGCTTAGGGGCGATAGTCTTTCAAACTTCCGCACTGTCTCTCATATTCCTCTCGGACGACGAGGCGGGGTCAGAGGCCCGTCTGTCTGGTATCGCCAAATCGCTCCCGATGTGAGTAGGACAGGGCATTGAGGTCTCGTGGCGGATGCAAGCAGAACGACCTGAACCAATCAGTGCGGATTTTCTTCAACCGTTCATCGGGTAATCCGTCGAAAAAGGCGCGCAGATCATTCCTGACGTGACTGGCGCTGTTTGGAAAGAAGATATTCGAGAGAGCGCCGTTCTGCCTGGCGATTAACCCGCTGCCTGGCCGCTTGTCGCATCAAAATGCGCCGCGATTTTGGCGATGGCGTCTTTGCGGCGGGTGGGGGTGTCCATCAGGATTTCGTGCTCGCCATGCTCAAACAGCTCCAGATGGCCGTTCTCCCAGCGCTCCATCCGGTCATGGATTGCGGCGACATCGACGATCCGCTCATTGCTGCCAAGGATCGTGTAGGCGGGGTAATCCGGCGTCGGGCGATAGGACAGGGCACGGCATTCGATCAGGGCTTCATTCAGCCACGCGATGGAGGGCCCGCCAAGGCTGAGTTCGGGATGGGCTGCCAGCTGCGCGCGCATCATGGCAAACATCTCCGGGTCCGTGGTCAGCATATTGCCTTCAAACGGGTTCAAGACGGCATAGGGTGTCTCGAACGTGCCGGGGGCGAGCGTGCCCTGCAACCCGATGCGACGCCCGATATGGCTGATCGCCCAACCGGCCGAGCGGCGAAACGGCGTCAGCGATATCCCCCACATAGGCGCGCTGAAGGCTACGGAGGCGACGTCAAGCCCCTCCATCAGCGCCCGCAAGCCAATCGAGCCGCCCATGGAATGGCCAAGCAGAAAGAATGGCCGGGGCAGGTCGAGATCGGCCATGCCTCTCAGCGCCGCACGCAGATCCTTCTGGAAATCCTTGAAATCGTCAATATGGCCGATATTGCGATTGGGCAGGGCGCGGTCGGCCAGACCCTGCCCACGCCAGTCAATCGCGATCGACGCATAGCCATGTTCGGCCAGATCACAGGCGGTGATCCCGTATTTCTCGATATATTCCGTGCGCCCCGGAAAAATCAGGACAGTGCCCTTGCTGCCAGCAGGCCAGGCCGCGAGCCTTATGCGCACGCCATCCTCTGCCGTCAGCCACCAGGCCGCGCCCCCCGCAGGCCCATTCGCGATATCGTCAAAAAACGGCGCCGCGGTTCGGGCTATTGCAGCATAGGGCGCGGCGGGCTGGTTCACGACAGGACGGTGCCCAGCTTCATCGCGGTGCCCATATCGCCATCCACGGCCAGCTTGCCGGACATGAATGCGGCTGTCGGGTTCAAATCACCTTCCAGAATCGATTGAAACGTCTCAGCATCGGCACTCATGGTGCATTCAGCATCCTCATCGGCGGCGCGCACACCGCTTTGATCAACCATGATGGAGCCTTCTCCTGCAATGTCGAATTTTACAGATCCATCAAAACCGTCGCCCAGTTTTTCCGAAAGGGCTGCCACGGCTGCGGTGATTACGTCGCTCATATTAAAACTCCAGCTAGATTTGATAAGACGGCTCTCGATTTTTGAGAATATGCCGCTAGACTTAAAGCCGTTATGAAAGTTTCCACACATATCCTCAATGGTTTCCTTGCGACAGTCCTGCTTGTCTGGCCGGGTTTTGCCAATGATGCCGAACTCGATACCCTGTTTGATCGTCTTGCGCAGGATGATCTGGCCGATTGGGAAGAGGTCGAGCAAGACATCTGGCAGGTCTGGTCCCAGTCGGGCTCTCCCAGCATGGACCTGCTGCTGGAACGTGGCCGCGAGGCGATGACCGATGGCGATATGCAAGCGGCGGTAGAGCATTTCACGGCGCTCATTGATCATGCGCCGGAATTCGCCGAAGGCTGGAACGCGCGCGCCACGGCATTTTTCGGGATGGAGGAATACGGGCTTTCAATTTCCGATATCCGCCAGACGCTTGTGCTCAACCCGCGCCATTTCGGGGCGATGCAGGGTCTGGGTCGCATCCTCGAAGAGCTTGAGGACCCGGAAAACGCGCTCAAGGCCTATCAGGCGGCTGCCGCCTTGCATCCGCACCGGCCCGGCTTGCTGGAAAGCATCGAGCGGGTAGAGAAAATCGTCTCCGGCCATCCTCTCTGATCTGTTACCGAAGGATCGTGTTTCATGCTTGACGAAGGCCCCGCATCCGGCCGGATCACAGCCGTTCTGGGGCCGACCAATACCGGCAAGACCCATTACGCCATCGAGCGGATGCTGGCCCACCGCACCGGGATCATCGGGCTGCCCCTGCGCCTGCTGGCGCGCGAGGTCTATGACCGGATCGTTGCCCTGCGCGGCCCATCCGTCGTGGCGCTTGTCACCGGCGAAGAGCGGATCATGCCGCAGCGGGCGCAGTATTGGGTCTGTACCGTAGAGGCCATGCCCGAGGGGATGGGCGCGGATTTTCTGGCGATTGACGAGATCCAGCTTTGTGCTGATCCCGAACGTGGTCATATTTTCACCGACAGGCTTTTGCGCGCCCGTGGACTGCATGAAACCCTGTTTCTGGGCGCCGAGACGATGCGCCCGGCCATCTCGGCGCTTGAGCCGCACGCGCAATTCATGAAGCGGGAACGGTTCTCGGAGCTCAGCTACACAGGCTCGCGAAAGATCAGCCGCCTCAAGCCGCGCAGCGCAATCGTCGGCTTCTCGGTGGAAAATGTCTATGCCATAGCCGAGCTGATCCGTCGCCAGAAAGGGGGGTGCGCCGTGGTCATGGGCGCGCTCAGCCCGCGCACGCGCAACGCTCAGGTAGAGATGTATCAAAACGGCGATGTCGATTATCTGGTCGCCACGGATGCGATAGGCATGGGGCTGAACCTCGATATCGCGCATGTCGCATTCTCCGCGCTGGACAAGTTCGACGGGCGGCGCATGCGCGCGCTGATGCCAAATGAGCTGGCCCAGATCGCCGGCCGGGCAGGGCGCTACATGCAATCCGGCACTTTTGGCGTAACCGGAGAGGCCCGCCCGCTTGACGAGCAGGTCGTCTCGGCGATCACCGGGTCGCGCTTTGCCCCGGTCAAGAAGCTGCAATGGCGCAATGCAAGGCTTGAATTCGGCTCGGTCGACCGGCTGATCCGCGCGCTGGAGATGCCCACAAGCGATGACTGGCTCAGCCGCGGGCGCGAGGCTGACGACTTGCAGGCGCTCAAATCGCTGCGCGAGATTGGCGAGGTGGCCGACAAGATCGCCGGTCCGCATGACGTCAAGCTGCTGTGGGATGTCTGCCGCATCCCCGATTTCCGGGGTATCTCCAGCGGCGAGCATGCGTCGATGTTGTCGACGATCTTTGGCTTTCTGCATGATACCGGCCGGGTTCCGGATGATTACCTGTCGCGCCAAATGTCGCGGATCGACCGGACGGATGGCGACATCGACACTTTGTCGAAACGTCTGGCATATATCCGCACATGGACTTATGTCGCGCAGCGCAAGAACTGGATTGATGACGAAAGACATTGGCGAGAGGCCACGCGCGCTGTAGAAGACCGCCTGTCAGATGCGCTTCACGGTGCGCTGACGCAAAGATTTGTCGACCGGCGCACCTCTGTGTTGCTGCGCCGGTTGAAACAAAAGGAGAGCCTTGTGGCCGACGTGAATGACAGTGGCGAAGTGACGATCGAGGATCAGGTGATTGGTCGTCTGGAAGGGTTCCGGTTCCGGCAGGCGCAATCCGCCTCGCCCGAAGAGGCCAAGACCCTGCGTCAGGCCGCCATCGCCGCGCTGGCGCCGCATTTTCATCTGCGCGCCGACAAGTTCTACAACGCCCCCGACACAGAGATGGACTTCACCGAACAGGGTGGGTTGATGTGGGGCGAGATGGCAGTTGGCAAACTGGTCAAGGGGAGTGAGGCGCTCAAACCCACCGTCGAGCCGTTTGTCGATGAGGAGGCTGGCGCGGATGTGGCCGAAAAGGTCAAACGCCGTTTGCAGCATTTCATTGACCGCAAGATTGCCGCCGCCTTTGAGCCGATGATCGCCATGGGCCGCGATGAGGAATTGAGCGGGCTGGCCAAAGGGTTCGCCTTCCAGCTGACCGAGGCTCTGGGCGTGATTGCGCGCGAGAATATCGCCTCCGAGGTCAAGGCGCTCGATCAGGACACGCGCGGGCAGCTGCGCAAACATGGTGTTCGGTTCGGCCAGTTCACCATTTTCATGCCCCTGCTGCTCAAACCCGCGCCAACGCGTCTGCGTCTGGTGCTCTGGTCGCTGCAAAATGGCTTTTCCGAATTTCCCGAAGCCCCGCCGCCCGGTCTGGTCACAGTGCCGGAAGTCGCAGGCGCGCCCAATGGCTACTATCTGAACGCGGGCTACAGGCTGTCGGGAGAGCGCGCGATCCGCATCGACATGCTGGAGCGCCTCGCCGATCAACTGCGGTCCGAGGACAGCCGCGCCGGTTTCGAGGCAAAGCCCGACATGCTCTCGATCACGGGCACAACGCTGGAACAATTCGCCAATCTGATGGCGGGGCTTGGCTACAAGGCCGAGCGGGGCGAGCGCGAAAAGGTCAAGCC
>CAYGUB010000181.1:0-6044 GCA_964352845.1 uncultured Rhodobacterales bacterium | reverse complement strand
CTAGATCGCAGATTTATAGCGTCTGATGAAACACCTGAAACATCGCGTAACGCGCCCAAAATCCGTGATTTCGGGCAGCGTTACGCGGTTAAGGCATTTTTGCATGACGCTCTGGTGAGCTTTTCTGAGGTCCCGAAAATCGTGCGGCGTAAACAAGCATCAAAACATCGATGCCAGTTTCACTGCTGCATGAACTCCGTCGATCAGCTTTATCGGTAGATCCTCGCTGTCATCGACGATGTGCACCATGCCAGCGCAGCCCAAAACCACGCTTTCGATGTTGTCCTCGCGCATCGCCGTCCGGATTTCGTCTTTCACCCGTCGCGTCGCGTTTGCGCGATCCTCTTCCAAATCCAGCACCGGCACGCCGCTGGCCCGCACGCGTCCAAGGCGCTTTTCCAAACCGTAGGCGCTGATATTGGCGGCAAGCACCGGCACCGAAACCTCCAGCGTTGTGACAACGGAAAAACGTGCCCCGTAGAGCGACGCAAGGTGGTAGGCCGCTTGCCCGATACCGATCACCGGACAGGACGCCAATCTGCGTGCTGCGTCCAGACCGGTGTCGTCAAAGCAGCCGATGATGATGGATTTCGCCCCGGCTTCATCCGCCTTCTCGACCAGCTCCAACAATGGCGGGATTGCGGCTTCTCCGTCCCGTTCCCCCTGAATGGCAGCCGGACCCTTGGCAGATGTCCAGCCGACGACGTCTAGTCCCGGCACTGCTTTGCGCGCGGTGTCTACCATCGCATCCGTCATCGAGACCGTCGCATTGGGGTTGATGATGACGATCATATCTCACCCTTCCCGGCATCCGACGCTTGCCTCGCGCGGCGGCGGTTCGCGATCAATGCGACGCACAGAAAGGCACAGATTATAACAAGCGAGAAAACGGTCGTCAGTGTCCCGAGCGCATAAAGAACAGGCGAGGTCACATTCGTTGTCATCCCGTAGATCTCGAGCGGGAGCGTATTGTAGCTGCCCGCTGTCAGCAGCGTGCGCGCAAATTCATCGTAGCTTAGCGTGAAGCCGAAAAGCGCCACGCCAATCAGCGACGGCGCGATGATGGGCAGCACGACATGGCGCAGGGTCTGCCATGGGGTTGCGCCCAGATCGCGGGCCGCTTCCTCATAGCTTTTGTCGAAACGGTTGAAGACAGCAAACATGATCAACAGGCCAAAGGGCAGGGTCCATGTCAGTTGCGACCCAAAGCCCGAGGTCGACCAATGCACGTTCAGGCCCGATTGAGAGAACAGCAGCCCCACACCAAGCGAGATCAGGATCGAAGGGATTACCAGTGATGTGATGATCAGATAGAACAGGATGTTCGACCCCGGGAACTTGCGTCGAAATGCCAGCCCGCCCATCACGGACACCACCACCGTCACCACCATGACCATCAGGCCAAGCACAAAGCTGCGCCGGAAGCTGCCCCAGATATCGCCTACAGCCTGCTGTTCAAACAGGTTGTAAAACCAATAAAGTGATACGCCCCGCATCGGAAAGGTCAGCCCGCCGCCCTCGCCCTGAAATGACAGGATGCCGATAGTGATTGTGGGCCCGTAGAGGAACAGGATGAAGAGCGCGAAAAAGGCGCTGAGGATGTAGAAGGACCGGGGACGGGGCTCCATTCTTCAAAGCTCCTTGCGGATATCGACGAAGCGCAGCAGGATCCCGATGGTGATCAGCACCGTCAAAAGCAGGACAATCGCTGTGGCCGACGCGCTCGGATATTGCAGCAGCGCGATATCGTTTGAAATCAGGCGGCCCACATTGGCCGATTGTGACCCAGACATGAACCGCACGGTGATGAAATCACCCATGACCAGCGTCACCACAAAGATCGTGCCGATCATGATCCCCGGCTTGGTCAGCGGGATGATCACATTCCACAGGATTTGCGCCCCATTGGCGCCTGCATCGCGGGCGGCCTCGATCAGGGATTTGTCGATCCGCATCATCGTGTTGAAGATCGGCACGACCATGAACAGCGTGTAGAGGTGGACAAAGGCAAGGATCACGGCGAAATCCGAGAACAGCAGCCATTCAATCGGCTCGTCAATTACGCCCCAGGACATCAGAGTGGAATTGGCGATGCCGTTGCGGCCCAGAAACGGGATCCAAGAAATCATGCGAATGATGTTGCTGGTCCAGAACGGGATCGTGCAAAGCAGGAACAGCGCGATCTGCCATGTCAGGCTGCGGATGTGGAAGGCCAGATAATAAGCGACCGTGAAGCCGATCAACAGCGTGCAGACCCAAGTGATCAGGGCGTATTTGAACGTGTTGAAGAAGACTGTGTAGGTGACGGATGATCCGAACAGGAATTCGTAGTTGTCGAACTCGAACGCCGGAATGATCGAGAATTCCGTGGCCCGCCAGAAGCTGACGACAATGATCAGCACAATGGGAAGCACCAGAAAAATCAGCAAGATGGCAGCCAATGGCGACACCATCAACAAACTGGATATGGCTGGATTATTGCGCAGCTTCATCGGGGGAACTTTTTTAAAAAGGAGCGGGTGCGCCGATCTGTGGCGCACCCGGTATTTGGGTCAAGCGGCGATAAACTCGTTCCACTTGCGCACCATGTATTGGTTCTCGTCCATAACAGAGTTCCAGCACACGACCGACCCCATCCGCTCAAGGAAGGACCCGCCATCGCGGACTTCACCGGCACCGGCAAGCTTGTCGCCTGTTGGGGACAGGATGTCGCCCTGGGCGGCTTTGCCTTCGTACCAGAAGCCCCATTCGTCTTCGGACATGAACGCCTTGGAGGTCTCCGGCACCGCCGAGTAATAGCCCTGCCGCATCAGATAGCCGCCAACCCAGCCGGATAGATACCAATTGATATATTCATAGGCCGCGTCCAGCTCGATCCCCGACAAAGCAGCCGAGATACCAAGGCCGCCACCCCACGACCGGTAGCCTTCTTCCAGCGGCTGGTAGACGCAGGGGATGCCTTGCGATTTGACGGCCGTGATGGCGGGCGACCACATCGACTGGATCACAACCTCGCCCGAGGCCATCAGGTTGACGCTTTCGTCAAATGACTTCCAGAAGGCGCGGAACTGGCCGTTTTTCTTGGCCTCTGTGAAAATACCAATCGTCAGATCAATCTCTTCACGGGTCATGTTGCCCTTGTCGGGGTAGGTGTATTCCCCCATGGATTCCACAACCATCGCCATATCCATGATCCCGATGGACGAGATATCGAGGATCGAGGCTTTGCCTTTGAATTCAGGGTTCAACAGCTCGGACCAGTTGCTGATGGGACGCCCGATCAGGTCAGGGCGGATGCCCAGCGTGTCGGCGTTATAGATCGTGGGGATCAGGGTCATCCAGCCGGATTCTTCCTGTACGAAATCCGTGCCATTGGGGCCGGAGGTAAAGCCAACCGTATGCGGGGCGGTGCCTTGCGCAATTGTGCTTTCAGGCGTCAGAAGCCCGCTGCGGAAAGTGCCTGCGATCTTGTCATAATTGTCGATTTTCGTGGTGTCCATCGCCTGCAAATTGCCAGCAGCCCAGACCTTCTTGCAGATGAAGTATTCAATATCGGCAATGTCAAAGCTGTTGGGCTGCGTGGCGGCGCGCTGTGTCACACTGTCAGTGTCAAGCGCGGTCATTTCCAGCGTAAAGCCCAAGTCTTCTTTGACCTTGTTGGCCACATCATTGAGGTTGGACACCCCTGTGCCGAACTGGCGCAGCGTCACATCTTTGATGTTTTGCGCCCAGACCATCGGTGCCCCCAATGTGGTGGCCCCTGCTGCAATCGCAGTTGAGGCGGCCCCTTTCAGCAAGGTCCGGCGGCTGAGGCCATTTCTATGGGTGAATTTCGTCATGTTAAGTCTCCTTGTCGGTCGTCTTTCGATTGAAAATGAATACGCCGCAGTTCATGCGATCAGTTTGTGTTGGTTTGACGCGTCCCAGTGCAGACCGATCCGGTCGCCGGGGTGATGCGGGTTGGCAAAGAATGTGGTGTCAGGGATCAGGGCCAGAACCTCTTGGTCGCCGGTAATCCGCGCCGACAACGACACATGGGTGCCCTGATATTCGACAGCCGTCACATTGCCCTCGACAGCGCCTTTGGTGGGGTCCGTGACAGAGACCGCATCAGTGCGGATCGCGAAATGTCCGTCCGGCAAGGCCACGACGTTATGCCCGCCCATGAACTGCGCCACGAACTGGGTTTGCGGCGCGTTGAACACGTCCCGCGCGGGCCCGGCCTGCTCAATCACTGCGTTGTTCATGACAATAATGTCGTCGGCCAGGGCCAGCGCTTCGTCCTGGCCGTGGGTGACGTGGATGAAGCTGATCCCCAGCTCCTTTTGCAGCTTGCGCAACTCTCCCCGCATGCGGATGCGCAGGAACGGATCAAGGGCCGACAGCGGCTCGTCCAGCAACAAAACCTGCGGGCGGGTGATCAGGGCGCGCGCCAAGGCAACGCGCTGCTGTTGGCCACCAGAGAGCTGATCGGGCAAGCGATCCGCGAGATCCGTCAAATCGACAAGGGCCAGCATGTCGCGGGCTTCAGCGTGACGTTTGGCGGTGTCCACGCCCTTCATCTTGAGGCTGAAGGCCACGTTATCCAGGACGCTCAAATGCGGAAACAAAGCGTAGTTCTGGAACATCATCGCCGTGCCACGTTGCGCAGGCGGCAGATGCGAAATATCGCGGCCATCCAGAACAATGGACCCGTCGCTGACGCTTTCATGGCCCGCGATCATGCGCAGGGTCGAGGATTTTCCACAGCCGGACGGACCCAGCAGACAGGTGTAGCTGTCAGAGTTGAAACGGTAGTTGATGGCGTCCACGGCAACAGTCTCGCCGTAGCGTTTGGTCACTGACACCAATTCCAGATCCTGGTTGCTCATCTTGATCCCACATTGTCTAGAGAACAGCAGCACTCTGTAGCTGACACGGCACAATGGATTTCATTTATGGAAATTGGGCTTTTTAGGGTCAAGCACAGAATTTGAGCACAGAAGCGGCGGGGCGCTCAATAATTGCGCACAATTTTGTATACAATCTATCGGGCCTTTCGTGTGGAATCTGAATTGGCTTGTTTATCATAAGTCCCTCTGGCATCCCAAAGTCAGGAGAACGAAATGACGCTGACTACCGCCAAACCCGTTTCGGCCACAGCCACCGCAACCACCATTTCCAGTGCTTTGTCACAAGCCATTCATGAACATCGCCTCGCCCCCGGCACAAAGCTGGGCGAGGATGAGCTGTCGGATATTTACGGGGTATCGCGCACGATCGTACGTTCAGCCCTGCAATCCCTCGCGCATCGGCAGATCGTCGAAATCAAGCGCAACCGGGGGGCCTTTGTTGCAAAACCCAGCCCGACCGAGGCCCATGAGGTCTTTGAAGCACGCGAATTGCTGGAGCCGCGCACAGCAAGAAGCGCCGCAATGCATGCAACGTCAGACGATATAGCGCTGCTGAGCGATCACATCACCCAGGAACATGCCGCAATGGCCGCAGGTGATCGGGGGCGAGCCTTGTCCCTATCGGGGCAGTTCCACATCGAAATCGCTCGGATCGCGCAACAGCAGACAATTGCGGATATCATCAACGTTTTGATTGCGCGCTCTTCACTCATCATCGCGCTGTATTGGCGGCGCGAAAACGCCCTGTGCGAAAGTCAGGCACACCACGCCCTGATCCAGGCGATCGGCGACCATGACCGTGACCGGGCGGAGGAGCTGATGCAAAGCCACCTTGTTGACCTTCATTCCGCGCTCAACCTCAACGAATTGCCAGCGGTTGAGCAGGACTTGAGAGCAATGCTCTTGGGAGATACTGAGCGCTGAACCCGACTTGGACGCCACCGCACCGCTCGGCTCTCGTGCGGGCTGTGCGGACATAGTCGTCAACAGATTGTGGTTTCCGGGGCCCATGGACACTCTGGAATCCCGTTGGATCTAACTTTTGGTTCAAACCTCCAAACTGGAGGGTTGAATGAGCGAGCAGCGCTATGCGGTGTCGGACATCTTGTGGCAACGGCTTGATCGGCATATCTTCCAAAAAACGCTGACCCA
>CAYGUB010000180.1:0-6073 GCA_964352845.1 uncultured Rhodobacterales bacterium | reverse complement strand
ATCAGGGATTTCAACGCGTTATGTGATGCGTGATGTTTCAGGTATTTCGTCAGACACTATAGGGACAGGCCAAGCATTTCACGGGCCTGCTGCCAGCTGGCGACAGGCCGCGCATATTGCTCACAGATAGACACGGCACGGGCCACCAGTGTCGCGTTGGAGGGCGCCAGCCTGTCACGGTCAAGCCGGATATTGTCCTCCAGCCCGGTCCGTGTATGCCCGCCCGCCGCAATCGCCCATTCATTGACGATCAACTGCCCCTTGCCGATCCCCGCCGCGCACCACTCGGCCCCCGGCGCAAGCCGCGCCATCGTCTTCACGTAATAGTCGAACACATCGCGATCCACAGGCATCGCGTTTTTGACGCCCATCACGAATTGCACATAGAGCTTGCCGAAAAGCTTGCCGCGTTTGTGCAGGGCCACGGCCTGATGGATATGGCTCAGATCGAAGGCCTCGACCTCCGGCGTGATCCGGTAGCGGCGCATCTCGCTTGCCAGCCACTCGACCAGCTCCGGCGGGTTCTCATAGACCCGCGTCGGGAAATTGTTGGAGCCCACCGAAAGCGACGCCATATCCGGCGCCAGAGGCAGCATCCCACCGCGTGTCTTGCCCGCGCCAGAGCGCCCGCCGGTCGACAGCTGCACGATCATGCCCGGGCAATGCCGCTCGATCCCCTCCTTGAGACGGGCGAAACGCTCCGGGTCAGAGCTCGGCGTCCCGTCATCCGCGCGCACATGGCAATGCGCTATCGCCGCACCTGCCTCAAAGGCTTCCTGCGTGCTTTCGATCTGCTCGGAGATGGTGATCGGCACGGCGGGGTTATCTGCCTTTGTGGGCACAGAGCCGGTAATCGCCACGCAGATGATGCAGGGCTTGGGCGCCTCACTCATCACCGGTCTCCATCTCCTCATAGGTCTGCTTGGCCAGCTTGATCGCATGATTGGCCCGCGGGACGCCTGCATAGATCGCAACATGCTGGAACGCCTCAAGCACATCGGTTTTGCTGGCGCCTGTGCGGGCCGTCGCGCGGATATGCATGGGGATTTCGTCAAAATTGCCGGTGGCCGCCAGAAGCGCCAGCGTCAGCATGGAGCGCTCCCGCAGGCTGATCGCATCACTTGCCCAGACATTGCCCCAGGCGGCCTCCGTGATCAGGCTCTGAAAAGGGGCATCAAACGATGTTTTCGCGGCCTCCGCCCGGTCCACATGCGCATCCCCCAGCACCTTGCGGCGGGTTGCCATGCCAGTACGTTGTCGATCCGTCATCACCTCTCCTTTCAATAGGGCAGGCCCACGTAATTCTGGGCCAACACGCTTTGCGCCGCGCGGTTGGTGCGCAGGAATTCGACCTCTGCCTGTTGCATTTTCAGATCAAACGGGCCTTGATCGGGGAAGCGGTGCAACAGGGTCGTCATCCACCAACTGAACCGCTCTGCCTTCCAGACCCGGGCCAGCGCCGTCTGCGAATAAGCCCCAAGCCCCGCCGGATCGCCGTCCAGGTAATGTCGCACCAGCGCCTTGTAGAGATATTGCACATCCGAGGCCGCCGTGTTCAGACCCTTCGCGCCTGTGGGCGGCACGATATGAGCCGCATCGCCGCACAGAAACAGCCGGCCCCATTGCATCGGCTCGCACACGAAACTGCGCAGCGGGGCGATGGATTTCTCGATGGACGGTCCGGTGACCAGCGCGTCGGCCGCCGCGCGCGGGATACGGCGCTTCAGTTCCTCCCAGAAGGCGTCATCGCTCCAATTCTCGACACGGTCATCAAGGGCGCATTGGATGTAATAGCGGCTGAGCGTCTCGTTGCGCATGGAACACAAGGCAAAACCGCGCTCGGAACTCGCATAGATCAATTCAGGCTCTACCGGAGGCGTCCGGGACAGAATACCGAGCCAACCGAACGGATAGACCTTCTCATATTCCTGCCGCAACGCCCTGGGGATCGTCTGGCGACTGACACCGTGAAACCCGTCACAACCCGCCACGAAATCACACTCGATCCGCCTTGCCTCCCCCGCGACGCTGTAGCTCACGAAAGGCGCGTCGCCCAAAGCCTCATGGATTTCCACATCCTCGACCTGAAACTCAATCCGCCCGCCCATGGCGTCTCGCGCATCATAGAGATCACGCGTCACCTCGGTCTGGCCGTAGACGACGACATTGGCATCAATGTGATCCTTGAACCGGATCGCGAATTGCTGATCGCCGAAAGACAGGCTGAACCCCTCATGGACAAAGCCCTCCCGGTCCAGCCGCTCGGCCACACCAGCCTCGCGCAGCAAGCCGACAAGTCCACGTTCCAGCACGCCCGCGCGAATGCGGCCAAGCACGTATTCCTTGGTCTGGCGCTCCAGCACAATGCTGTCGATGCCGCGCTTGTGCAGAAGTTGGCTGAGCAACAGTCCAGACGGCCCCCCGCCGATAATTACAACCTTGGTCTTCACGCTCTTCCCCTGTTTGCACGAGCATAGGGGCTTTGGCAGCACCTGAGCAACGCCGTCTCGCAGATAAGTCTCTAGAAAGGCGCCCTGGCCTTGAATTCCATCCCGCGCCCGCCATTGGGATGGCGCAACCGCAGGCTTTCGGCATGCAGCATCATCCGTGGATAACGATCCGCATCAGTCGAATAGAATGGATCGCCCAGGATCGGATGCCCAAGCTCTTTCATATGCACTCTAAGCTGGTGTGACCGACCCGTTTTTGGCATCAGGCGCATGCGCGTGGTGCCCTCTTCCAGCCGCATGCGGCGCCATTGGGTGAGGGCCTGTTTGCCGGTCTCGAAATTGACGTGCTGCAGCGGTCTGTTGGGCCAGTCGACGATCAGGGGCAGGTCGATCTCGCCCTCTTTTTCCGCCACATGGCCTGCGACGCGGGCAATGTAGGTCTTGCGGGTCTGTCGCTTTTCAAACTGAAGCCCCAGATGGCGCTGAGCCGCCGGGGTCTGGGCAAAGATCATCACGCCCGAGGTGTCACGGTCCAGCCTGTGGACAAGCAGTGCCTGCGGGAAGGCCTGTTGCACCCGTGCGATCAGGCAATCCGCCAGATGCGCGCCTTTCCCCGGCACCGACAGCAGCCCGGCAGGCTTGTCCACGGCCAGAAGCTCCGCATCCTCATACAGCACGACCAACGGGTCAGTGGGCGGGGCATAAGGATCAACCACGGCGTTGCCTGAGCATCGACCAGCTATAAAGCGCAAGTGCGGCCCAGATCATTGGAAAGGCAATCGCGCGCGCCTGACCGAAGGACTCGCCAAAAACGAAAACGGCGATCAGGAAGATCATCGTGGGCGCGATATATTGCAAGATTGCGATGGTCGTCAGCCGCAGGCGCTTGGCGCCGTTGGCGTAGAACAGAAGCGGCACGGCCGTGACCACGCCTGCCCCCATCATCAGCCAAACGTTCTCGGAAAAATGGCTCTGGCCGGTTTGGCCCAGATACAGCCAATAGGCGGTGGCGGGCAGGCACAGGATCACAATCTCCAGCAAAAACCCCTGATTAGGGCCTATCGGAAGCCGTTTTTTACACAACGCATAGAAGCCCCAGGACAGGGTCAGGCCAATCGCTGCCAGCGGCAGGCGGCCCGCATCAATCGTCAGGATGATCACCGCCAGCGCGGCCAGACCGATCGCGGCCCATTGCATCCGCGCCAGTTTCTCGCGCAGCAGAACGGCGCCCAGAAAGACACTAAACAGCGGGTTTATATAGTAGCCAAGGGCCGCCTCAAGCGCGTTACCGCTGGTAATGGACCAGACATAAATGCCCCAATTGATGGAGATCAGCAGCGCCGTCAGGCATCCCATCGCCAATAGTCTGGGGGTGGTCAGGGCCGTGCGGATGTCACTTGTGCGACCCAGCACCACAAGAACGGTCCCGGCAATGGGCAGCGACCACAAGATGCGATGCGCCACGATCTCGGTGGCCGGAATATGGGCCATCATCTTCATGTAAAGCGGCAGAAACCCCCAAAGCACATAGGCCGATACCGCAAAACCCAGCCCGGCAAGGCTGTCCCCTGTATCTGTCTGTGTCTCGGTTGCCTGCACCATGGAACGTACAGATCACCGACGCCCGGCAGGCGCAAGGCTGCTCAGGGCAATGCGCGCAGAACTTCCTTGGCCAGGGCGGCAACTTCCAGCGCTGCGGGGCCTTTCGGCTTGGCATCCTGAACGCCCTGCCCACGGCCCAGAGCCTCGGCATAGAGGATCCGGTTGGCAAGCGTCGCCTTGGCCAGATCCGCGTCGATCTCGGCAGCTTGCGCGGCGATCTCCGCGCCCAGATTGGTCCCCGCCCGCGTCCGGTTAAGCACGATCATCGCGGGGCATTTCGCGCGGCGTGCCAGATCAAGCACGCTTTCGGTGGCCCAGAGATCGGCATGGCTTGTCGCGACCGGCACCAGCGTCAGGGCAGCGGTCCGCAGGGCCGGGCGCAGGTCGCTGTCGGCCTTGGGCGGCGTGTCGATCAGCACGATATCATGCGCATCGGCCAGCTTCTTGACCTCATAGTCAATCCCCCAGGCAGAGGAGGTCGAAAACTCCATCCCCGGATCGCCCAGCAACTCACAACGCGTCATGAACCAACGCCCCAATGTGCCCTGAGGGTCAGAGTCGATCACAGCGACCTTCCTGCCCATCCGCAAAAACCCCACGGCAAGGTTCGCGGTCACGGTTGTCTTCCCGCTGCCGCCCTTCTGCTGCGCAACGGTGATTGCTACTCCGGTCATGTGCCCATTCCATCTTCTAGATATGCTGCGCCGCAGCATGACATAGTCCAAAAGGAATTGCACGTCTCTAATTCAGCCAAAAGCTGAGCGCCCTAGACTTTCACCCGCTCTGACTTGGGGTCATAGAACGGTCGGGCGGACACCTCGGCTTCCACACGGACCCCTGCGACATCTATCTCGAAGCGCGACGCCAGCACATCGGCAAGCGCCTCCCCCTTGCAGGGCACATAGCCCATCCCCATTGCGGCACCCTCACAATGGCCATATGCGCCGGAGGTCAGGTAGCCCACAAGCGCGCCATCCCTCACGATCGGCTCCGCATGGTAGAGAAGCGGCTCGGGGTCCTTCAGCTTGAACTGCAAAAGCCGCATGTTGAGCCCCTCATCGAGCTTGCGCAGCACCGCGTCGCGGCCCATGAAATCCGGTTTGTCCTTTTTGACGGCAAAGCCCAGCCCCGCCTCCATCACATGATCTTCAGAGGTGATATCATGGCCGAAATGCCGGAAACCCTTTTCGATCCGGCAGCTATCCATCATATGCATCCCGCATAACCGCATCCCCATCTCAAGGCCCGGCTCGGCCAGTGTCTCGAACACATGGCCAGCCTGATCGGCAGAGACGTAGATCTCCCAGCCAAGCTCACCCACATAGGTGACACGGTGCGCACGGGCCAGACCCATCCCGATCTCTATCTGCTGGGCGGTGCCGAACGGGTTTACCTCATTGGAGAAATCATTGGGCGACACCGCCTGCAGCAACTCGCGGGAGCGTGGGCCCATCACGGCCAGAACCCCCTCGGCCGCGGTGACATCGGTGATCACCACGTCGAAATCACGGCTGCGGGCGATGCGCTCCATCCATGTCTGATCGGCAAGCCGCGTCGCCGCAGGGGTCACGACCAGATATTCAAACTCATTCATCCGGGTCACGGTCACATCCGCCTCAATCCCGGCCCGCGCGTTGAGAAACTGCGTGTAGACGATCTTGCCGTCAGGCACGGAATAATCGCCCCCGCCGACATAATTCATAAAAGCCTCTGCATCCCGCCCGGCCACCCGGATCTTGCCAAAGGAGGACATGTCATACATGCCGACACCCTGGCGCACGGCCAGATGTTCTTCGCGGACATTGTCGAAGAAATTCTGGCGCGACCAGGAATACTGGTATTCGGGCTCCTGCGTTTCACGGGCGAACCAATTGGCCCGCTCCCAGCCGGCAAGCTCTCCAAAACAGGCCCCGCGCGCCTCCAGATGGTAATGGAACGGCGACCGCCTGATCCCGTGCGCTGTCTCCTTCTGGCGGAACGGGAAGTGATCGGCATAAAGCAGCCCCAACGTCTCCTTCGAC
>CAYGUB010000179.1:0-6090 GCA_964352845.1 uncultured Rhodobacterales bacterium | reverse complement strand
GCAATGCCCCCTCTCGGCAGCATGCTTTGCATGCGCCTGCCGGGCAGTGAGCGTCTGATGGCACTCAAAAATCCCATGTCGATCACTCCATATCTCCCCAACCAAAAGCGTCGGGGCAATGTGTTCGCATGGGTCAATTCTCAGTGACAATTTATGGGCATACCGGGTCAGTTCTCAGTGACATTCAAAAGTTCGCCCCCAGGCCTTTGATCCGCATATCTTCTATCATCCGCTCGCGCAGTGGCGTGGTTTTTTGATCCACCATGGGATCCTCCTGTCCGTTGATTGAGAGGTCCCAATCGTCAGACAGACGCGCCCATTTCCAAAATCACGATACTCAGATCACCGCGTCAAACTCACCACAAGCGCCCCTGCCGCGGCAGCGGCTTCGTCCTCGTCCCGCACTGCCGACCTTGGCCTAGACTGAGGTAAAGGTCCGGTCTGGGTCAGAAGTGCTTAACGATTGGGTCAGTATTGCGTGACGCAGCCTGTTGATACGATCCAGAAAATCCTCCAAATCGAGTCAAAGGCGCGCGACGGTCGACAATCAATTATCGGTAAATATCGTTCGGCATCGAAAGACTGGCTTTCGACCGTAGTTGCTTTTTCCAATTTTCGCTATGCTCCTCACGATCACGCGTTTTTGGAACTTTTATGCAAAATGTACTTCTCAAAGAGATCCGGATTGTCACGCACAAAAGACGGGAAGTCACTGTCGATGTCGACAAGCGCGTAGCGAGACTGATCGGCGAGCAAGGCGTTCTTGCGCGTATCTGCCCATGTCAGGTTCTTTTCGCCTTCAGGCATGTTGGAATGGTTTGGTATTGAGCTGCCTTTCAAGGCCACCGCCTTCGAGCCGCCCATCCATGTGAAATGCCACCCCGCATCGGGTACCAGAATGCGCCTGACCCAATGACCTGTCCGCCAGCTCGATTTGATCTGCCGCATCATGTTACGACCCCAGCCGGGGACCGGTGCCGTCACACGACGTAGCGCATAGAGCTTACGAAGATCACCAGCGCGGATGATGCGGGGTCCTTGGCGTTCCCATTTCTCCGCCATCTTGATGTTGAGATGAAAGCTGTACCAATCCAAAGACAAGCAGTACACCTCTTTGGGTTTTATACCTTTTGCCACAATGCTTTGCACAACGCTGGCCCGCGGAATTTCATCAAGATCGGAAAAAATCAAAATGTCATCAGGTTCGGTGTCCGATAGCTTTTTTTTGATGGCGTTGCGTTGGTATTCTTCTTTGCCCCAGTTGGACATGCCCGGCGGGAACGCATCCACCATGACATAACGGATTTTGTGCGCGTATTTCGCCAGCCGATCCGTGTGTTCAAGATAACACATTGGTTTGGGATTGCCGGTAAACGTCTGTCGGGCCTCAACGATCACAAAAACATCGACAACATCCCAAAGCTCATTGAGCCGCAGTTCCAGCAGGTCGATTTCATTGAACAGAGGGAAGCAGTCGAAAATCCGCATGTCGCCTATTACTCCAAAATTCTCTGTCAACACGCCCTGAAGCGCAGAGCTCAACGCGATTGAGAGCGCAAGAGTGTTAGCTTAAATCCGCTCGCTTTGACATACGCGATCCCAAGCCTTTTTGCGGCGCGGGCTGAGGGTGTGTCAGGCTTGCGGGTTGGTGCCGTCCGGATGGCTGCATGCACGCCAATCGCGTGCTTGCCGGGGGTATCAAGGTTTGCGCTTCAACACGCCTGTGATCAACCTGGCATAGTTCAAGGTGCAGTCTTCGGTAGAGGCGCTGAAGGCCAGCCCGGCCTGACCGATCGCTTTTGCCTCTTCGCCACGCAGCATGTGCATGATTGCCGGACCAAGTTGCGCCGCATCCTCGACCTTCTTTGCCGCACCCGCCCGGTGCAGGGCCTCATACGCGTCAGCGAAATTCTTGACATGAGGACCGTACACAAGGGCTGTGTCAAAACAGATGGGCTCATAGGGGTTGTGTCCGCCTTCCTGGCCGAATGATCCCCCCAGAAAAGTGACGGGACAAAGCGTGAAGAACACTCCGAGCTCTCCCAGTGTATCGGCAATATAAACCTGTGTCGCGGTCGAGATGTCTTCGCCCAGGCTGCGCCGCGAGGTGCTGAGAGTTCTTGATTGCGCCAGTTTTTGCAATGGCAGTCCTCTGTTTGGATGGCGCGGTGCAATGATCAGCAAAGCTGTGGGGCAAGCTGCGAGAACCTCCCGGTGTGCGGCCAATACGGCCTCTTCATCGGCCGGATGGGTTGACGCGGCCAGCCATACAGGGCGCGCTCCCACGGCACGAGACACAGGCGCCAACGCCTCATGGGGCACGGCGAGCTTTGGCTGCGTCAATCTCAGATCCGGCAACACATGGACACGATCCACAGCCAGACCCAGCGCGGCCATCGCTTCTGCAACGGTCTCGGACCGGCAGGTCACAAGCGCAAAAGGGGTGAGAAGCGCTGCAAATGCGGCTGGAAACCGTGCGCGCGTTCGCGAATGTCGTGCATTGAGCAAGATCCGGGGCACGCCACGTTTGTGCAGACCGCCAAGCAGCCGTGGCCAAAGATCTCCTTCCACGAAAATAGCCGCAGAGATCGACCATCCGTCCAAAAAGCGCTCTGTCGCTCTGGGCGTGTCGATGGGAGCAAACCGATGGGTCACGTAAGGCATTTCGCGCGCCACCCAGTCCGCACCTGCGGCTGTCGTAGTCGTCACGAGAAATTCGGCTTTCTGCGACTTGATCAGATGTTGCGCAAGGGCTGCAACCTGCGTGACTTCGCCCAGACTTGCGGCGTGAAACCAGACAACGCTTCCGCCGCCCTCCGAATTGTGGTGGCCAAGCCGTTCTGCAAACCGCTTTGGATCCGCGCCCATGCGGCGGTGCAACACCCAGGATAATCCTATGATTGGGATGGCCAAACAGCGCGTCACCAGCATCCAGGCACGTAGTAACAGTGGCGTTCGTTCCGGTACCATATCGTTCTGAACAAGGCTTCTTTGCTGTTGGAGCGGCCCATCCACCATGGCCAGGAACCTGAGCGGAAAATACACTTTCATCGACCTTTGAAAAGCCAATACTGATTATGCCGTGCTTGTGGACGGGCCCGGATCACCCTATCTCACCGACTCTAGCCGTCTAAGCCACGCAGTGTCGGAGCAATTGGTATGATGCCCTCGGATCTTCACCTCAACGGTGCCGTCATCCGCTACGACGCGAGTGTGGTGCCGTCAATGGAACCCAACCTCTTTGACGAGGCCTGGCTGCGCGCAAACGACTATTGGGACGGCAGCACAAAAGGTCGGAGCAAAGCGCATTTTTTCCACTATGCAGGGCGCGATATGGTGCTGCGTCACTTTCATCGTGGGGGTCTGATCGGGCGCGTGAACCGCGACCTGTATCTTCGCGTCGGTGCCGAAAAAAGCCGCCCGCTGCGGGAATTTGATCTGCTGGGTGAAATGCACGCCGAAGGGTTGCCCGTCCCATCCCCCGTCGCCGCGCAATATGTCCCGATCGGACCCTTTTACCGCGCTGATATCATTACCCTGCGCATTCCAGATGCCAGACCCTTGCAGGATGTTTTGATCGACCGACCTCTCACTCCGCGGATCTGGATCGCTATCGGAGCAAATATCCGAAAGCTGCATGACCATGGCGTTTACCATTCGGATCTGAATTGTCGCAACATCCTTATAGACACGCGCGACAGCGTCTGGTTCATCGATTTCGACAAATCCGAAAAACGCCCGCCCGGTGCCTGGAAGTCTGCCACGCTGGAGCGGTTGCGACGTTCTCTGAGGAAAACGGCACGTAACATTCGAACGCTGCATTGGCGCGAAGAGGACTGGGCCGATCTGCGTGCCGGATACGGCAACGGGATCTCCCCCGGGGATTGATCTTTGACCCCCGTCGCACCGAAGGCTGATGCACTCAGGGGCGGCGCCCGCATGCGGGAGTTGCGATGGCATCTGGTGAGGCGCTCCGATATACAGCGCAAAATTGTTCCGTTCTTTGGGCAGGTAGGATTCAGACATGCAGGTTGATCCTGATGCGATCGACGTGATCGCACCAAACCTCAAGCGCCGATATTCGGGTGTTTCCTCGACCGTTTTTCGGCTGGTGCCTGTTCAGGCCAAAAAGATCGCGATTGCCACCACCGGGCCGGTACTGCCGCAGGACATACCGCAGTTTCCGCTTTCCAGACTTCCATTCATGTCACGCTCGGGGCCGTCGGGTTATCGTGTCTGGCATGCGCGCCGCAATATCGAGATGCTGGCAGGTGTCGTGCTCAAGCATGTGCTTCGCAAACGTTTGAAACTGGTCTTCACCTCGGCCGCGCAACGGCGCAGAGGGGAATATTCGCGATGGCTGATCCGTCGGATGGATGCGGTCATCGCGGCCTCCGGCAAGGCAAAGTCCTATCTGGGGGTGCCCGCGACCGTTGTGTTGCATGGCATTGATGCAGACGCATTCGCCCCGCCTGCGGACCGTGCGGCACTGCGGGCCGAGCTTGGGCTTGATCGGGACGCGCTGATCGTCGGCTGCTTTGGTCGCATCAGGGCACAGAAGGGGACCGACCTTTTCGTGGATGCCATGATCAACCTGTTGCCAAAGCATGCGACGGCGCAGGGGATCATCATGGGCGGGGTGACGCGCGAACAACAGGCTTTCGTTGACGATCTGAAAGCGAGGATTGATGCGGCGGGCCTTGGTGACAGGCTACGCATTCTGCCCGAGGACAAGGGTTTCACGATTGCCCCGTGGTTTCAGGCCAGCGACATTTATGTGGCACCTCAACGCTGGGAGGGTTTCGGCCTGACACCGCTGGAGGCCATGTCTTGCGGGGTCCCTGTTGTCGCAACCCGCGTCGGGGCCTTTGAAGATCTGGTTGTTGACGAAAAGACCGGGTTTCTGGTGCCGCCCGAAGACCTGTCCCAACTGATCGCGGCCACGGACAGGTTGATGAGTGACGCTGCGCTGCGCAAGTCCATGGCCGAGGCGGCACGGCGCAAGGTTGTCGAGCAGCACCAGATTGAACACGAAGCCGACGCCATCACTGCGGTCTACCGGCGTCTGATCGCCGAAGGGTAGGGCCGGCATGCGGGCTTTCACTGACGTGGCGACCTGTGCTGCAAATCTCAAAGCCCTTGGCTGATAGCTGTGGGAAGGACCCCCATTTGACCACCAACGTCACAATCATCACCGTGTGCCACAACAGCCTCGCTGTCCTGCCGACCATGCTGCAAAGCATCCCCAAAGGGACGCCCGTTGTTCTGGTGGATAACGCATCTGCTGACACCGGCGCGCTGCAAAAACTAGCACATGAACATGGGGCGAAGTTGATACTGAATGCAGACAATGTCGGGTTCGGTCCCGCGTGCAATATCGGCGCGGCCAAAGCGGAAACCGAGTTTTTGCTTTTCCTCAATCCCGATGCTGAACTCCAGCCCGGGGCCCTGGATGCGCTCATTTCGGCAGCGGCGAGACATCCCGATGCCAGCGGTTTCAATCCAAGGATTCTTGACAGTAAGGGGCAGCAGAGCTTTCGGCGCGGCTCCAAACTCAGGCCCAGGGAACGCCTCAAGGGGCCGCTGCCCGATACGGATGTCGAAGTGCCCGTTCTTGCCGGTTCCGCCATCTTTTGCCGCAGGGCGCTTTTTGAAGAGATCGGCGGTTTTGATCCTGCGATCTTCATGTATCACGAGGATGATGACCTGTCGCTGCGGCTGCGCGATCATGGGCCGCTGATCTATTGCCACGATGCACAGGTGGTTCACCTCAGCGGGCACGGATCGCCGCGCTTGCCACAGGTTGCCGCCTTCAAGGCCTACCATTCAGCACGCTCGCGCATTTACGCACTTGGAAAGTACGGCCATCCCCGGCCCAAAATGAATACGCTGGGGGCTGCCGCGCTGAGGTTGCTGGGGCCTGATATGCTGTTCTCAAAGCGACGGCGCGCCAAGAATATCGGCTTTATGAAGGGCGCCCTCAGTGCTTTCAAGGATGAGGGGCGGCATGGGTGACAGTGCCATCACTGCTTTTGGCTATAGCGTCTGACGAAATACCTGAAACATCACGCATCACGTAACGCGTTGAAA
>CAYGUB010000178.1:0-6092 GCA_964352845.1 uncultured Rhodobacterales bacterium | reverse complement strand
GCAGGAAGGAGGACAGCGAGGTGAGCTCCCAGAAAATAAGCAAAAGCAGGATGTTATCGCTCAGCACGATCCCCACCATCGCGCCCTGGAAGAGCAGCAGGTAGGTAAAGAACTCCCCCATATTATCCTTACGCGACAGGTAGGAGCGGCCGTAAGCGATGATCAGCAGACCGATCCCGAGGATCAGGCAGGCGAAGAAGAAGCCCAGCCCGTCCAGCATCAAGGTCACATTCAGACCCAGCGCAGGCATCCAGTTCAGGCTCGCGGTCACAAGCTCTCCGGCAAGCACGGCTGGCAGATTGGTCAAGAGCCCGACCAAGGCAGTCAAAGTAACCGTAAATGTCACACCTGCACAGGCCTGCCGGCCAGCGGAGTTCATCAAACCGGGAAGAAGCGCGCCCAGAAAGGGCAAGGCGACGATAAGGAAGAGAGACACGCGAGCACCTGATTTTGAGAATTGCTCCCTTGTGATTTAGTTTTGCGTCCAGCTCAAGAGACTCCGGGCGTTCCGGGCGATTTTGCCTGCCGTATATTGCCGCAGTGATGGCCCGAAGCTGCGGCGCTTGCCCATAATTCCGACGCAAAGGGCCCTGTCGGGCGCAAGCAGCGGCCCGCCCCGTCAAGGTCCGTGATCAGGCAACCCGTACACCACGGCTCCACACCGCGCGGGGGATTGCCACATCGCGCGCATGCTCAAACAGCAGCAGATCGGCCCGTCTGCCCGGCATGATCGTGCCGCGATCGCGCAACCCGCAGCAGGCGGCAGGCCGGGCTGTGACCGTGGCCAGCCCCGCGGCCATATCCCCCCACAGATCGGCCAGCCTGAGTGCGCCCTGCAGCAAGGCGCCAGGCACATAGTCAGAGGACAGGATATCGAGCCGCCCCTGCTCTGCCAATTCGCGTGCCGCCACATTGCCCGAATGCGACGCGCCCCGCACAAGATTGGGCGCGCCCATGATCGTGGCGATGCCTTTGGCGTGACAGGCCTGCGCTGCCTCAAGCGTTGTGGGGAATTCTGCCAGCGTCACGCCCTGTTTGTGGCTATGGGCGACCTGACCTGCCGTTGTGTCATCATGGCTGGCCAAAACCGCCCCGTACCGCGCAGCAGCAGCAACGGCTGCCGCTTCATGCCGGGCCCCAAGGCGATCCTGCAGCCCGCGCAGAAACGTGATATAGTCCTCAAAGCCCTCCCGCGGCATATCGTTTTTCTTGCACACATAGTCCTCGAATTTCTGCAAATCGCGAAATTGCCGCTGGCCGGGGGTGTGATCCATCAGGGAAACGATCCCGACCTGATCGGCGGGCCCAAATTCGTCAAGCTCATCGATCAATGTCTCCGAGCAGAGCTCAGCGCGCAGATGGATGCGATGGCTGATCCGCAAGGAACCTTCCATGCGCAGCCTGATGATGTCGTCAGCCACCGCGCGCGCATATTTTCCGTAACGCCGCGCACCGCCATCCGAGGTGATCGAGCCTACACGGATGGCATCGAATACGCTGGTGATCCCCGCCCCGGCCAGTTCCGCATCATGGGCAATGATCGCTGCCGCGCGCGGCCAGTCCACGCCTGGGCGGGGCTGCATGTGGCGCTCGAGATTATCAGTGTGAAGCTCGATCAATCCGGGGGCAAGATAGTGCCCCCCGCAATCAAACGCCCCTGCCGGGACCGCAGTACCATGATCAATCTGCGCGATCTTCCCGCACCGCAGGACCAGCGCGCCATGGATCACCTCTGAGGGCAGCACCAGTTTGGCATTGGCGATGATCGCTTCATTTGTCATGTCTGCTCCACACCTTTCTACCACCGCCGGTTTTGCATCAGGGGATAAAGCATGTTTGACCGATACGCGATCTATTACGTACCCGATGGCGCTCTGGCGCAGCTGGGCGCGGCGTGGCTCGGCTGGGATATCGCGCGCGCGGAGCCGGTCAGGCAGCCAAAGCTGTGCGGGCTCGATCTTGCCGCGCTGACATCCATCCCGCGCAGATACGGCTTTCACGGCACAATCAAACCGCCGTTCCGGCTGGCAGAGGGGATGACGCGCGATCAGCTGGAGGTTGCGCTGACGGTGCTGAGCAGTCGGTTGGCACCCGTCACGCTCGACGGTCTGGAGCTGCGCGATATGGCCCGATCCCTTGTGCTGACCCCGCGTGGCAACCAAAGCCAGCCGCTCCACCTTGCGGCACAAACCGTCCGCGAACTCGACAGGTTCCGCGCCCCCGCAAGCGCGGCTGAGCTTGCGCGCCGCCGCAAACCGGGCCTGACACAGGCGCAGGAGCGCAACCTGATCCACTGGGGCTATCCTTACACGATGGAGGAGTTTCGCCTCCACATCACCCTGACCGGACCCATGCAAAGCCATGCGCAGCCCTGTATTGAGGCCGCGCGCAGCTATTTCGCAGATCACATCGCCACCCCTCTCGAGGTTGGCAGCCTGACATTGGTGGGCGAGGACGCTCAGGGCATGTTCCGGCAGATCCGGCGCATCCCGCTGACCGGGTAGCGCCTCTGCGCTCTATGTCAGGGCACTGCCCTGTGCGCGCCGATTGGCAAGACCGTGACGCCGGGTGAAGCGGTGCAAGAGGCGCCTTGCCCCAACCACCCTGCCGCAAACCGCCCTGCCGCAAACCGCCCCGCTCAAAAGCGGCCAAGACCCGGGCCTATAGCCCCGCAACCTTGATCAGGAACTGACGCATTTTTACCCTCTCGGCCTCGCTGAAGGCCGCCAGCAATTGCGCGTCAAAGGCTCGGGCCTCTTCGACCAGATCGTCAAACACCGCTCTGCCGGGCCTGGTCAGCGACAACAGCTCTTGCCGACGGTCATCTTTCATTTGCGCGCGGGTCAGATAGCGCTTGGCTTCCAGCGCATGAACCGCCCGGCTTACCTTTGTTTTGTGGATCCGCGCCCGCTCGCAAATCTCTTTCGCGGTGATCGCACCATATCGCCCTATATGAAACACAACCCGCCACTCGGTGCGTAACATGCCGTATTTCGACTTGTAGCTGGTCTCAAAGGCACGGCTCGTGACATCCGCCGCCTGATTCAGCAGATAGGGCATGAAACCCGTCAGCTCAAAAGCATCTTCTCCATTCATGGTGACAAACTATCCCTTGTTAGTTACAAACGCAACCATTAAGCAGAACCTGGTTTCACAAAGGACATACCGATGAACAGGGACGTCACACCCGCCGATCTCATATCCGCTGCCACCCCGGTTGGCACCTCTCCGGGCTATATGCCCGGCTTTGGCAATGATTTCGAGACAGAGGCCCTGCCCGGCGCCCTGCCACAGGGCATGAACTCGCCGCAAAAGGTCAATTACGGCCTCTATGGAGAGCAGCTCTCCGGCACTGCCTTCACTGCGCCCACCCACCAAAATGAACGAACATGGTGCTACCGCATCCGCCCGTCCGTCAAGCATACCCACAGGTTTACAAGGATCGACCTGCCCTATTGGAAATCCGCGCCCTGTATCGCGCCCGATGTGACCTCGCTTGGGCAATATCGCTGGGATCCCGTGCCCCATTGCGATGAACCGCTGACATGGCTCACAGGCATGCGCACCATGACCACGGCGGGCGATGTGAACACGCAAACCGGCATGGCCAGCCACATCTATCTGGTAACCGAAAGCATGCGCGACGCCTATTTCTACTCCGCCGATAGCGAGCTGCTTGTCGTCCCGCAGGAAGGCCGTTTGCGCTTTGCGACCGAGCTTGGCGTGATCGACATAGAACCGCAGGAAATCGCCATCCTGCCGCGCGGGCTTGTCTACCGGGTCGAACTGCTGGACGGCCCTGCCCGCGGCTTTGTGTGCGAAAATTACGGCCAGAAATTCGCGTTGCCAGGCCGCGGTCCGATCGGGGCCAACTGCATGGCCAACCGGCGCGACTTCAAAACACCCATCGCAGCCTTTGAGGATCGTGAGACGCCCAGCACCGTGACGGTCAAATGGGCCGGGCAATTTCACGAAACACGGATCGGGCACAGCCCGCTGGATGTGGTCGCATGGCATGGCAACTACGCGCCGTGCAAATATGATTTGCGCACCTACTGCCCGGTCGGTGCGGTTCTGTTTGATCACCCCGATCCTTCGATTTTTACCGTGCTCACAGCGCCCTCGGGCGTCGAGGGCACCGCCAATATTGATTTCGTGCTGTTCCGCGACCGCTGGATGGTGGCCGAGGACACGTTCCGCCCGCCCTGGTATCACAAGAATGTCATGTCCGAGCTGATGGGCAATATTCATGGCATCTATGACGCCAAACCCAAGGGCTTCGTGCCGGGCGGGATGAGCCTGCACAATATGATGCTGCCGCATGGGCCGGACAAGAACGCCTTTGAGGGGGCGTCAAACGCCGATCTGCAGGCAGAGAAGCTCGAGAACACCATGTCCTTCATGTTCGAGACCCGCTTCCCGCAACACCTCACGGAATTCGCCGCGAAGGAGGCGCCGCTGCAGGACGACTATATCGATTGCTGGGCCGATATAGAGAAGAAGTTCGACGGCACACCGGGCAAGAAATGAAGCTCGCGACCCTGAAAAACGACCGGCCCGACGGGTGTTTGGCTGGCGTATCGGATGAGCTTGACCAGCTCTGGCCCGCCGGTCCCGCCACGCTGCAAGCCCTGCTTGACGGGGCGCAGATGTCTGAGCCGCGCGACCCCACGCCCTTCCGATCCGAAGCCTGTTGCGCGCCCCTGCCGCGCGCGTTTCAGTTCCTCGACGGCTCGGCCTATGTCAATCATGTGGAGCTGGTGCGCCGCGCACGCGGGGCCGAGATGCCCGAAAGCTTCTGGACCGATCCGCTGATGTATCAGGGCCTCTCGGTCTTTGCGGCCCCCATGGAGCCTATCACCGGTGATCCCGCATGGGGTCTGGATTTCGAGGCCGAAATCGCGGTGATCACCAAAGGCGTCCCGCAAGGGATAAGCGCGGCGCAGGCGCCTGAGTATATCGCCCTTGTCATGCTGCTCAATGATATCTCGCTGCGCAATCTCATCCCGGCGGAGCTGTCCAAAGGGTTTGGTTTCGTCCAGTCCAAGCCGATCTGTTCCTGCGCGCCGGTTGCTGTCTCTCCCGACGCGCTGCCCGGGTGGGATGGGCGCAAGCTGCATGGCGTGCTCAATGTCGATCTGAACGGCCAGCCTTTTGGCCGCGCCGATGCGGGGATCGACATGACCTTCGATTTTGGCGATCTGATTGCCCACGCCGCCCGCACGCGCGACTTGCCCGCAGGCACGGTCATAGGCTCTGGCACGGTCTCCAACAAACGTGACGGCGGCCCCGGTAAACCGGTCGCTCAGGGCGGCGCAGGCTATTCGTGCATTGCCGAGCAGCGTATGGTCGAGACAATACTCACAGGCGCAGCTCAAACCCCGTTCCTGCAACAGGGCG
Source organism: uncultured Rhodobacterales bacterium (assembly GCA_964352845.1). Taxonomy (GTDB): domain Bacteria; phylum Pseudomonadota; class Alphaproteobacteria; order Rhodobacterales; family Rhodobacteraceae; genus Litoreibacter. Next base: position 692 of record CAYGUB010000178.1, on the reverse strand, counting down.
ATCACGTGAAGATCTGGATGGAGGACCCACAGGGCCGTTCCATCTTTGGCGCCATTTCCCAAAAGGTAGATACAACATGAGCAAAGCATTCGCGTCACAAGGTGACATGGCAGAAAAGAAGATCACCTTTGACGAGGTGGGCGCGGGGCTCTGGGCCTTCACGGCGGAAGGGGATCCCAACTCAGGCGTGATCATCGGCGATGACAGCGTTATGATCGTAGAGGCGCAAGCCACACCGCGTCTGGCCGAGAAGGTGATCGAAAAGGTCCGCTCCGTCACCGACAAGCCCATCAGCCATCTGGTGCTGACCCATTACCACGCGGTGCGCGTTCTGGGGGCCTCTGCCTATGGCGCGGATCAGATCATCATGTCCGACGTGGCGCGCAGCATGGTCGAAGAGCGCGGGCAGGAAGACTGGGACAGCGAGTTTCAGCGCTTCCCCCGTCTGTTCGAGGGCCATGAAAGCATTCCAGGCCTGACCTATCCGACCACGACATTCTCCGACAGCATGAGCGTCTATCTCGGCAAACGGCGGGTCGATATCACACATCTCGGGCGCGCGCATACCGCAGGCGATGCAGTGATCCATGTGCCCGACGCCAATGTCATGTTTACCGGCGATATCGTCGAATATCACTCGGCCTGCTATTGCGGGGATGGGTATTTCGGCGATTGGGGCGGCACGCTTGACC
>CAYGUB010000177.1:0-6113 GCA_964352845.1 uncultured Rhodobacterales bacterium | reverse complement strand
CTTGTGACGCATCACTGGTCGTACGAGACCACTTGCCCCCAAAGAAATACCTTTTCCCGGTTGGGCACGTTCGGTGCCAATCGCGTCAGGCGGCCAGACCCTTTGACCCCATGTCGAGATATTTCTGCCGACGGTCCTGTATCAGTGCCGGGCCGTCCATCGCGGAAAGCTCCTTGAGCATGTCGGAGATGGTCGCCCCGACCGCGTCGATCACCTGATGTTTGTGGCGTTGCGCCCCGCCGACGGGTTCGGGGATGATCCGGTCGCAGACCCCGAGCTTGTGCAGATCCTGCGCGGTGAGCCGCAGCGCCTCTGCCGCCTCGCGCATCTTCTCTGCATCTTTCCACAGGATCGAGGCGCAGCCCTCGGGGCTGATCACCGAATAGATCGAATGCTCCAGCATCGCGACCCTGTTGGCCGTCGCGAAAGCCACAGCCCCGCCCGAGCCGCCTTCCCCAATGATCACCGAGACCAGCGGCACGCCCAGTTTCAGACATTGCTGGGTCGAACGCGCGATGGCCTCTGACTGGCCGCGCTCTTCGGCGCCTTTTCCGGGATAGGCGCCGGGCGTGTCAACCAGTGTGACAACCGGCAGCTTGAAGCGATGCGCCAGATCCATGAGCCGGATCGCCTTGCGGTAGCCTTCGGGCCGGGCCATTCCGAAATTCCGCTCGATCCGGGTTTTGGTGTCATGACCTTTCTCATGCCCGATCACCATCAGCGGCACGCCATCCAGCCGCGCCAGACCGCCCATCACCGCATGATCATCGGCGAAATTCCGGTCACCGGCCAGCGGGGTATATTCCTGAAACAACCGCTCGATATAGTCCTTGCAATGCGGCCGGTCGGCATGCCGCGCGACCTGACATTTACGCCAGGGCGACAGGTCGCGGTACAGTTCAGCCAGAAGGCTCTCGGCCTTCTTGTCGAGCGCCGCGGCCTCTACCTCTATATCCATCTCTTCGTTTTGACGCGCCATGGCCCGCAGCTCTTCGGCCTTGCCTTCGATCTCTGCCAAAGATTTTTCGAACTCGAGATAGTTTGTCATTTGGGTTGCTCCGCGCCTGTCTTGCCAGACTATATGGCCGTCCAGACGCAGGGATGCAACTCAGCAAGATTTGTGCATCCGGGTTGTGACACCCTATGGTTGGAACGTATCAAAGGTGATCCATGCCCAATACCTACGAGACCCGATTGCTGCGCGTGCTGGACTATATCCATGACAACCCCGCCGGGGATCTGTCGCTGGATACGCTGGCCGATGTGGCCGCGATGAGCCGGTTTCACTGGCACAGGGTCTTTCACGGCATGACGGGCGAGACCTGCGCACAGGCTGTGCGGCGCATTCGTCTGCACCGGGCGGCCTGCTGGCTGGTTCAGCAGGACTGGCCGGTGAAGATGGTCGCAGCGCGTTGTGGCTTTGACAATGTGGCAAGCTTCTCGCGGATTTTTCGCGATGGCTAGGGGATCACCCCGGCTGCGTTCCGCAAACGTGGTGAGCTTGGCTTGCCGCTTATGGAACCCTCGGAAGGAGATCGACCCATGTATCCTGTAGATATCGAAGACAAACCCGGCCAGCAGATGGTGGCACTGGCGCATAAGGGCTCGTACCTTGAGATCGGAAAGCGGTTTGAGCAGCTCGGCTCCATCTTTGCTGCCCGGGCGCTGTGGCCTCAGGCGCGCGGGATGGTGGGGCTTTTCTATGATGACCCGAATGCGGTGGATGAGGCTGAGCTGCGCAGTCAGGCAGGCATCGTCGTGGGTGCGGATTTTGTGGCGCCTGATGATCTGGATCTGGTCGATGTTCCCTCTGGTCGCATGGCGGTGATGCATTACAAAGGGCCATATTCCGGTCTGAAGGCTGCCTATGACTACCTCTACGGCGTCTGGCTGCCGAAAACCGCCGAAGAGCCGCGCGACGGGCCCGCCATGGAGATCTATCTCAACAACCCTCAGGAGGTCGCGCCGGATGAGCTGCTGACGGATGTCTGTGTGCCGATCCGGGATGCGGGCGCATGAATATGGCGCAGAATGTAGGGGTTGTATTCGATGCAGCCCCGGCACTGCCACGGGCAGGTATGCTTGCCCTTCGGACCCGTATTCTGGACCAGGCGGCGCGGCTGGATGTGGCCCTGCGCGAAGAGCTTCGCTGGGGCCAGCCCGCCTATCTCAGCGACACAGGCAGCACGCTGCGGCTGGGCCAGCCAAGATCCGGAGGCTTTGCGATCTATGCGCATTGCGCGACCAGCCTGATCGGCGATTTCGCGCAAACCTGCCCTTGCCGGACAGAGAAAAACCGCGCCGTTTTATTTGACAGCCTGCAAGAAGCCGCAGCGGTGCCGGTCGAACTGCTGATCTCAGCCGCGCTGCAATATCATGCCCGACCGGAACGGGCGCGCGCTAGCCGTTGATCATCTCGAACTGTTTGACGATCACCTCGGCCTGCTTGATCGAGGCGATATCGACCAGCCGGCCCTTGTAGACCGTCGCGCCTTCGCCCTTTTGCTTGGCCTCCTCCATCGCGGCCAGGATCTCGCGCGCCTCGCTCACGGCGGTCTCTGAGGGGGTGAAGACCTCATTGGCCAGCGCGATTTGCTTGGGATGGATGGCCCATTTGCCAACCATGCCCAGCGTCGCCGACCGGCGGGCCTGCGCGCGAAAGCCGTCATCATCGGAGAAATCACCAAAGGGCCCATCTACCGGCAACACCCCATGGGTGCGCGCGGCGGCGACGATCTTGGCCTGCGCCCAGTGCCATGGATCGGACCAGTGATGGTTGCCATCGTGCAGCATGTAGTAGTTTTCCTGCGTCCCGCCGATACCCGTCGTCTGCATCCCCATGGAGGCCGCAAAATCAGCCGCGCCCAGACTGATTGCCTGCAGGCGCGGGGAGGCTGCGGCGATCTCATTTACATTGGCGATGCCAGCCGCGGATTCGATGATGATCTCAAAGCTGATTTTCTTCGAGCGCCCCATCGCCGCTTCGATCGCCGTCACCAGCGCATCGACCGCATAGATATCCGCCGCGCAACCCACTTTGGGGATCATGATCTGGTCGAGCCGCTCGCTTGATTTCTCCAGCAGATCAACCACATCGCGATACCAGAACGGCGTGTCGAGCCCGTTGATCCGCACGCTGAGATATTTGCTGTTCCAGTCCACCTCATGGGTGGCTGCGATGATATTGGCGCGCGCGCTGTCCTTGTCCGACGGTGCCACGCTGTCCTCGAGGTCAAGATTGATCACATCTGCATCTGACGCTGCCAACTACACAAAAAATGAAGTTCTCGATCCTCGGCCGAAAAGCTGGCACCGGTTCGGACGGGCAGGGGTGGCGGGTTGCAGTTTGAAGGACATTGGTGATCTCGCTTGCGTAAGGATGTTTCGTCAGATTTGGCCTGTGTGGTAGATTATTGCAGATGCTCGCGCAAGTGCTGCGCTGCGGCGAAGACGATTTTGGCAATGCATCACCCGTCCGCAGGCGTTAAGCAAAAACGGCTGTGTCACGCCGGAGGTATCCAATGAGCTTGCTTTTGACCCTGAATGCGGGATCGTCATCGCTGAAATTCGCTGTATATGAACGAGCCCGCGAGCCACGCCTGATCATTGCCGGTCAGGTAGAGCGGCTGGGCCCCGACGCGCGGCTGAAGATCAAGCGAGGGGCGGCTCGCGATCTGGGGGCAACGGATCACGCGCGCGCATTGGACGAAATTCTGATCAGTATCGCCGAGCATATTGATGACGGGGTGGAGGCTGTCGGCCACCGCATCGTGCATGGCGGGACGGATTTCACCGGGCCCGTGGTGCTCAGCGATGATGTGCTGGCCAAGCTGCGCGTATTGATCCCGCTGGCCCCCTTGCATCAGCCGCATAATCTGGCCTGTGTCGACGCCGCCCGCGCGCGCTTTCCGGCTGCGCTGCAGGTGGGCTGCTTTGACACATCGTTCCATCGCGGCCACCCCTGGGTCAATGACACGTTCGCGTTGCCCCGCAGGTTTTATGACATGGGCGTGCGCCGCTACGGGTTTCACGGGCTGAGCTATAATTACATGACGAGCGAGTTGCGCCGGCTCTACCCGAAGCTGGAGGATGGCAATGTGGTGATCGCACATTTAGGCAATGGGGCGTCGATCTGTGCTGTGCGGGATGGACAATCTGTGGCCTCGACCATGGGGTTCTCAGCGCTGGACGGCTTGCCCATGGGCACGCGGTCGGGCCAGATTGATCCCGGCGTGATGCTCTACCTGATGGAAAGCCACGGCATGACTGCGCCGGAGCTCACCCGGCTGCTTTACCGCGAAAGCGGGCTTTTGGGGCTGAGCGGGATCAGCAGTGACATGCGGAGCTTGCAGGCCTCTGACGCGCGCGAGGCGCAGGAGGCCATAGATTACTATGTGTTCCGCATTCAGCGCGAGATTGGCGCGATGGCGGCCTCGCTCGGCGGGATCGACGGGCTGGTTTTCTGTGGCGGCATTGGTGAGAACTCCGCCGTGATCCGCGGCCGCGTGGTCGAGAAGCTCGCCTTTCTGGGGCTTGAGATCGACGCCGCAGCCAATGAGGCCAACGCGACCGAGATCGGAGCGGGCGCCGGAAAAATACTCGTCATCCCGACCGATGAGGAACGGGTGATCGCGCGCGCGCTGGTTGCGTTGAGCTAGCGACAATTCCTATTGCAAATCACCGAAGGCTGTCTGCATCCGCTCGACCGCTTCCTCTATCCGGGCTTTGGGCATGCCGAAATTGAACCGCAGGAAATCCGCGCCGCCTGTGCCGAAGGTCGGGCCAAGATTGGCGGCGATCCCGGCTTTCTGAGCGGTGCGGTTGGTGAACTCCTCCCGGCTCATGCCAGTGCCGGAGAAATCGACCCAAGCCAGATAGGTGGCCTCCAGCGGCATGGATCTGAGGCCCGGGATCGCATTGATGCCCGCGTCGAAAATCCGGCGGTTCCCATTGAGATAGGCGATCAACTCATCCGCCCAGTCAGCCCCTTCAGGGCTATAGGCAGCCGTGGTCATATGCAGCCCGAAACTGTTGGCCGACATGCCCATCGCGGCCAGACGCGCGGCAAACCGGGCCCGCAGTGCCTCGTCCTCGATGATCACCTGACCTGTATAGCTGCCCGCGATGTTGAAGGTCTTGGAAGGGGCAGTCATCGTGACCAGACGTTCCGTCACCCCCAGAATTTTCGCAGTCGGCATATGCGTGGCGCCGAAGGTGAGATCGTGGTGTATCTCGTCTGAGACCAGGATCAGGTCGTGGCGCTTGGCGAAAGCCGCGACGCCCTCAAGCTCTGCCTTGGTCCAGACGCGCCCCCCGGGGTTATGCGGAGAGCACAGGATCACCATCGTCTCCCGCCCCGTCATCGCCGCATCATAGGCGTCGAAATCCATCTCGTAGCGGCCATCGCGGTTGACCAGCGGCATCTCGATCACCTCACGGTCTGCGTTTTTGATCACCCGCGCGAAGGCGTGATAGACGGGCGTGAACAAAACGATCCCATCGCCCGGCTTGGTATAGGTGTCCAGACACAGGGCGGTGCCGTTGACCAGACCGAAGGTGGAGAAGATCCAGTCCGGGTCAACACGCCAATCATGGCGGGTCTCCATCCACCAGCAGATCGCGCCTTTATAGGCGCTGTAATCGGCGAAATAGCCAAAAACGCCGTGACCGATCATGCCCTGCAAGGCATCCGTGACGCAGGCGGGGGGACGAAATTCCATATCCGCAACCCACATCGCTAACCCGGTATCGGGCGAGACACCGTAAATCGGCTCCATCATGTCCCATTTGCTGCAATGGGTGCCGCGGCGGTCGATCTGATCGTCAAAACTCATGGAAATGCCTTTCTGCTTCGTCCCGGCAAACTCGCGGTTCGGGCAGGTCTGCGCAACCCCATTATTGAACCGGCCCGCTGAGCTACGCGGATGGGCCGCGCCAATCGTCGGGTCTTGTTCGCCTCGCCTGATGGGGCTATCTCAGGAAGCATGAAGAGACCGATCCTCATCCATCCCGACCCACGGCTGAAAAAGACCGCAGCCACTGTCGATGATGTGTCCGATGAGCTGCGCGCACTGGCCGATGACATGCTTGAGACCATGTAAGACGCGCCCGGT
>CAYGUB010000176.1:0-6152 GCA_964352845.1 uncultured Rhodobacterales bacterium | reverse complement strand
GTTCCAGTCTTCGTCGAACCAACGCGCGCCGAAGGAGTTGGACATTGCGGTGATGAATGCACCACCTTCGCCCCAACCCGCCTTGCCACGCAGGCAGATGCCGTTGATCTCGGCATCGCGATCCGTCATTGCGGCGGCCGCTTCGGCGATGAAGTCCCATGTCGGCGCTTCAGGCATTTCCAGCCCGGCTGCTTCCATCAGGTCTGTGCGATACATGACCATCGAGCTCTCACCATAGAACGGAGCCGCATAAAGCGTGCCGTCATGGCTCAGACCACCGGCCATGGCAGGCAGGATATCGGCCGCATCATATTCTTCGGAGAGGTCATCGAGCGGGACCAGCCACTCATTGGCACCCCAGATCGGTGTCTCATACATCCCGATCGTCATGATGTCGAAGGACCCGCCATTGGTGGTGATGTCCGTCGTGACGCGCTGACGCAGCACGTTTTCTTCCAGTGTTACCCACTCGACCGCAATGCCGGTCTGCTCGGTAAATTGATCCGTGTAGCCCTGCATACGGATCATGTCGCCGTTATTCACGGTGGCAATCGTGATCTTCTTTTCGTGACCGTCTGCGGCAGCAATACCGACGGACAGGCCAAGACTGACCGCACTGGTCAATAGTGTTCGTTTGATAGACATTGACGTCCTCCCTTTTACACGCGTTCAGTAATACCGTTAACCTTGACGCCTCGTCAATCCTGAAATGCAATCTTGACATGGCTCAACACGAAAATCCGTGTATTTCAGGCGGATTCTCTCATGATCAGGTCGCCATCGAACAACTTAACAAACTGTTCACCGTCATTTTTTTGCGCGCGTATCGCGAAAACAAGGCGCGAGACCGCTGCGCGGCCGATCTCCTCAACATTCTGGGCAACCGTTGTCAGGCTGGGAACGGTATAGGGGCAGAGCGGGTAATCATCATGGCCCATGATTCGAAGCCCGCCATGACGCTTGGCGCCCGGCTCCAGCCCGTGCAACGCGGCTGCACGCAGCGCGCCGATGGCGACCCGGTCATTGACGCACAGAACCGATCTGTCCAATAAGCGCCCCGCCGCAAATTCGCGATCCAGCACCGCCTGCCCATGCGCCTCAAACAACCAGGCCTCGTCGATTGCTTCGGCGCCGATCACGCAAGGCTCATGGCCGAGTTCCTGCATCTTTGCCAGATAGGCCTGTTCGCGCTCCAGCGCGTTGAAATTGACCCTCGGCATGGCCAGAAAGAGCGGCGGGCCGCCAACACGGCACAGATATTCTGTCGCAAGCCCCGTGCTTTGAAGGTGGTCGGTCCCCACAAAATCAACCTCAGGCATGTTTTTCGGGCGCGAATCGAACAAAACAAAGGGCAGGCGGGACCGCAGCCTTTCATGCACCTTGAGATCGCTGTGATTGCCCAGAGGCGCCACAAGCGCGCCATCGACACTCATCGACATGAAGGTTTCAGCCGCACGCGCCTCGATTATCGGATCTGAATGCGAGCATTGCGTGATGACGGTGAATCCTGCCTCCATTGCGGCCCGTTCAATCGCTTCGAGCAGTTTTGTAAAGAACAGATCGTTCAGGTAAGGAATAATGACGCCGATAATCCCCGTCGATTTGCGGTTCATACGCGTGGCAAAGAAATTCGGGACATATTCAACCTGCTCCAGCCCCCGCTCGATCCGTTCCCGTGAGGTCCGGCTGACGCGCGCAGGATCCTGAAAATATCGCGACAGGGTTGGCCGCGACACCCCGATCGCCACGGCAAGCTCCTCCATCGTATCAATCCGCTTCTTGTGTCTGGGGGCAGATTGACGGTCTGACATTTTTCTCTCCAAAAGTGCTTTGGGAAAAATATCTCAAAAAACTTTTACATGCGAGAGAAAAATCGTCCCTTCGACCGGCGCAGATGGTGTCGCGCCCGTGTTGGAATGGGACGACCACGCATGCTTCACCGCCTCGGAGGCCGCCAGGCCACAAAGCTGACCGCATCGATCTGAAACACGCGACCCACCAGCATGGCGCAATATCGGGCGCGCAGAAATCGTAGAGTAGCTGGCGGAGAGACAGGGATTCGAACCCTGGGTAGGCTTGCACCCACAACGGTTTTCGAGACCGCCCCGTTCGACCACTCCGGCACCTCTCCGCGCGGGTGATCATGTCAGCGGGGGTTTAACGGCGGGGGCAGTCCGGTGCAAGGGAAACAATCGTGCCGCACTTGCGCTATTGCGCGGAGTTTGGCGATCATGAGATTGTGCAATTGATGAACCGCGCCGGGCGTATTAGGTTGATCACCGGGAAGTAAAGGAAGTCATCATGCGTCTGCCGCTCACCGCTCTCATGCTCTATATCTGCGCTCTCATTCCGGCCACCGCGCAGAGCGCGCTGGTGGATCGCTACTTCGAGACGCTCCAGATGGAAGAGGTCTTCGTCATTTTGCGCCAGGAAGGTATCTCCGCCGGAGAACAGATCGCCCTGGATGATGGCGATGTCGCAACCTCGCCTGCCTGGTCGGCCCGGCTGGCCGATATATACCGCACAACCCGCATGCGAGAGGTCTTTGCCGAAGAGATCGGTGCGGTCAGTGATCTGGAGGCCTCGCTCCCGGCGTTGGAATTTTTCGAGACCGAACTTGGCCAGCGGATTATAGAGATCGAGCTGGCTGCGCGCCGTGCGCTTGCCGATGACAGCACGAAAGAGGCGCTCGACAGTCGCGTCGAGCGGATGATGGATGATGAGGCAGGGCGGGTTGCGCTGTATCAGGAGTTTATCGAGGTCAATGATCTTGTCGAAAGCAATGTCTCGGGCGCGCTGAATTCCAATCTTGCATTCTACCGGGGCATGGCGACCAATGATCAATATCGCCAGTCCCTGAACGAGGGCTTCATTTTGACAACCGTCTGGCAACAGGAACCCGAAATCCGCGCAGAGACCGAAAGCTGGACGCTCGGCTTCTCGGCGCTGGCCTATGATACATTGAGCGACGCGGAAATGCAGCAATATATCGACCTGTCAGCAACCGAAGCGGGTCAGAAGCTCAACGCCGCCTTGTTCGCAGGTTTTGACCGGGTGTTTGAGCTGCAAAGCTTCGATCTGGGCCAGGCCACGGCCGAGTTCAGCGCGGGCGAAGATACATGAGCCTGCGCTCTTGACTAAATAGTCATTGTGAAACATATACGCGGCTCTGCCTGCGGTGCGATGGCCGCAGCAGACTATTGAAGCAAACGCTCCGATCTGGGGGCGCGCAGCCCGAGGTATAAACGCCGATCGCAACAGGTCGGGACCACAGGGCGCGGAAGATGAAAAGGGTCAAGATATGTTCGCGGTTCTGAAAACCGGCGGCAAGCAGTATAAGGTCGCCTCTGGCGATGTCTTGCGGGTCGAAAAGCTCGACGCTGCTGCTGGCGAGAAAGTCCAATTCAACGAAGTTCTGATGGTCGGCGCCACAATCGGTGCGCCTCTGGTCGAGGATGCAGGCGTCCAGGCCGAAGTGATCGACCAGATCAAAGGCGACAAGACGATCCATTTCGTCAAGCGGCGCCGGAAGCATGGCTCCAAGCGGACCAAGGGGCATCGTCAGCAACTGACGCTGCTGCGGATCACTGACATTTTGGAAAAAGGTGCTGGCAAGTCCGGCATCAAGGCCGCGGTTGGTGGCGCAGGTCTGGCGATTGCAGCCGCAGCGCCCGCCGCCAAGAAAGCCGCGCCGAAGAAGAAGGCAGAGGCCCCGTCTGAGGCTCCGAAAAAAGCTGAGGCCAAGAAGGCCGAGCCCGCAAAAGCTGCACCCAAGAGCGCAAAAGCCTCCGAGGGTGATGATCTGACACGCATCAGCGGCGTCGGACCTGTCATCGTCAAGAAACTGCATGACCTGGGTGTGACGACATTTGCGCAGATCGCAGCATGGACCCCAGAGGACGTTGCTGCTATGGACGAGAAACTGAATTTCAAAGGCCGTATCGACCGGGATAACTGGATCGCTCAGGCCGTTGACTTCGCGAAAGAGTAAGGAGAGAGCACATGGCACATAAAAAGGCAGGTGGGTCTTCCAGGAACGGTCGCGACAGCGCTGGTCGTCGTCTTGGCGTGAAAAAATATGGCGGCGAGGCCGTGATCCCGGGCAATATCATCGTGCGCCAACGCGGCACGAAGAAATGGCCGGGCGAGGGTGTCGGCATGGGCCGCGACCACACGATCTTTGCGACAGCGGAAGGTCAGGTCAAATTTCACAAGGGTCTGAAGGGGCGAACCTTCGTCTCCGTTCTGCCAGTGGCAGAGGCCGCTGAATAAGCCAGTCCCGGCAGAGTGACAGAATTTGGGGGATCGGCTGAAAAGTCGGTCCCTTTTTGGTTTCTGCGAAATGCCCGGCTTTGCCGTCTGAGCGTAAACCCGATTGTAACCGGGGCTGATTACCCAGCACCCATCAAGCACCAAGGCGAGGGGGCGTTATGAGTGTTGCTGTGGCGTCCTTCACCATTTTCGCATTCAGCCAGGTGGGCACGCCGGGGCCTGCGAATATGGCTCTGCTGACCACCGGGGCGCGATACGGATTGCGCCGGGCGCTGCCTTTCGTGGCCGGGGTGGCCGCAGGCAAGCAGATCATCATCTGGCCCATTGGATTTGGACTGATGCAGTTGCAACAAAGCCAGCCTGGGCTGTTTGTGGCGCTGAAATGGGTCTCTGCCGCCTATATCATCTGGCTCGCGTGGCGCGTGGCGAATATGCGGCTCGACACGGGCGCAGAGGCCAGGCCGCCCGGCTTCGTGGCGGGGCTGTGGATCCACCCGCTCAATCCCAAAGCCTGGGCAATGATCACGGCCGGTTTCACCGCCTTCACGGCGCCGCAAACACCGGCTTTCGAGGCCACCGCCACAATCGCGGCAATTTTACTGGCTAGTCAACTCGTGCTGCACCCAATCTGGACCTACGGGGGAGAACGCATCGCGCGTGTCGTAGCCGGAACGAGGGCAGAGCGGTTTTTGATGTGGATGCTGGCCGGCCTGACCGTCGCCAGCGTGTTATTTGTGTTGTTTGGAGGAGAACAGCAATGAGTTTCGAGAAGACCATCCAGCAGGCAAGCATCGTGCTACCTGATTTTGTCCTGCGTCCGGTCCGTGATGCGGATGTCGGATTGCTGAGCCTTTATGCCGGTGACAAGCGCGTCTCAGGCAACACCAGCACCATCCCGCACCCCTTGCCGCCCGGTGCGACAGAGGCCTTCGTGGCCCGCGCACAGGCCCCGGACCGCAAAGAGGATGTTTGGGTGGTCGATGGCACCAATAGCGGTCAGTCAGAGGTTCTGGGCGTGGTCGCGCTGGAGCGGATGGACCGCGATCAGTCCGAGATCGGATATTGGGTCGCACCTGCGATGTGGAATACCGGCATCGCCTCGGCTGCGGTCGAGGCCTTGGTGGACGCCAATCCGCAAGCCTGCCGCACCATCTTCGGCACGGTCTTTCAGGACAACCCGGCATCGGCCCGCGTTTTAACCAATGCGAATTTCACCTATATCGGCGAGGCGGAAAGCTACTCGGTCGCCAGAGCCGCCACGGTCAAGACCTGGACCTATCTCAGAAAGCTGGACTGAGCCCTGAACCCGGCGCCGCCCGTTCTGCGTCTGGACGGGTCTGCGTCTCGCCGGGCCTGTATCTCGCCGGGGATTATCCCTTGCGGCGCAGCTTGGGCGCGGCAGCCAGCCCGAGCCCTGTCAGCAGCAGCCACAGCCCAGCGGGCAGGGGCACAGGCGTCGGGCCCATGGTCGTGGACATGGTGGTGTCGATATAGCGTGCGTTCACCGGCCCATCCAGATTTACCCCGCAAAAGAGCGATCCTGCACAATCGCCAAGCCCCGTAGTGTTGCCGCCAAAGGTGAAGGCGACACCGCTAAACATGCTTCCCTCCAGCGCCGCGAGGACACTTTCCTCCGAGCTGTCCACAGGCTCGCCTATGTCAAACGTCACCTCCAGAAACAGATCGGGCAGCGTTCCGCCCACGAAATAACTGAAGCGGGCAGGTTCCTCGCCAATATCGGTCAAAAGGTCAATTGACGCCCCAGCCTCGACAAAATCCAGCGAAAGGCCGGATTTGGCGAAGTTGAGCATCGGCGTGGAGGCAAAGAAATCCGGCCCGTCACTGCCGATACGGTCCGCATCCACCACAAAGCTGAAGGT
>CAYGUB010000175.1:0-6167 GCA_964352845.1 uncultured Rhodobacterales bacterium | reverse complement strand
TAGGTCCTATGCCGCGCAAGGGAAAGAGTTCCAGCTAGAAAAAGCGCGGGCGCAGCGCAGCCAAGAAGGCCGGGAAGCAAGGGGGGAAACCACCCGCTGCCAAGGCGGGCAAACAGTAAAGCCGTTACGCGTCGCCGAGGCAGTCCAGAAGTGCGGCTGCTGCCAACCCGCCGATCCCGGCCCCGGAGATTGTCATTGCGTTTGCTATGGTGAGACGCGTGCCCATCCGTCCCGTTGGGCTTGCGGGCGCATGGGGGTTTTTTGTAGCAGCTCTGGACCCTGCGCAGAGCTTCGGTCTATAAGCGCGCATGGCCTATAGTTTGCGCATCATCATACGAATTATTTCCCCGGCGCTCTGATCTGATGAGACGCCGGGCAAAGGTGTTCGAGATGCTCACACCGCCCCCAAACTTTCCCATTCGACTATCTGAGGACGCCTGACATGTGCGCCGATACGCCTGACTATAAAGACACGCTGAACCTGCCCCAGACCGATTTCCCGATGCGCGCGGGATTGCCCAAGCGAGAGCCCGAATGGCTGGCCCGCTGGCTCGAGATCGGCATCTATGACCGGCTGCGCGAAAAGACAGACCGCCCGACCTTCACACTGCATGACGGGCCGCCCTATGCCAATGGGCATCTGCATATCGGCCATGCGCTCAACAAAATCCTCAAGGACATGGTCGTGCGCAGCCAGCAGATGCTGGGCCATGATGCGCGCTATATCCACGGCTGTGACTGCCACGGTCTGCCGATAGAATGGAAGATCGAGGAGAAATACCGCAATAAAGGCCGCGACAAGGATGAGGTCGATGTGATCGAGTTCCGCCGCGAATGTCGCGAATTTGCCGCCGACTGGGTCCATATCCAGCGCGAGGAATTCAAGCGGCTGGGCATCACCGGCAAATGGTCACGCCCCTATCTGACGATGGATTTCCACGCAGAACGTGTGATCGCCGAAGAGTTCCAGAAATTCCTGATGTCGGGCGTGCTCTATCAGGGCTCCAAGCCCGTCATGTGGTCGCCTGTCGAGAAGACCGCGCTGGCCGAGGCGGAGGTCGAATATCACGACCGCCAGACCGATGCGATCTGGGTGAAGTTTCCTGTAACTTCCGGTCCGGGGCCGGATTTCGAAAAAGCGCAGGTGGTGATCTTCACGACGACCCCCTGGACCATCCCGCAAAACCGCGCGGTGTGTTTCGGCCCGCGGATCTCCTACGGGCTTTATGAATGTGTCGGCAGGCCCGAGGAATGCTGGGCCCGTATAGGGGAGCGCTATATCCTCGCTGATGCGCTCGCCGAAGAGGCGCTCGGCATGGCGCGTCTGGATGCGCGTGACCCCGAGATGGTCCGCCGCTTGCGCGATGTCAGCCCCGATGAGCTGGCCGCCCTGACCTGCGCGCACCCTCTGGCGGGCAGCACCGAGACGGGCGAGTGGGATTACGACGTCCCGCTTTTCCCGGGCGATCACGTGACGGAGGATGCAGGCACCGGTCTTGTGCATACCGCCCCCAGCCACGGCGATGATGACTATGCGATCGGCGTCACGCATGGGCTGGCCATGACCTATAATATCCTCGATGACAGCTCGTTCCGCGAGGACATCCCGTTTTTTGCAGGTCAGCAGATCATCAAGCCCAATGGCAAGCCCGGCGGGGCGAGCAAGGCTGTGATCGAAAAGCTCAAGGAGGTCTCGGCGCTTCTGGCGATGAAGCGGCTGACGATCTCGGATGCGCATAGCTGGCGGTCCAAGGCGCCGGTGATCCGGCTCAACCGGCCACAATGGTTCGCGGCGATCGACAGGCCCGTGGGCGACGGGCAGGACGAGTATGGCACCACGATCCGCGACCGGGCGCTGCGTTCCATCGATGAGCTGGTGACATGGACCCCGCAGGCCGGGCGCAACAGGCTGCATTCGATGATCGAGGCGCGGCCCGATTGGGTGCTGTCGCGCCAGCGCGCCTGGGGCGTGCCGCTGACCGTGTTCACCAAGAAGGGCGCCACGCATGATGACCCCGATTACCTGCTACGCAACGCGGATGTGAACGCCCGGATCAACGCCGCATTTGAGGCAGAAGGTGCCGATGCGTGGTACAAGCAGGGCGCGAAGGAGCGGTTCCTGAACGGTATCGTGGAGCCCGAGGACTATGAGCAGGTCATGGATATCCTTGATGTGTGGTTCGATTCCGGCTCGACCCATGCCTTCACCCTGCGCGACCGGGAGGATGGATCACAAGACGGGCTGGCGGATCTCTATCTTGAGGGCACCGACCAGCATCGCGGCTGGTTTCACTCCTCGATGTTGCAGGCTTGCGGGACCCGGGGTCGCGCGCCCTACCGGGCGGTGCTGACCCATGGGTTCACGCTTGATGAGAAGGGCATGAAGATGTCCAAATCCATCGGCAACACGATCGCGCCTGAAAAGGTCGTGCAGCAATACGGGGCCGATATCCTGCGCCTGTGGGTGGCGCAGTCGGATTATACCGTTGATCTGCGGATCGGGCCGGAGATCCTTAAGAACGTGGCGGATAGCTACCGGCGGCTGCGCAACACGATGCGTTTCATGCTGGGTTCGCTTTCGGCCTTTCGTGAGGCGGACCGGGTAGAGCCTGCCGATATGCCCGAGTTGGAACGCTGGGTGCTGCATCGCCTCTCTGAGCTCGATCAGACGGTGCGCGAGGGTTACAAAGCCTATGATTTCCAGGGGGTCTTCCGCGCAGTGTTCGAGTTCGCGACGGTCGATCTGTCTGCCTTCTATTTCGACATCCGCAAGGACGCGCTTTATTGCGATGGCGACACGCCGCGCAGGCGGGCTGCGCGGACCGTGCTGGATCTGATCTATCACCGGCTCACGACCTGGCTTGCGCCGGTTCTGGTCTTCACCATGGAGGAGGTCTGGCTGGAGCGCTTCCCGGGCGAGACAAGCTCGGTCCATCTGGAGGATATTCCGCAGACGCCGGAGTCTTGGCGCGATGCGGCGCTGGCCACAAAATGGGCCACCATCCGCCGGGTACGCCGGGTGGTTACAGGCGCTTTGGAGGTTGAGCGGTCGGGCAAGGTCATCGGCTCCTCGCTTGAGGCGGCGCCGACGGTCTTTGTCGATGCTGCAACGGCGCAGGTGCTGGAAGATATCGGCTTTGACGATCTGTGCATCACCTCGGGCATCACTGTCTCGACCGGGGATGCGCCTGCAGATGCGTTCACGCTTGACGATACGCCGGGCATTGCCGCCACTTTCGCCAAGGCCGCGGGCGCGAAATGCGCGCGCTGCTGGAAAATCCTGCCTGATGTTGGCACACATGCCCATGCTGGCGTCTGCGGGCGGTGCAATGACGCGCTGACATGACCCCGAAAGATCCCCGTTTCGAGACCCGCACCTGCGAGAGTTTCGCGCGTCAGGCCGTGATGGGGAGCTTTGGTGCCGTGCTGGCCAGCGTTGCACCGGGCCGGGTCGTGATAGAGATGCCCTTCCGCGCGGATCTGACCCAGCAACACGGGTTCTTGCATGCGGGCATCGTGACGACCGCGCTGGATTCGGCCTGCGGCTATGCGGCCTTCTCGCTGATGCCCGCTGAGGCGGAGGTGCTGACGGTCGAGTTCAAATCCAACTTCCTCAACCCCGCGAAGGGCGATCGGTTCCGCTTCGAGGGCGCGGTGCTCAAGCCGGGGCGCAGCCTGATGGTGACGCAAGGCTATGCCTATGGGTTGGGTGAGGCGGGTGAGGTGCTGATCTCGGCCATGACCGCCACGATGATGGTGATGCACGGGCCGGTCGGATGAGGCGCGGACGGATGCGCTCGCCGCTCGGGGAGTTGACGCTGAGTGAGGCGGGCGGTGCGATCACGGCGCTGGCTTGGGGCGGCCCGGCTGCGGAGCCCTCATCCCCTGTCCTGCAACAGGCCGTCGCAGAGCTTGAGGCCTATTTTGCGGGCGAGCTACGGGCGTTCACCGTCGCGCGGGCGCTGACTGGCAGCGCGTTCACCCGGCGCTTTTTGCAAACTCTGATCGATATTCCCTATGGCGAGACCCGGACCTATGGCGCGCTTGCGGCAGAGCTGGGCGTCTCGGCTCAGGCGATCGGGCAGGCCTGCGGGGCGAATATCATCCCGATCCTGATCCCCTGTCACCGCGTCGTTGGTGCGGGCAATCTGGGCGGCTATTCCGGTGCAGGTGGGGTTGAGGCGAAGGTGGAGTTGCTCAAGCTCGAAGGTGCGGCGTCCTTGTTGATCTAGGCTACATCCCGCTTTTGCCGTCGCTATCGGGGAAGACCTGCTGCATCGCGCCTGCCACAAGCAGATAGACCGAGGTCAGGATCAGCCCCCAATGTGCCCAGCTTTGCGGATAGAAATCGACCCAGGCCGCCCAGCCTGCAAAAAAGGTCCAGCCCAGAGCAACCGGCAATGTGATCATCCGCCAGCGTTTTGTGCGCACCGGATGAACAAATTTGATCGGCAAAAACATTGCGATGGCAAGCACAGAGACCAGCGCGAGGATGATCCAGAAATTGGGCGTCAGCGCGAAGACGACAATGGCCACCATATTCCAGCAACCGGGAAAGCCGGAGAAAGAGTTATCCTTCGTCTTCATCCGGTTATCGGCAAAATACATCGCCGAGGCGAAGGTGATGACGATGATGACAAACCAGCCGGTCCAGCCTTCGAACAGCCCCGATCTGAACAGGGCAAAGGCGGGGATGAACACATAAGTGAGGTAGTCGATGATCAGATCAAGCAGCACACCATCAAATTCCGGCGCGTTTTTCTTGACGTCATATTTGCGCGCCAGCGGGCCATCTATGCCGTCCACGCCGAAGGCCACGACCAGCCAGACAAACATCAACGCCCATTTCTCATCGACCGCAGCCAGCATGGCAAGCATCGCAAATACGGCGCCGGTGGCGGTCAGCAAATGGACACAAAGGGCTTTGACTTGCAGCGACATGGCGCACTTCATGGCGCAAAGACGGGTCTGATGCAATGTGGCGCGCGGCTAAAATAGGGCCTGTCCGATCCCTGCAACAGCGCGTGAAAAAGCCCGCCAAGCATTCCATTGCGTCTGACGAAATACCTCAACGCCTGACAAGTAACACGCCCAAAATCTTCGATTTCAGGCAGTGTTACGTCATTGAGGGTTTTTGGCAGGACGCTGCGGGGCCCGGCGGGCCTCACTTGTGCAGCGATCCTAGTTGGAGATGCGGACTGCCTCGAGCGGATAGGCCAGCGCGTCCTGAGATCCCCAGGCCGCGTGGCAGTCATGACAGAAGCTTTGCTTGACCTTCATCACCTTGCCATTGGGCTGAACACCCTCATAGAGCCAGTCGCCGGTATCGGGCGCGCTGCCCGCTTCCAGCTTGGTCATGATAAAAAGTGGTCCGACCTTGCCGACCTGTTTTTTGGTGATCTTGATGCTTTCCTTGGCCAGCACCGAGCCGACCGGCATCACGACGCCCTCTTCCTCAAACTTCAGATATTGCTCGGCCGCGATATCATTGGCGAAAGTCTGCAAGAGGCGATTGCCATGCGGTCCGGCTGCGGCGGGGCGGGTCGATGTCACGGCCCAGTCACGATAGGCAGAACCGACTTCGGAGCCTTCTTTGGCATAGCCTTCGGCCATCGCGTCCTTCAGGCAGTCATAAAGGGCTACGACCCCGGCCTCTTCAAGTTCAAACGGGTCGGCTACATCGACCGTACAATCTGCGGCAGAGGCGGCGGATGTCATCAAGGCGGTCGTTGTAGCGGCGACTGCAATAAGGGTACGAAAGTTCATTATGGTCTCCAGAAGTGGTATGCCGCGACAAGCTGCCACATCGGCCATGGCATGGCCAATGACGTCCCATGACAGGGTCACACAATGGCGTGAGCACCAGGACGGTGCCGCGCTACCCCTCAATCGCCATGTGCGTGGGGATGCGCGCGGTCATAGACCTCCATCAGGCGCGCGGTATCCACGGCGGTGTAGCCTTGCGTGCTGGACAGTGACGCATGGCCCAGCAATTCCTGAATGGCGCGCAGATCACCGCCGGCCTCCAGAAGATGCGTGGCAAAGGAATGGCGCATCGCATGTGGGGTTGCCGTGGCTGGAAGGCCCAGCAGCGCGCGCGCGTTTTCCATGGCTTTCTGGATAGCGCGAGGCCCAAGCGCGCCGCCACGTACGCCGCGAAACAATGG
>CAYGUB010000174.1:0-6178 GCA_964352845.1 uncultured Rhodobacterales bacterium | reverse complement strand
CGCAAATGCTGCTCCAGCTTGGCCTCTGCGCCGGTCTTTCCAAGCTGGAATTTCGGGATCAGCAAAACCGGATCGACCTCATCGAGCTTGCTGAGATCATAATCGCTGACAGGGCCGACATAGCCCACGATATGGGCAAAATCCGAGCCGCGCGGGTAGAACCGGCTGAGCCCCACCTCCGGCGTGATCCCCGGCAAGGCGGGTGCATTGACAGCAACCTGGCTGAGATCCTCCCAGCTGAGCCGGTCGGCCACGGTAATCGGCACCGGGCGGGATCGCTTGGACAGTTCTTCCTTGACCCGCGCCATATCCTCCGGGCTCATCGCGATGAGCTTGCTGAGGTCATGGAGCACTTGTTCAGGGTCCTCGACATCCTCACGGCGCAACACGACGCGATAATTCTGCTCATTGGCGCCGATCAGAATGCCGTGCCGGTCAAATATCTCTCCGCGCACAGGCGGGATCAGATGGATGTTGATCCGGTTCTCTTCGGCCAAAAGGCGAAACTGATCGGCCTGATCAATCTGCAAATGCCGCATGCGCAGACCCAGCACACCAGACATGCCCGCCATAAGCCCGCCCAGAATGAGCGTCCTGCGCGCCACGATCTGCGCGCTTTCCTCAACTTCTCGCTCAGTGCGTTTCACAATGTTGACCCATCTGGTTCCATTTCGCCCGGGCGCACCCGGCGTACCCCCAGAATAAACTCTGAGGCAGCGATGACAAAGGGGTAAGCTGTCGCTGTCATCAAAATATGAAGAAGCGTCTGGCCAAGCGTCGGATGCGGCATCCCCAGCGCGAAATAGACAAGCGCATTGAAGCCCAGAGCGGCGCCAAAGACGACCGGCACCAAAATCAGCTCAACCGATAACTGCATGTCGGCGCCGGCGGGTTTTTTGTGGCGCAAATACTCGTAAGCCAGCAGTGTCAGCGCGGGCCAAAGCCCCATGGGACGCAAAAACAGGATATCGGCCAGAAGGTGGACGACGACAATCAGCAAGGCAGGCGCGTAACGCGGTCTGCGAATGACAAAGCAAGCCGTAATCGCAAAGATCAGATCCGGTGCGGGGATCGCGGCAGGCGTCGTCCCCAGCGGCAGCATCTTGACGAAGATCACCAGCATGCAGACCCCGAAAAACAGGGCCTGGAACATCAAACGGCGGGTGGTGGCGGGATCAAGCATGCGCGCTACCCATCGCCCGTCTCATCTGGGCCGACCACGAGCCCGGCCGGAAGCTCATCCGGGCCGATCAGCCCACCGGCCTGCGGGATCTCCTGACGCTCCGGATTGCGCAGCACGCGCAGAAATTCGAGACGTCCGTAATCGGCCGCCAGACGCGTTCTGAGCCGCCCGTCAGGGCCTTGCGCGATCTGGCCCACAAGAATATCGGCCGGGAAAACCTTGCCGTCACCGCTGGTTACCACCCGGTCGCCGGGGCGCACATCCTCGATATTCTCTATGATATCAATCAACGGTGCGAGCGTGTTGTCACCGACCAGCAAGGCCTTCTGCCCGGAGGGCTGGATCGTGACCGGCACACGGCTGTTGGAATCGGTCAGCAGAATAACGCGGCTTGTCCGCTCTCCCACGCCAGAGATCCGGCCCACAAGACCCAACCCATCCATCGTGGCCCAGCCATCAACGATCCCGTCGCGCGCGCCCACATTCAACAGGACCGAGCGGCGGAAGGGGGAGCCGTTATCCGTAAGAACCACCCCGGTCACATAGGTCAGTCTTGTGTTCAGCCGCACCTTGTTGAGATCGAGAAGCCGCGCGTTTTCCTGCTCCAACTGCAGCGCTGCCTCGCGCCAGGCTTTAAGCTGCTGCAATTCGCGCCGAAGTTCCTGATTTTGCTCATAGATGCGCGCGTAGCTCTGGAAATCATCGACCATCCGCGCCACGCGCGTCACCGGCACCAGCGCCCAGTCAAAGGAGGGGACCAGCTTGTCGACCATGGCAGCGCGGAACCGTTCGACCCGCGGGTTGTCGATCCGCGACAGGCCGAACAGGCCCAGCAAAGCAACAAAGAGTATACCGATCAGAACCCGCCGCAGCGGCCTGCCATACTCCTCTTGTGCATATCGGTCCTGGGCCATCGCACCTGCCTTGCCTGCGCGGGATTACCCTTAACTATCGTAATCTATCACGTGGCGCAGTTGTTTTTCGTATTCCAGCGCCTTGCCGGTGCCAAGCGCCACGCAGTTGAGGCTTTCATCGGCCACCGAAATCGCAAGCCCGGTCTGCTCGCGCAGCGCCAGATCAAGCTCTCCCAGCAGCGCGCCGCCACCTGTCAGCATCACGCCGCGGTCCACAATATCAGCCGCCAGATCGGGCGGCGTTGCCTCAAGCGCGGTCATCACCGCCTCACAGATCTGCTGCACGGGTTCGGCCAGGGCCTCGGCGACCTGCGCCTGATTGATCTCTGTCTCCTTGGGCACACCGTTGAGCAGATCACGCCCCCGGATCTGCATCGAAGAGCCGCGCCCGTCATCGGGCATCCGGGCCGTCCCGATCGAGGTCTTGATCCGCTCTGCCGTCGATTCACCCACCAGAATGTTCTGGTGACGGCGCAAATAGCTGATCAGCGCCTCATCCATACGGTCACCCCCCACCCGCACGGAGCGGGCATAGACGATATCGCCAAGGCTGAGCACGGCGACTTCCGTGGTGCCCCCACCGATATCAACCACCATAGAGCCCGTCGGGTCAGTGATCGGCATGCCCGCACCAATCGCGGCCGCAATAGGCTCTGCGATCAGACCGGCCTTGCGCGCCCCGGCGCCAAGTACCGATTGACGGATCGCACGTTTTTCAACCGGGGTTGCGCCATGCGGGACGCAGACAATGATCTTGGGCTTGGTAAAGGTCGAGCGGCGATGCACTTTGCGGATGAAATGTTTGATCATTTCTTCGGCCGTGTCGAAATCGGCAATCACGCCTTCGCGCATCGGGCGGATTGCCTCGATACTGCCGGGGGTCCGGCCCAGCATCAGCTTGGCATCCTCCCCCACGGCCAGCACTTCCTTCTTGCCGTTTTTGGAATGGTAGGCGACCACCGAGGGCTCGTTGAGAATGATCCCGCGCCCTTTGACATAGACCAGCGTGTTCGCGGTCCCTAGGTCAATCGCCATGTCCGACGAAAAGATGCCTCTGAAGATGCCCACCATGCGATTGTAATCCTGCTCTCAGCCCGTGACGGCCCGACTCATTGATCGGCCACCCAGACGTATATAAGCGCCCATCAGAAGGGGAGAAAGGGGAAGCCCTGTATTATCAGCGCATAGTTGCAGGGCGGTCGAGAATTGACTAATTCCAACTTTTTTATAACCTGGGCATATTATGATTACGCCAAAAATAGTTATTTTTTAATATCGGCGCGCAAATGGGCCTATGCGCGCCGAAAATTGGTATCGCTAGCTGACGTCCCGATATGACACTTCGGCGACATCCGGCCCGGATTTGGTCCGCCGGATGATCAACCGGTTCAGCGCGTTGACATAAGCCTTGACCGAGGCCACGACCGTATCCGTGTCAGCCGATTGTCCGGTTGCGATCTTGCCTTCTTCCTCCATGCGCACCGAGACGGTCGCCTGCGCGTCCGTTCCTTCCGTCACCGCATGCACCTGATAGAGCTGCAACCGCGCGTTATGCTCAAACAGCTCCTTGATCGCGTTGAAGGCAGCATCGACCGGACCATCGCCGGTGGCGGTCACGCTGTGATCCACCCCGTCAATCTCCAGCACCATCTCGGCCTCTTGCGGCCCATGGGTGCCACAGACAACACGCAGGGATTTCAACTTCAGATGATCGCCCTGCTCATCGGCGGCGGTATCGCGCATCAAGGCGATCAGATCGTCGTCATAGACCTCCTTCTTGCGGTCGGCCAAAGCCTTGAAGCGCACAAAGACATCCTTGAGCTGGTTGTCCCCCAGCTCATATCCCAAATCGCTGAGTTTCGAGCGCAAGGCCGCCCGGCCGGAATGTTTGCCCATCACCAGATTGGTCTCTGTCAGCCCAACATCCTCAGGGCGCATGATCTCGAACGTCTCGGCATTCTTGAGCATCCCGTCCTGATGGATGCCGCTTTCATGGGCGAAGGCGTTTTTGCCGACGATGGCCTTGTTGAACTGCACAGGAAAACCGCTCACCGTCGCCACACGGCGCGAGATATTCATGATCTTGGTGGTGTCGATGCCGGTCTCGAAAGGCATGATATCGCCGCGCACCTTCATCGCCATGACCACCTCTTCCAGCGCGGTATTGCCCGCACGTTCGCCCAAACCGTTGATCGTGCATTCGATCTGACGGGCGCCGGCCTCGACCGCGGCCAGAGAGTTGGCCGTCGCCATCCCCAGGTCGTTATGGCAATGGGTGGCAAATGTGATCTCATCGGCGCCGGGCACTTTTTCCAGCAACATGGCGATCAATTCGGCGCTTTCACGCGGAGCCGTATAGCCGACCGTATCGGGGATATTGATCGTCGTCGCACCGGCCTTGATCGCAACCTCGACCACGCGGCACAGGTAATCCGCCTCAGTCCTTGTGGCATCCATGGGCGACCATTGTACATTTTCACACAGGTTGCGCGCATGGGTCACGGTGTCATGGATCCGCTCAACCATCTCATCCTTGGTCAGATTCGGGATCGCCCGATGCAGGGGCGACGTGCCGATGAAGGTGTGGATGCGCGGGCGTTTGGCGTGTTTCACGGCCTCCCAACAGCGATCGATATCCTTGAGATTGGCGCGGGCCAGCCCGCAGATTACGGCTGTTTTTGTCTGCTGGGATATCGCCTTCACGGCCTCGAAGTCACCCTCGGAGGCGATGGGGAAACCGGCCTCGATAATATCGACGCCCATCTCATCGAGAAGCTGCGCGATCTCCAGCTTCTCGGCATGGCTCATGGTCGCACCCGGCGATTGCTCACCATCGCGCAACGTGGTGTCAAAAATGACGACGCGGTCTTTCTGGGTCATTGGTCTGTTCCTGAATGTCTTAGCTTGGGTTTCTCGACGCTGGACACCTCTGAGCGGTCGCGCCGAAGGGCACGCTCAGAGGCTGCTAAGAAGTAGGCTCGCGATATGAGGGCCATAGAACATGCGGTTAATATTACCCGAGCGGTTCGAAAAGAAAAGATCGAATTTCCCGTGGATATTGTTGCGCCGGGCCTTAGGTCGGCTGAGATGAGTAGGACATTGATCATTGGCGCCTCGGGCGGAATAGGCAGCGCATTGAAAGAGGCGGCAAAGGGTCAAGTTACCGGCCTGTCGCGTAGCGCAGACGGGCTCGATCTGACGGATGAGCGCAGTGTCGAGGCGGCGCTGGCCGGTCTGAGCGGGCCCTATGATCAGATCATCGTCGCCACCGGCGCGCTGGTCATTGACGGGGCAGAGCCGGAAAAGACCCTGCGCGGCGTGACGTCCGATGCGTTGCAGGCGCAATATCTGCTCAATGCAATTGGCCCGATGATGGTTCTTAAACATGGGGTGCACCTGCTGCCGAAAGATCGCCGGTCGGTCTTTGCCGTGCTCTCTGCGCGGGTTGGTTCCATCGGCGACAACCGAATGGGCGGCTGGTATAGCTACCGCGCCGCGAAGGCCGGGCTCAACCAGCTGATCCATTCCGCCGCGATAGAGCTTGCCCGCAGCCATAAGCAATCCATCTGCGTCTGCCTGCATCCCGGCACGGTGGCCACGCCCTTCACCGCCGCCTATGCCGGTCGCCACAAGACGGTGCCACCCCATGAGGCCGCTGCAAATCTGCTGTCGGTGCTGGAGGGCCTGACCCCCGCCGATACGGGCCGCTTCTTTGATTATTCCGGCGCTCAGGTGCCGTGGTGAGCCGCCTTGTCCTCATCCTGGGTGATCAGCTGTCGCCAGAGATCTCTTCGCTGGCGCAGGCCTCGAAGGCGCATGATCGGGTGGTGATGGCCGAGGTCGGCGCAGAGGCCTCCTACGTCAAACACCACCCCAAGAAGATCGCCTTTCTTTTCGCCGCGATGCGCAAATTTGCTGATGCCCTGCGCGCCGATGGCTGGGAGGTCGCCTATACAAAGTTCGACGATCCGGACAATTCCGGCACGCTGGAGGGCGAATTGCTGCGCCGCGCCAGCGCGTTTGACCTGGACTCAGTCCTGGTCACGGAGCCCGGCGAATGGCGGCTGATTGAGGCGTCCAA
>CAYGUB010000173.1:0-6195 GCA_964352845.1 uncultured Rhodobacterales bacterium | reverse complement strand
CGTCCTATGACGAGCGCCGCGCAAAGCTCGACGCGCTGATCCAGACCCTGCCACTGACGGCCCCCATCCGCCTGTCACAAACCCTGTCCTTTGCAAGTTGGGACGATCTCGCCCAGCTTCGTGCCACGTCGCGCGACCGCTCGGCGGAGGGGCTGATGCTCAAACGCGCCGCCTCGCCCTATCTTGCAGGTCGCAAGCGGGGCGATTGGTGGAAGTGGAAAATCGCGCCACTCACCATTGACGCGGTGATGATCTACGCGCAGGCAGGCTCTGGCCGTCGCGCCGGGCTGTTTACCGACTTTACTTTTGCGGTCTGGGATGGCCCCGACCTGATCCCCTTCACCAAGGCCTATTCCGGCCTGACCGATGCCGAGTTCCGCAAGATCACTGCCTGGGTCAAGACGCACACGCTGCAACGTTTCGGCCCGGTCCGCCAGGTGACGCCTGAACATGTGTTCGAGATCGCCTTCGAGGGCATTCAGGCCTCGCCGCGTCACAAATCGGGCATTGCCCTGCGCTTTCCGCGCATGCTGCGCTGGCGCCACGACAAGCCCGCCGCCGAGGCGGGCACACTGGACGAATTGCGCAAAATGCTCGAAACCTACGGCTGAACCTGCAGCGAGCATTCCTATGACAGCCCCCATCCCAGACAGCGCTGGCCCGCGCATCGCCACTGACCCGGAATATAAGGCCCCGGTCGGTGCCGTTGACACCCATATCCATATGCTGGCTGGCCCCGATGAATTCCCCCTTTGGGAGAACCGGGTCGAAAACCCTGCGCCGGGGCTGGATCTGGACGGGTTCATCCGGCTCTACCGCGCACAGATGCGCACGCTGGGGATCACGCGCACGGTTGTGGTCCACTCGATTGTCTATGGCGAGGATAACAGCGTCACGCTTGCCGCGATCAAGAAACTGGGCGTCAGCACCACCCGCGGCATCGGCCTGTTGCGCGATGGCGCGACGGAGGCCGAGATCGAGCGCCTGCGCCGCGCAGGCATCATGGGCATCCGGCTCAACTACGTGCATGGCGGCGTGCTCAGCTGGGAGGGCGCAAAGGCACTGGCCCCAATGCTGGCCGCGCGCGGCATGCATCTTCAGTTGCTGATCAACGCCCATAGACATATGCGCGATCTCTTCGATGATATCCGCGCCCTGCCCATGCCCGTGGTGCTTGATCATATCGGCTGGCCCAATATGGGGCTGGGCCCCTCCGAGCAAGGCTTCCACCTGCTGCTGCATCTGCTCAGCGAGGGCCATATCCACGTCAAGCTGTCCGGCCTCTACCGGCTGGCCGAAGAGCCCTATACCCATAGCGACCCCTTTGTCGCAAGCCTCGTGCGCGCCAACCCGCAGCACTGCCTATGGGGTTCGGACTGGCCGTTCATCATGCTCGGCGACGCGAAGATGCCCGATGCGGGCAAACTTCTTGATGCGTTTCACCGCACCGTCCCCTCCGCCCGTCTGCGCCGCCGCATTCTGGTCGATAACCCGGCGCAGCTGTATCAATTCGAAGATTAAGCCGATTTCAACTGCACCGGCCGCGCGCCGCTGGCCCAGGCCGCCACCGCATCGCCAAAGGCCCCGAACAATGCGCGGGAGACAGGATCCCGGGACGCCTGATATTCCGGGTGCCACTGCACTGACAGCGTAAACCCGGGCGCATCCTTGACATAGATCGCCTCGGGCGTCCCGTCAGGTGCATGCCCGTCGATCACGATCCGATCGCCGGTCTCCTTGATGCCCTGACCATGCAGCGTATTGGTCATCACCTGTCCGCCCAGAAGCCGCGCGAAGGGACCGCCTTCGGTAAATTTGATCTCGTGGCGCAGCGCGAATTTCTCTTCAATCGTCCCATCGGGCGGCATGCGATGGTTCATCCGCCCCGGCAAATCCCGGATCTCGGGATAAAGCGTCCCGCCCATCGCCACATTGACCTCCTGAAACCCGCGACAAACACCAAAAAACGGCTGGCCTCGCGCCACACAAGCGCGCACCAGCGGCAGGGTGATCCGGTCACGCGCCCGATCAAACGCGCCATGCGCCTCGGTCGGGGTCTCGCCATATTCCTCAGGATGCACATTGGGCCGCCCGCCGGTCAGCAAAAACCCGTCGCAAATCTCCAGCAGATCATCAACATCCACCAGATCAGGGTCGCTCGGCACAATCAAAGGCAACGCCCCGCAGACATTGCGCACAGCCTCGGAGTTCATGCGCCCCCCCGCATGCACCGCATAGCTGTTATCAATCAAATGCGCGTTTCCAACAATTCCGATGACCGGCCGTGCCATGAAGCGATTCCCGTTTCTGTCCCCTGCCCCTAACATAGCGGTTCGCGCCCGCGCGTCGAGACGACCCTACACAAACAGCCGTTAACCCCGCCTAAAGCGCCCTGCAAAATGCCTCAAACACCATGTCTCCCGCACCTCTGCGCCCCCCCCGCAGCATTACAAGGCTCAAAATTTTCGCATAACGCCTTAAATCTCGCCAACAAGCCCGGCAGCTTCGATACCGACCAGCGCCGCGGCGGCATCATTGTCAGATGTATCTCCCGTCACACCAACAGCCCCGATGACAGCGCCCTTCTTGTCGCGCAAAAGGACACCACCGGGAACAGGCACCACAGCGCCGCCAAACACGCCATTCACGGCCGTCATGAAATAATGCTGTGCCTCGGCCCGCGCCATCTGCGCCGTGCCGGACATCCCCAGCATCACCGCGCCATAGGCCTTGCCCCGCGCCACATCAAACCGCCCCGGCGCCGCACCATCCTCACGCTCAAAAGCCTGTACATGCCCGCCCGCATCCAGCACAACCACCGATAACGGCTTAAGCTCCTGCTCGCGCCCATGCGCAATCGTCTTGCGCACGATCACCCGCGCCTTGTTCAACGAAATCCCTGCCATTGCCTAATCCTTCCTGTGTCATTCTTTTGGCCCGAAATATCCCGGGGTCCGGGGCAGAGCCCCGGCCGGTCGGCGCGCGCCAGCGCGACGATACCCCTATCCCTGCGCCTTCAACTCCAGCCGCCGCTGATGCAAGACAGGCTCAGTATAGCCCGAGGGTTGGACCCGCCCCTTGAACACCAGATCGCATGCAGCCTGAAACGCGATCCCGTCAAACCCGGGCGCCATCGGCCTGTAGTTCACATCGCCCGCATTCTGGTGATCCACGACCTCGGCCATCTTGCGCATTGCCTCCATAACATCCGCCTCGCTCACCACATCATGGTGCAGCCAGTTGGCCAATGCCTGAGAGCTGATCCGGCAGGTCGCGCGATCCTCCATCAGCCCGACATCATTGATATCGGGCACTTTGGAGCAACCGATCCCCGCATCCACCCAACGCACCACATAGCCCAGAATGCCTTGCGCGTTATTCTCGACCTCCCGCGTGATCTGCTCTTGCGTCCATTTGCGGTATGTGGCCAGCGGAATATCAAGAAGCGTGTCTACATAAGCCCTCCGCCCACCGGCTTTCAGCCTTTTCTGAACCGCCATCACATCGACCTTGTGGTAATGCAAAGCATGCAAGGTCGCGGCGGTGGGGCTTGGCACCCAGGCGCAATTGGCGCCGGATTTCGGATGCTCGATCTTCTGCTCCAGCATCGCGGCCATCAGATCGGGCATCGCCCACATCCCCTTGCCGATCTGCGCCCGACCCGACAGCCCACATTCCAGACCAATATCGACATTGGAATTCTCATAGCCCCCGATCCAGGCCTTGCGTTTGATGAAATCCTTGCGCGAGAATGGCCCCGCCTCCATGGAGGTATGGATCTCGTCCCCCGTCCGGTCCAGAAACCCGGTATTGATAAAGGCCACACGCGATTTTGCGGCGCGGATACATTCCTTCAGGTTGACGCTGGTGCGCCGCTCCTCATCCATGATCCCGAGCTTGACCGTATATTGCGGCAGACCCAGCGCCGCCTCTACCTGCGAGAATATCTCATCGGTAAAACCCACCTCCTCGGGCCCGTGCATCTTCGGCTTGACCACATAGACCGACCCGGTCACGGAATTTCCGCCCGCGCGCGCCAGATCATGTTTTGCGATCAGCGTGGTGATCATCGCATCCATCAGCCCCTCGAAGATCTCGCCGCCATCGCGGGTCAGGATTGCCGGGTTGGTCATCAGATGGCCCACATTGCGCACCAGCATCAGCGCGCGGCCCTTCACCGTGATCTCGCCACCATTGGGGGCGATGTAGTGCCGGTCGGGGTTGAGCTTGCGCGTGACGGTCTTGCCGGCCTTCTCGAAGCTTTCCTCCAGATCACCGCGCATCAGGCCCAACCAGTTGGAATAGGCCAGCACCTTGTCCTCGGCATCGACACAGGCCACGGAATCCTCGCAATCCATGATGGCCGAAACCGCGCTTTCCATCACCACATCGGCCAGCCCGGCCTGATCACGGCTACCGATCCTGTGGGCCCGATCAAAGACCAGCTCCACATGCAGACCGTTATTGCGCAAAAGCACGGCTTCGGGCGCGCGCGGATTGCCTTTATAGCCCACAAATTGCTCGGGCCGGGCAAGCGGCAGATCATCGACCAGAAGCGCACCATCATGGATATGATAGCGCTTCGCGTCGGCATGGCTTGTCCCCTCCAGCGGGAAGGCCTCGTCGAGAAATACACGCGCCCGCGCCACAACCCGCGCCCCGCGTCCCTTGTCATAACCGCTTTTGGGCGGGAGCGAGCCCATCGCATCGGTGCCGTAAAACCCGTCATAAAGAGAGCCCCACCGCGCATTGGCCGCGTTCAACGCGTAGCGCGCATTTGTCACCGGCACAACCAGCTGCGGTCCGGGCACAGAGGCAATCTCCGCGTCCACATTCGCCGTATCGATCGAGAAATCACCACCCTCCGGCAGCAGATAGCCAATCTCTGTCAGGAACGCCTTATAGGCTTCATGGTCATGGACCTGATTGCGCCGCTGGATATGCCAGGTGTCGATTTTCTCCTGCAGCGCCTCCCGCTTGTCGAGCAGTGCGCGGTTTTTCGGACCAAGATCATGGGCCAGATCAGACAGCGCCTTCCAGAAGTCCCGCGCCTCGACGCCCGTGCCCGGCAAGGCTTGCTCTTCAATGAAATCCGCCAGAATGGCGTCGACCGACAGCTCCGCCCGTTGCACGCGTTTTGCAGATAGATCCTTCACAGCACACTCCCGACGCCATTTTCGTATACGTTCGTGGACTGTCTAGAAAATTCGTTTCCGATAGGCAACAAGATTGCAGGCCCGCCTGTCGTACCCGGTCTTATCGCATCCGGTCGCGTCGGCAGCGGTCCGAGCAATAGCGGACCTCGTCCCAGACAGCCGCCCATTTCTTGCGCCACGCAAATGGTCGCCCGCAGGTCACACAGGTTTTCTGTGGCAGATCGGATTTCTTGCGCATCTTGGCCATGCGTGACAGTTAGCGCCCAGCGAAACCGATACAAGCGGGCAAAACGATGCAAGGGAAAGCAGATTTCGCCCCGCGCAGATGAGTTTCCCCTTGGAAAAATGCATATAGCGCGCTAGCCACTCATCGCAGATGATCCGGGTGGGGGCCGTGGACAAAGGGTAATAGATGACCAACCTCACATGCTTCAAAAGCTATGACGTACGCGGCAGGCTTGGAACGGAACTCAACAACGATATCGCCTATAAGATTGGTCGCGGGTTTGCGATCTCGCTTTCGCCAAAAACCGTCGTGATCGGCTATGATATCCGCCCCACCTCGCAAGAGCTGGCCCACCAGCTGGCCGAGGGTCTGCGCGATGAGGGTGTCGATGTGCTCGATATCGGTCTGTGCGGCACGGAGGAGGTCTATTTCGCGACCTCCCACTATGATGCGCAAGGCGGGCTGATGGTCACGGCCTCGCATAATCCGATTGATTATAACGGCATCAAGATGGTGCGCGAAGGCTCTCGTCCGATCTCGGGCGCCGACGGTCTGGGAGAGATCCAGAAGCTGGCCGAGGCGGATGATTTCGGCCCCGCCAAGCCCCGCGGCACGCTTGAGACCCGCGACCCGCGCGCGGCCTATAGCGCCAAGATCAACAGCTTTGTCGATCTATCCGCGCTCAAGCCCATGAAAATCCTCGTCAATGCGGGCAATGGCGTCGCAGGCCCCTCTTTCGATGCAATCGCCGAAGGTCTCGCCCAGCTCGGCGCGCCGCTGGAATTCATCCGCGACAATGACACCCCCGATAGC
>CAYGUB010000172.1:0-6201 GCA_964352845.1 uncultured Rhodobacterales bacterium | reverse complement strand
TGCCCGATATGAACGACCCCGCAGCAATGGAGGCAGCCGCCAAACAGCTCGGCGGCAAACTGCCCGGCGGCATGGGCAGCGGCCTGCCCGGGCTTGGCGGCGCGGCACTGCCCCCCGGGCTCTCGGGATTTGGGAAGAAGAAATAATGTCCTCTTTGGTCCCCAAAATACGGCCAGCGCGCCCGCACAATCCGCGCCACATCCGCAACAGCGCGATCACGCGCCACCGGCAGATCAGACGTCGCGCGGCAGCGCGCCATTTGGATCACGCCATGACGGTGGTCTTCCAAAGCCCCACACTAGAGACAGAGCGACTGATCCTGCGAGGACCAAGCGCCAATGACGCGCAAGCATTTATCGACTTCTATGCCTCGGAGCGGTCGCATATGGCCGGCGGTCCGCGCGATGCGCGCGAAGCGTGGAGCAATCTTGCGGCCGATTTTGGCCATTGGGTCATCCGCGGCTTTGGCATGTTCACCGTCACTCGAAAAAACAGCGACCGCGCCTTGGGCGTTGTCGGTCACTACTACCCCCACACACGGCCTGAACAGGAAATTGGCTGGGTGCTTTTCGATGCCTCGCTCGAAGGACAGGGTATCGCCCGCAAGGCCGCACTGGACAGCAACGCTGTTAGGCCCAAACCCGACATTCTGGTCTACCGCCACCCCAAGCCAGAGGTCTTGTGATGAGTGATGCCACCCAAAAAGCGCAGGATCTGCTCAAGGAGCACCGCGCCTCTATCGACCGGCTTGACGCGATCCTCGTCTACACGCTGGGCGAGCGGTTCAAACATACGCAGGCCGTGGGCAAGCTGAAGGCCGCGCATGATCTTCCTCCCTCCGACCCCGATCGCGAGGCCAAGCAGATCGCCCGTCTCGAGGATCTGGCAAACCGCGCCGATCTCGACCCCGAATTCGCAAAATCCTTCCTGAATTTCATCATCCGGGAAGTCATTCAGAACCACAAGAAATACACCCAATAACAGGCATATGCCTGATTGCCATTCAAAGGAGAACTACACATGGCTATGAAAATCCGGCTCGCCCGTGGCGGCTCGAAGAAACGTCCCTTCTACCGCATCGTGGCCGCAGATAGCCGCATGCCCCGCGATGGGCGTTATGTCGAAAAGCTGGGCACCTATAATCCACTTCTGCCCAAAGACAGCGAAGAGCGCGTGAAAATGGATATGGAGCGCGTGCAATACTGGCTGAGCCAGGGCGCCCAACCCACCGACCGTATCTCGCGCATGCTGGAGGCCGCTGGCGTCCTTGAGAAAAAAGAGCGCGCCAACCTCAAAAAAGGCGAGCCCGGCCAGAAGGCAAAAGACCGCGCCGAGCAGAAAGCCGAGAAGGCCAAAGCCGCCGAAGAGGCCGCAAATGCACCTGCCGAGGAAGCGCCGGCCGAAGAAGCACCAGCCGAAGAAGCACCGGCCGAACAAGCCGCTGCCGAAGAAAAGGCCGAGTAACTTCAGCCAGATGTTTGGCAGGACCACATATAGCGCGGGCCCCATCGGGGCCTGTGCCACAGGGCAGGCCCAGTGATATGAGCGCGGAGCGTGTCACGGTCGGCGTGATCACCGGCGCCTTTGGGGTCAAGGGCGAGGTGCGCCTCAAGAGCTTTTGCGCCAACCCTGAGGATATAGCCCTGTACACCCCCCTGCGCGATGAGGCGGGGAAAGAATACAGCCTTAAGATTACCCGCGCCGTCAAAGGCGGGTTCGCCGCCCGGATTGACGGCATCCGCTTCAAGGATGAGGCCGATGGGCTGCGTGGCACCAAACTGCTCGCCCGGCGCGATCAGCTCCCCGCCCTGCCCGATGACGAATTCTACCACGCCGATCTGATCGGGCTCGAGGTCGTGGACACAGGCGGCGCCCCGCTTGGCAAGATCGCAGCCGTGCTCAACCATGGCGCGGGCGACATTCTGGAGATCCGCGCGCGGGGCGCCAATACCCAGCTTTTAGTACCGTTCACCCGCGAGGCCGTACCGACCGTAGATCTGAGCGCGGGCCGCGTTGTCGTGAACCCGCCCGAAGAGATCTCGGGCAAAGAGACGTAACCGCGTCACGCCGTTGGCCTGCCCCCATCAGGCGGTCCGTTTTAATTGCTCGTGCATTATGGATCTGTGATCCATCGGGACAATGCCTTGCGGCGCAGCAGGACAGTAGCCCAATGCGCTATACGGTCTGACAGTGTTGTAGTGAACGAACCGGTGCTCTGATAGACCTGACGACACTTGCCACGCTCGGTTTTGCGAGCCTTCTGATCCTGCTTTACATCCGCGTGCCGGTTGGCATCGCGATCCTGATTGTCGGCACTGTCGGCATCTGGCTGATCCGCCCTGCCGCTGCGATCCCAAAGCTCGCCGGTGAGATTTTCAATGAGGCAACGAATGTCCCGCTGACAATTGTTCCACTGTTTGTCCTGATGGGCGATCTGGCCGCTGTCGCAGGGCTCAGCCGCGACCTTTATGCCGCTGGCCATAACTGGCTGAGCAGGTTCAAGGGCGCGCTTGCTTCGGCGGCGGTTGTTGGTTGCGCGGGGTTTTCAGCGCTATCGGGGTCGTCGCTGGCCCCTGCGATGACGATGGGCCGAGTGTCTTTGCCGGAAATGAAGCGGTTCGGCTACCATGACGGCCTGGCCACCGGGACCATTGCGACAGGGGGGACGCTTGGCATTCTGATCCCGCCATCTGCCGGTTTTGTGATCTACGCCATTCTGACCAAAGAAAGCATTGGCCGCCTGTGGGTGTAAACGTGTTTATCGTAAAAGGCGTCGCCCGCGACGTGCCAATCTCCACCATCTTTCGCGGGATATGGCCATTCTGGTTCGCGGTGCTGGTCGCAATCATCGCGATCCTGCTGGTGCCCACCATCGCACTTCTGCTACCCACTACCATGTTCGGCTAAAGAGAGGCGCCAGGCCAATGACAATCCGCTTTTTTTCGGACAAGGACCGGCCCGTCCATATGGGCCCCTATCCATCGGAACTGCTGGCGCGGTCCGCTGTGATGCCCGATCTGTCGGATGTGCCGACAAGCCGGCAGTTGTCGTTTGACCGGCCCGCCGATCCGGCGTCGATAGTGAATGCGATGCGCGAACATCAGGCGATGCTGGACGCGATCCGGGACGGGTTAATCAACAAGGCAGTGGCAGAGGCACCTGCCGATCCGCGGGTCCGGGCCGATCATCTCAAGGCATTCGGGTATTTTGCCGATGCCGCCGTGGTCGGCACCTGTCTTTTACCCGATGCGGCAAAGCTCGATGTGCCCCATGCCAACCCCGATGTCGGGCGGCTGGCGCATGACCTGAAGACCCGGCAGACCAAGACGCTGGCCTCGGGGATCGACTTGATCATGGCAGACCTCAAGGAATCGATGGAGGCGCCATCGACTGGCATTGACGGACATACCCATGCGCTTGTTTTTCTGTATGAAAACCCCCGTGATCCGGCACCAGGTGAAGTTGGCACCGATTGGATCAGGGATGCGCAGGCCCATCGCGCGGGGCTGATGGCGGCGGAAACGGCTGTTGTTCTGGCCAATTACCTGCGCCTGCTTGGCTATGACGCGCGCGGACATACGGTCAGCAGTTCCGATGTCGATCTCAACCGGCTGGCGGTCGCCGCAGGGCTTGCCACGGTTGAGGACGGAAAGTTAACGCATCCCTATATCGGCACCCGCTTTGGACTGGCGGCCGTGACCACATCCTTTGAAATCGCGCCCGATCTGCCGCTGGAGCCGCTTGCCGGGCAACCGAAATCCGCCTTTGGGCTGCGCTGGAAGACCGGCAAGGGCTTTGCCAAGAATGCGATGAACGCGGTGCCCTTTGCAAAGCGACGCTTTGTGGACGGTGCGCATCCGTTTGAAAAGCTCAAGCGGGTCGATGACCCTACCACCTATATTGATGAAGCGCGCGTCGCACGTGTGCCCAAACGTGCCGATATGTTCGCGCGCGCGCAGTTCGGCGATATGGGCAAGACCGTGCAGGAAGGCGCGCGCGGCGGGCATTATGTCCGGCAGGCCGCCCCTTCCATGGCGCAACGCCGCGCGCTCGGGGCGCTTGTGCTGCTGCAGGATGGGGAACCGGCTGCAAAAAGGGTGCAGATTGACCCCGCCGAAGCCGCCGCATTGGTCAAGGCGACGAGCTATTATCTGGGCATTGATGCCGTCGGCATCAGTCGTTGCCCGGACTGGACATGGTACAGCCATGACGCGCGCGGAGAGGTGATCGACCCACCGCATGATCAGGCGATCAGCATGATCATTGATCAGGGCTATGAAACGATGGAAGGGTCATCGGGTGACGACTGGATCGCTGTGGCCCAATCCATGCGCGCCTATCTGCGGTTTTCGCTGCTGGGCGGGGTGATTGCGCGACAGATCCGCAATCTGGGCTATTCCGCCAAGGCCCATACCGTCATGGATGGCGAAGTGCTGCAACCGCCTTTGCTGCTCTTGTCCGGTCTGGGTGAGGTTAGCCGGATCGGAGAGGTGATACTGAACCCCTTCCTTGGTCCGCGGTTGAAGTCCGG
Organism: uncultured Rhodobacterales bacterium; assembly: GCA_964352845.1. GTDB lineage: Bacteria > Pseudomonadota > Alphaproteobacteria > Rhodobacterales > Rhodobacteraceae > Litoreibacter. Next base: position 1,670 of record CAYGUB010000172.1, on the reverse strand, counting down.
TGCGGTGACGACAGATCTGCCGATGGCCCATGACAAGCCGATTGATTTTGGCCTGCAAAAGTTCTGCGAGGCCTGCAACAAATGCGCGCGAGAATGCCCCTCCGGTGCGATCACGGCCGGGCCGAAACTGATGTTCAACGGCTATGAGATCTGGAAATCCGACAGCCAGAAATGCGCGACCTACCGGATCACGACGCCCGGCGGGGCGATGTGCGGGCGCTGCATGAAAACCTGCCCATGGAACCTTGAAGGTATTTTCAGGGAAAAGCCGTTCCGCTGGGCCGCGATGCATGTGCCGCAACTGGCGCCGGCCCTGGCAAAGCTGGATGATGTGGTGGAAAACGGCACCCTCAACCCGGTCAAAAAGTGGTGGTGGGATCTGGAGATCAATGAGGACGGCGGCTACCAGCGCACAACAAAACCGGTCAACACCCGCGCCCTGCAAAAGGACCTCAGACTGAAGTTCGCGGATCAGACGCTTGCCGTCTATCCCGCCAATATCGCGCCGCACCCATATCCCTATCCGTTCCCGATGGACCGCGAAGCGGGGATCGAGGCCTATCAGGCGATGATCACCGCCGAGGAATACCGCGACAGGCTGGCCCGTGGCGACCTATCAGCGGTGCACACCTATACCGCCGATGGCGAAAGCCCGGTGATACAGGTCCAGATCACCAAGGCAGAAGTGATTGCCGACGGGATTACCAAATATGAATTCCAGCCTGTCGCAGGGGGTGATCTGCCTGCGTGGACGGCTGGCGCGCATCTTGATATCGTGGTCGCGCCCGATTATCTACGCCAATATTCGATGTCCGGCAATCCGGCGGATCGCAGCACCTATCAGATCGGCGTGCTGCGTGAAGACGCAGGTCGCGGCGGATCGAAACTGCTGCACCGGATATTCAACGAAGGCCGGCGGGTGTTCATCTCCCGGCCGATCAACCATTTTCCACTGGACCCGGTTGCAACGAAATCCATCCTGATGGGCGGCGGTATCGGGATCACCCCGATGATCGCGATGGCCCATGAATTGCATGCAGCGGGGCGCGATTTCGAACTCCATTATTCCGGCAGATCGCGCAGCACTATGGGGTTTCTGGATGATATCCCTACCTTCCCCTGGGCCAACCAGGTCCAGCTGCATGTGACCGAGGAAGGCAGCCGCTGCGATCTGAGCTCGGTTCTGGCGGGCTATCAGGACGGCTGGCACGTCTACACCTGCGGCGCTGATCGCTATATGGCCGGGGTGATGGAGGCCGCAGAGGCGGCGGGCTACCCTGAAGAGGCGCGGCACCTTGAATATTTCTCGGTGCCGGAACAGCCGGACTATTTAAACCACGCCTTTACGCTGCGGCTCAAGAAATCGGGCAAGGAGCTGGTCATCCCGGCAGACAAGGCCGCGACGGATGTGCTGCTGGAAAACGGTGTGCATGTGGATGTGAAATGCGCCGACGGTATCTGCGGCGTTTGCAAATGCGCGGTCTTGTCCGGTGACGTTGAACACCGCGACTTTGTGCTGTCAAAGGCGCAACGCAAGAATGGCATGATCCTGTGCCAAAGCCGTGCTGCGCAAAAGGACGGAATCGTCGAAATCAATCTTTAGGCGGGGTCTGCATTTAGGCGGCGTCTTCATTTAGGGGATTCCTATTTGGTGTAAGTTCTGATTCAAG
>CAYGUB010000171.1:4759-6244 GCA_964352845.1 uncultured Rhodobacterales bacterium | reverse complement strand
TAAGACGGATCGGCGTATTGCCGAGATGCTGGCACGTCTCTGGCGGGCGGGGGAACTCACGGCGATCTGGACGCCGGATGAAGAACAAGAAGCGATGCGTGATCTGATCCGAACGCGCAAACAGGCTGTGGATGCCGTGAAGGTCGCCAAACAGCAGCTGCTCAGCTTTTTTCTGCGTCATGGGCTGCGATATGGCTCGATGCGGATGCGCGGCGGTTGATGCGCATGCCAGGGGTCGGACCAATTACGGCCTTGGCTATTGTCGCCACCATTGACGATGCGAAACAGATTCGAAATCTGGCGGCTTGGCTGGGCCTGACGCCGCTGAACAAATCCAGTGGCGGCAAAGAACGTCTTGGGCGCATAACCAAGAAAGGCGACAGGTACATCCGAAAGCTACTGATCGTCGGAATGACGTCGCGCGCGCTCAAACCCCTGCCACGTCGCGACATGGGTGAAGTCGCTCACCCACAGCACATTCGGCGCGGGCGCGTGGAACTGGCGGTTCACCATTGTCCAATGGAGACGGAAGCGCCGTATCATGGATCGTTGTTTTCAGCTTCAAGGCACGAAAGGCCCTCGCTCACCAAAGCAACACCACGCTCCCGAAGATCCAGTGATAGCGGCTTGCTCATAATCCACCTGCAAATATGGTGAATCACAAAATCAGCATTGGGGGATCCCATCGATTCAGATTTCAAGGAAGAAGCTTAAATACCATATCTTTCGGGTTTCTCTCGTTTTCCAGCCATCGCTTATACTCCAATTTATGGAACAATCTGTCCCGATTGGTGGACCACTTAAAGGGGACTATTCCAGCTCTCTGGATTGTCCAGGCCGGCAAGGGCCGGGCTGTTATCTTGCTCAGCCTCACTTGGTCTGTAGCGGCCTTCTGTAAGCGATCAGCGGAGCGTCAGCCCCGCTGATTTCGTAAAAAATCGCGTTACCGCAATTTCGAGTGGCACGCTATAGCGGTATCAGACGCCGTTCGGGCGAATGACGATCTCGACGCGGCGGTTCTGGGCCCGGCCTTCATCCGTGGCGTTGGAGGCGATCGGTTGATCCTCGCCCCGCCCAAAGGTGCGCACGCGATCGAAGCCCACACCCGCGTCGGTCAGCACATTGCCAACGGCGGAGGCGCGACGTTGTGACAGATCGAAATTATAACCGGCACTGCCGGTGTCATCCGTGTGACCTGTTATGATCACGGTCGTGTCTGGGTAGTCTTGCAGGTTACCGGCCAGAGCACGCAGGTCGGCCTGCAGATCGCTGCGTACAAAGGCGCTGTCGATATCAAACAGCAGGTCCTGCGGCATAGTTACGCGCAACTCCGAGCCGGTATTCTCGATCTGAATGTCCTGATTGGGGATGTCACGGCGTAGATCCTGTGCCTGTTTGTCAAGCTGCTGGCCGATTACCCCGCCGACAGAGGCGCCGATCACGGCTCCAACGGTTCCTTTGGCGAGTTTGTCATCGCTGCTCGAC
>CAYGUB010000171.1:0-4749 GCA_964352845.1 uncultured Rhodobacterales bacterium | reverse complement strand
ACCGGTTTTTGTGCGCTGGTTCGGGTCTCCCTCGAAAGGCGCGCCGCCGTCACATCCGACGAGCGCAATTGCGGCGGCTGACGCCACCAGAATGGGTTTGAGTGTCATCGCGTTACCTGCTCTTTCTGCGTCATGGCTGACGTCTCTACGACGTAGAAAATAGGCGGGCGTTCGGCGTTTGTTAAGGGGAAACCGAAGCGTCGGGCGTCTTTTCGCCGCTGCTAACTTGCATCAAGCCGGGCCGCTTCCCAGGCCAGCATGGCGCGTTTGACGGGCAGGCCCCAGTGATAGCCCCCCAATCCGCCCGATTTGCGCAAGGCGCGGTGGCAGGGGATCAGCCAGCTGACGGGGTTGCGCCCGACAGCTGTGCCCACGGCCCGCACGGCTTTGGGGGTTCCGATGGAATGGGCGATTTCTGAATAGGTGGTCACATGGCCCGAGGAGATGTTGAGCAGGGCTTCCCAGACCTTGATCTGGAACGGCGCCCCGATGAGATAGAGCTTCGCCTCGCCCGATGCGCCAAACGCGGCCTCGGCCCAAGGGCGCAGCATGTCCGCGTCATGATGGAAGTCGGCCCTGGACCAGCGCCCTTTCAGATCTGCCATGGCGGCGTCCTCTCCGGCCTCTGCTGCGAAGGCTATGCCGCAAATGCCTTTTTGCGTGCCCATCAACAAGGCCTTGCCAAAGGGGCTATCAAACCATCCCCAGGCGATGCGCAGACCCTCACCCTTGCGTACATAATTTCCCGGGCTCATCGCCTCCCACCGGATAAAGAGATCATGGAGCCTGCCACTGCCCGACAGCCCGACGGCATCCGCTGTGGCCAGGGTCGTGAACCGGTCAGATAGCAGGGACTTGGCATGGTCCAGCATCAGATATTGCTGGTATTTTTTGGGAGAAACGCCGACCCACTGACTGAAAAGCCGTTGAAAATGCGCCGGGCTCATCTGCATCCGGACGCTGAGTTGCTCCAGCGACAGCTCCGTGCCGCCTTGTGCATCAATCAGATCAATCGCGCGGCGTATGACGGCGTAGTGATAACTTTCTTCGGTCTGTCTTTCGGTGCTGCCATCCATGAGTTCCTCGCGTGCTTATCGAACATGTGTCCGGTTCAAGCTACGCGATCCTGTCAGCGTGATGCGACCCGATTGTTGCGGTTTTCTCAGAACTGGAGATGGCTGGCCGTAACCCCGATGGTGCGGGCCTCAATGCCAGTCATATGCGGGCGGGCGGGCCGTTCGGCCGCCATGCTGGAGGCTTCCAGCCAGAGGCCATCGCAGTGGATCAGCTGCGGTTGCTCAAAGGCAAGAATATAGGTGGACTGGGCAGAGATCATCTTGCGCGGGCGCACGCCCTTGATGGCGCCCAAAGTGACAAGCATCTCTGCATGGCCGAAATGCAACTCAACCTCCCAGCCGGTGATCAGAGCGCGTTGCGCGGCCGGCAGCATGGCACCGGAGGCAATGTCAGGCGACTGGATCATCGGGCCAGAGTCCATGACCTGCTGTTCCACCAAAGCCAGAGGCTGCATCCCGTTATCATATGTCTGGACCATATCGCCGGGCCGCAGCCATGCCGCAGGGACCGGACCATCAGATGTCAGGAATGCCATATCGGCCGCAAAGCCGGAGCCGAACCATTCCGGCACAACCTCCACATTTTCAGGCAGTGGCATCGGGCGCAGAGACGAAACTGGTAAAACTTGATAATACATACATGATCCCCTTTTGTTCTCATTTGCCCCGCAGATATTGCCATGGCGTTAACGCGCAGGCCGACCATTGGTAAAACTTGAGACAAACGGGCAGGGGGCTTGCGAGTGCGCCGCTGACGCGGCATATGGCGCAGATGGCCAAGCAGCTCGACTATCATACCCTGTCGCAGATTTTCGAACGCTTCCGCGATGCCGAGGCCGAGCCCAAGGGTGAGTTGAACCACACCAATGCCTATACGCTGGTCGTGGCCGTAGCCCTGTCTGCACAATCGACAGATGTTGGCGTTAACCGGGCGACGGAGCGGCTCTTCCAAATCGCGGACACGCCGCAAAAGATGCTTGATCTGGGGGAAGAGGCGCTGATCGAGCATATCAAGACGATCGGACTTTATCGCAACAAGGCCAAGAATGTGATGAAGCTGAGCCGTATTCTGGTCGAGCAATTTGGCGGCGAGGTGCCATCCTCCCGTGCCGCTCTGATCTCGCTGCCCGGTGTCGGGCGCAAGACGGCCAATGTGGTGCTGAACATGTGGTGGGGCCACCCCTCGCAAGCGGTTGACACGCATATCTTTCGCATCGGCAACAGAACCGGTATCTGCCCGGGCAAGGATGTCGACGCGGTGGAACGCGCTATCGAGGATCACATTCCGGTCGAATTCCAGCATCACGCCCATCACTGGCTGATCCTGCACGGGCGCTATATATGCACGGCGCGTAAACCCAAATGCGGTGTCTGTCTGATCCGCGATCTCTGCCCTTTTGAGGATAAGAACTTATGAGCAAGAAATTTCAGGTTGTCGGTATCGGAAACGCCATGGTCGATGTGCTGTGGGAATGTCCCGACAGCTTTCTGGCCGAGAATGGTATCGAGAAAGGCATCATGCATCTGACAGATCTCGCACGCGGCGCGGAGCTTTACGGACGCATCGGACCTGCCAAGGAGATCAGCGGCGGCTCAGCGGCCAATACGATCGCGGGCATCGCGCATCTGGGCGGGCAGACGGCTTATGTCGGCAAGGTGAAGGATGACCAGCTTGGGGCGATCTTTGCGCATGACTTGCGGGCCCAGGGCGCGGTCTATGAAACCCCACTGGCCGACAAGACACATGAGGCCGAGACCGGTCGCTGCATCGTGCTGGTCACACCAGATGGCGAGCGGTCGATGAACACCTATCTTGGCGTGACCGAATTTCTACAGCCTTCCGACGTCGACGCCGCGCAGGTGGCGGATGCGGACTGGATCTATCTGGAGGGCTACCGCTTCGACGGCCCCGAAAGCCACGAGGCCTTTGCCAAGGCGATCAAGGCCTGCAAAGGGGCGGGGGGGCGCGTGTCGCTTACGCTCAGCGATCCGTTTTGCGTCGATCGCCACCGAGACGCCTTCCGGGCGCTGATCAAAGACCATGTTGACCTGCTCTTCTGCAACCGCTCTGAGATGTTGTCGATGTATGAGACCGAGGATTTCGGCGCTGCGCTCGCCCAGGCCGCCTCAGAGGTAGAGATCGTGGCCTGCACCGATAGCGAGCATGGCGCGCATATCCTGTCGGGCACCCAGCGCTGGCAGGCGCCTGCGATACCGGTCAAGATCGTGGACGCAACCGGCGCGGGGGATCTGTTCGCCGGCGGGTTCCTGTGGGCCCTGACCAACGGATATGATCTGGAAAGCTGCGGGCGCATGGGCTGCGTCGCGGCCTCGGAGGTCATCAGCCATATCGGCGCGCGCCCTGAGGCTGATCTGAAGGCTCTGTTCCAAAGCCACGGCCTTCTCTGAACGCAGGTTCTTCGAGCTCAACAGTCATTATTTCAGCTGCAATCACGTTAAGTGATCGCATTTTCACGCCGGTGTGAGCGCTCTGCCCCACGCGCACCCTGTATGTGCATTAATGAACCAATATTAGTTATTTTTCCAATGAAAGTGCATTGATGCAGTTCGGATCAATGTGCATATTCATCTCATCAAACGGGCAACAGCCCCTCACAGATGAAACCGAAATCAGGAGAAGACCGATGAAAAACGTATTCGCAATCGCAGCCATCGCCCTGACCGCAGCAGCCCCAAGCTTTGCTGATGTGTCCGACGTTCAAGCCCGTTTTGCCCTTGGCAACGACTCTGCCGCAGAGCGGTTCGTGCGGAGCGGAAGTGTTGGTGACAGCGCCAGCGCTCAGTCCGAGATCGCCAAATACAACGAGAGCGCGGCCGAGCGGAACCCGGTTGTCGGCGGCACATTTGCAGCACGCGGCGACAGCGCGGCGGCTCAGAGGTTCTTCGCGCTCGGAAATGACTCTGCGGCTGAGCGTATCGTGAGATAACCAGCCAGCCTACCCAACGCGCCCACCGACTGACCCTCCCACAGCAGGCGGGCGCGTGCCCCGGCGGCTCCTCCAAGCGAGGGGCCGCTTGGGCTTTCGGGTGATGGTGCGTGTTCTGACCAATATGGTATAGAGGCGCTGTATCGACCAGATCAGGGGCGAAGATATGAGCGAATTCATTGTGTTGCGGGATCAGAATTTTTGGCGTCGAATGTCACGCAGCACCCCGAACGAGACCTATTCACGCGACCTCAACAGAGGCTTTGTCAGTCTGGACCAAGCGGGTGGCGTGATGCCCGACCCGGTAATTGACATGGCTGATCTGAATGCAGCGCAAGTCAAGGACACGCATCGCGACCCGGCGGTTCTGGGCATCGCCCGCCCCATGCCGATCCACCTGATCGAGCCGCGTCCGGCAGCAGCCGGCAGCACTTGGGGGATTACGCGGGTTGGCGCGGATATGACGCCCTTCGATGGCAGCGGTGTGAAGGTCGCGGTGCTCGACACCGGGATCGATCCAAACCATCCGGCTTTTCAGGGCGTGGCTCTTGAGATGAAGAATTTCACCGGCGGACCGGACACGGCGCCCGACCGGAACGGGCATGGCACCCATTGCTCAGGCACGATCTTTGGGCGCGATGTGGCTGGGCAACGGATCGGCGTGGCACGCGGCGTCAGCGAGGCGCTGATCGGCAAGGTGCTGGCCGACGAGGGCGGTGGTAGCT
>CAYGUB010000170.1:0-6273 GCA_964352845.1 uncultured Rhodobacterales bacterium | reverse complement strand
CACGTAACACTGCCTGAAATCAAAGATTTTGGGCGCGTTACGTGATACGGGATGTGTCAGGTATTTCGTTAGACGCTATAGGCCACGACACAACTGACATGCATTGCGGGCAAGAGAAATTGAGCCAAGGCGTTCCGCAATGGTCTTGCCCGTTGTCCATCCTTCTCGCTGTTCCTTGAAGGCGGGCGCGTGGCCATCGGCGACAATGCCCCCCGAGCAGCCACGCGCCCACAATCTATGATTTCAGGAAGGGTTATGTGATGCGTGATGGTTCAGCTATTTCGTCACACGCTATAGACCTCTGGCGGCGCTTGCTTTTCGTTTCTCGCCTCAGTAGCGCGACCAGTTTTCGACGTGCTTTTCGGACGGGCAGGCTTGCGTGACGCCCGTCATGGTAAAAAGCATTCCGGCCGCGAAGATGGAACCCGACAGAAGATATGTGAGTAGGGCATCTGACCATTCCGCGCCAAATCCGATCAGGGAGACCAAGGCGGTCAGACCGCCAAAAATTCCACCAGACATTATTGCTACGATACCCATTGTGTTTTCCCTTTCTGCCGCCCCCAACGTCTTTGAGGATGTTGAGAAATGTTTTAGAAAGTCTTAATGGCGTAATTTGGGCTGATTAAAACTTTTGCGAATTATGGGTTTTGAACGGCCTGTGCATATCTTTCCCACCCGGGAAACGTGGCGCGAAAACTTGTTAAACCATTGATATAATGCGATATATTTTCCAAGCAGATATATAACCTGCCAGTTTCGCGGCTGCAAGAACCGGGCTGGCGCGGCTTTTGGATCGGCCCATATCTATCCAGAAAAGCGCCTTTGACACATTCTCGGCAGATTTCGCCGTGCAGTTTCAGGTCGTGTTCTGAAAATTTCCCATTGAAAAAGACTGAAAAACACAGGCGCGCAGCGCATTGCACTTCTTAGCAGTGCTGCGCGACCAAACGAGGCCATGCATTACAATGTGCTTTGGATCTCCGGTTCTCCGCCGCGCTCGAAAACGAGGCTGAGCATGTAGGGCACGGTCAGGCCGAGCCCTGCCAGCGCGCCGATCAGGATCAGCCAACGCAGGCCCGCCACGACGCGTCGCAGGATCTGTTCGACCAGAAACCAGGTAAAGAGACCAAGCCCGAAGGCCACGACGCCGGGCAGGTTATTCACCGTCCCGCCGATGCTGACGACCCAAGAGGTCAGGGTCGAGATGAGCGTACCAAAATCCATGGCCAGCGGTATAATCTGGATCGCCCGGATGGTGAAGCCCGGAAGCTCACTGCGCGCTCTGCACTGCCTTGCTCAGGCCAAGCCCGCCGATCCGGTCGATATGGCACACGATATCCCCCACACCCTCACGCGCCTTGAGATTGGCAAAGAGAAACGGACGGTCGCGGCGCATTGCGCGGGCATCACGCTCCATGACGGAGAGATCGGCGCCGACATGTGGGGCAAGATCGGTCTTGTTGATCACCAGAATATCGGAGCGGGTGATGGCGGGGCCACCTTTGCGCGGGATTTCCTCTCCGGCGGCAACGTCGATCACATAGATCGTCAGATCAGCGAGTTCGGGGCTGAAGGTCGCCGACAGATTGTCGCCGCCGCTCTCGATGAACACGATTTCCAGATCACCATGCCGCGCCTTCATCTGCTCAATCGCGCCCAGATTGATCGAGGCATCCTCCCGGATGGCTGTATGCGGGCAGCCGCCGGTTTCGACCCCGATGATCCTGTCCTGCGGCAGGATCTGCATGCGCATCAGCGCTTCGGCATCCTCCTGGGTATAGATGTCATTGGTGATCACGCCGATCGAGTGGCTGTCGCGAAACGCCTCGGCCAGAGCCGCGCTCAGCGTTGTTTTCCCGGCGCCGACCGGCCCGCCGATACCGATGCGCAAAGGTCCGTTCAGACGTGTCATGTTTGAAATATCCTTGAATGCTGGGTTTCGTGCTGCATTGCTGCGATCTCAGCCAGAAAGGCCGTCCCGGAGATCTGGGAGATAGTGCCGCCCTGTGAATCTTTCGCGATCCCGGAGCAAAGCGGCGCGAGGCTGGCGATGATGACTTGTGCCTCGGACTGGCCCAGCCGGATCAATCGCTGCCCCGCGCCCACGAGGTTGGAGGCGAATGCATGCAGATAGACCCCGCCCGTCAGCACAGGCGGCAGTTCGCAATGGCGCGCGGCACGTCCGGCGGCGATGGGATAGGCCAGCTCCATCATGGGCAGATCCCAGCCAGCGGCGACCGCGCGACCAAAAGCGGCCCCTTGCCGGAGTGTCTCGGTCAGACGCTCCGCGCTGGTCGCGAAGGCGCGGCAGGTGGCATCGAGCGCGGCTCGTTCATGATCGGTGTCGGCCAGATAGCTCGCGGCGAGAAACAGCGCGTCCGAGCGGCCCGCCCCGTGGCGTAGCACCTCCTCGATCCACGCGGAAAGCTGCGCGCCGGTCTCGACCTGCCCCGCCTCAACCGCCCATTCCAGCCCGTGCGAGTAGCTGAACGCACCCACAGGAAAGGCGGGCGAGAACCATTGCGCCAGCGTTAGGACGTCCGCGTCAGTGGGCATGGCTATGCGTGCGGCCATGGCCATAAGCGCCGCCTTCGGGTGTGAAGGGTTCCGTGACGTCGCGCAGTTCCGCGCCGAGCTGCAGCAGCATGTCGCGGATCACGTGGTCGCGCTGAATGAGCAGGCGGGTGGGCTCGATCTGGCAGGGCATGTGGCGGTTGCCGATATGCCAGGCGAGGCGGACAAGATCGGGCCCGGTGATCTCCAGCAGCGCTTCGGGTGCGGGTTTGACGGTGATTCTGCGCCCATCGGGCATGACGAATGCATCGCCATCGCCCAGCGATGTGGTCTGGGCGAGATCGACCAGAAACTGCGCGCCGGTATCACTGGTCAGCACCTTGCGGCGCAGGAACCGGTCCTCATAAGTCAGCGTCACCGTATCATCGCCCTGATGGCTATGCGTGACCGACTGGGCAACGGGTAGATCCATGCCTGACCTCTTTCAATAAAGGAAATAGCGCTGCGCCATTGGCAGCACCTCCGCAGGCTCGCAGGTGAGCAACTCGCCATCCGCACGGACCTCATAGGTCTCGGGATTGACCTCGACCTTTGGCAGGGCGTCGTTCAGGATCAGGTCTTTCTTGCCAATCCCGCGGGTCTTGCTGACAGCGATGGTCTGTTTGGCCAGCCCCAGCGCATCGCCGATACCGTCAGCCTGTGCGACCTGAGAGACAAAGGTGATGGCAGAGCGTTCGACCGCCCGGCCCATCGCGCCAAACATCGGGCGGGAATAGACCGGTTGTGGCGTCGGGATGGAGGCATTGGGATCGCCCATCTGCGCCATGGCAATCGTGCCGCCCAGCAGAACCATCTCCGGCTTCACGCCGAAAAACGCCGGGTTCCAGAGCACCAGATCCGCGCGTTTTCCCTCTGCGATACTGCCGATCTCATGGCTCAGCCCATGTGCAATGGCCGGGTTGATCGTGTATTTCGCCACAAAGCGCCGCACGCGGAAATTGTCGTTCTCGCCCGTCTCATCCGGAAGCGCGCCGCGTTGTTTTTTCATCTTGTCGGCAGTCTGCCAGGTGCGGATCAGCACCTCGCCCACGCGGCCCATGGCCTGACTGTCGCTCGCGATGATCGAGAAGGCGCCCATATCATGCAGGATGTCTTCAGCTGCGATGGTCTCGCGCCGGATGCGCGATTCCGCGAAGGCCACATCCTCGGGGATCGACTTGTCGAGATGGTGGCAGACCATCAGCATATCGAGATGTTCTTCCAGCGTGTTGACCGTAAAGGGCCGGGTCGGATTGGTGGAGCTTGGCAGCACATTCGCATCACCGCAGATCTTGATAATGTCCGGTGCATGGCCCCCGCCCGCGCCTTCCGTGTGGAAGGCATGGATCGTCCGGCCTTTCATGGCGGCGACAGTATTCTCCACAAAACCGCTTTCATTGAGCGTATCGGTGTGGATCATCACCTGCACATCCATGTCATCGGCCACGCTCAGGCAGCAATCAATCGCGGCGGGCGTGGTGCCCCAATCCTCATGCAGCTTCAGCGCGCAGGCCCCGGCATGGACCATCTCGACCAGCGCCTCGGGGCGCGAGGCGTTGCCCTTGCCTGACAGACCGATATTCATCGGCACGTTGTCTATGGCCTGCAACATCCGCCCGATATGCCACGGACCCGGCGTGCAGGTCGTGGCAAGCGTGCCATGCGCGGGCCCGGTGCCGCCGCCCAGCATCGTGGTGACGCCCGAATGCAGCGCGTCTTCGATCTGTTGCGGGCAGATGAAATGGATATGGCTGTCAAAGGCGCCAGCGGTCAGGATGCGGCCCTCGCCCGCAATAGCCTCTGTGCCGGGACCGATGATGATATCGACGCCGGGCTGCGTGTCGGGGTTGCCTGCTTTGCCGATCTTGTGGATCCGCCCGTCGCGCAGGCCCACATCGGCTTTGTAAATCCCCGAGTGATCGACGATCAGCGCATTGGTGATGACGGTATCCACGGCACCGCCCGCGCGGGTGACCTGGGATTGCCCCATCCCATCGCGAATGGTCTTGCCGCCGCCGAACTTCACCTCCTCGCCATAGGTGGTCAGGTCACGTTCGACCTCAATGATCAGATCAGTATCGGCAAGGCGCAGCCTGTCCCCGGTTGTGGGTCCATACATGGCGGCGTAGTCGGAACGGGCGATTTGGGTGGGCATAGCAGCAGGCCTTCAGATAAGTTTCGGGCCGCGTTTGGCGAGCCGTTTGGAGTTGGCACGGGTCTTCTGGCGCACCGGTTTGAGGGAGGCGGCCATGATCTGATCGGGCCTCTTGCCCGACATCGCGGCAAACCCGCCCAGCATCGCAGCCTTGCTGAGGGCTTCCAGCTTCTCGGTATACATGCGGGTATTCTCATGCGGGGTCACGGACCATGCGCCGCCCATCCCCCATAGCCGCATCGTGATCACGGCATTTGCCTCTGCCGCCATCATACCAAACTGTAAAGACGTCTTCCACAAATCCAACATTGGATGCGCCATATCCTATAAAGCTCCCATGATCTTTGCATTAAACCCGTAAATCGCCCGTGCCCCGCCAATCTCGATCAGTTGCACCTCGCGGCGTTGTCCGGGCTCGAACCGCACGGAGGTGCCCGACGCGATATCAAGCCTGCAGCCGCGCGCAGCATCCCTGTCGAAATCAAGCGCGGGGTTGGTCTCCGCGAAATGGTAATGGCTGCCGACCTGCACCGGCCTGTCGCCCGTGTTGGCGACCATCAGCGTGATGGCCTCGCGGTCCGCATTAAGGGTCAGGGTGCCGTCTTTGGCAAAAAGCTCTCCGGGGATCATTGTGCCTACCTTATGGGTTCGTGAACAGTGACGAGTTTCGTGCCATCGGGGAAGGTGGCTTCCACCTGCACTTCGTGGATCATCTCCGGCACGCCTTCCATGCATTGATCACGGGTGATGACCTGCGCACCGGCCTCCATCATATCAGCGACGGATCGCCCGTCCCGCGCGCCTTCGACGACTGCGTCGGTGATCAGCGCGATGGCCTCCGGGTGGTTGAGCTTTACGCCGCGCGCCAGCCTGCGCCGCGCCACCTCTGCGGCCATCGCGACCAGCAATTTGTCTTTCTCTCTTGGGGTCAGGTTCATGTCAGATCATCCATGGTCTTGGCAGGGGGCCGCCGCTCAGGCGGGTCAGGATCGGGATCAGCGAGACGCGCAGCGCGAAGCTGTCAGCGGCAAGCAGGCGGATAAACAAAAGATCGGGCGAGGGCATGCTGGCGCCGCCCGTGCGGCCCAGTATCTCGCGGACCGGGCTAAGATGCGCGGCTGCATCGGGGGCTATGTAGACAAGGCTTGCCAGAGCCCCCGCGCCTGCAGCGATGGTCGGGCGGGCCAGATGGGCGGCGATGTCGCCCTGCAGGTGGATCTGGTCGCGAAACAACGGCACGCCGTCGCGCGAGATCTCCAGCCGGTCTTCAAGTGATCCGCTGCGGAGCTCTTCGCCCATCGCGGCGCGACCGAAAACCAGCGGTTCGCAAAGCAATAGCCGGGCGGAGGAGTGCATATCGACGCTGAGCCGACGGGTCAGGGCGCAGCCTTCATAAAGGATCGTCTCCTGAGGCAACCAGTGCAGGCTGGCTCCGGCCTCGGCATGAAGCTTGCTGCGCAACCGCCCCGCGCTGCCGGGCTGGGCGCGGTAGGCGCGCTCGGCGGCTTGCGTAGTGAGGCAAAGCTGTGTGTCGGTCCGGGCCCTGGCGCTGACGGTGAACC
>CAYGUB010000169.1:5108-6284 GCA_964352845.1 uncultured Rhodobacterales bacterium | reverse complement strand
TCGAAACGCTTTAAATGTCCACAGGCCCTAATGTCTCCGCGTCTGAATGGTCTATCCCGATACCGGCAAGGCAGCGGCACTCCTTGCATGTCCAGCAGCGCTTCTGCCAGCGTACGCTCAACGCCACCTGCCTTTCTAAGTGCTAACAACGCATTGTTTATCGTCTTGTCCTTCATGCACCCATTATGGATTCACAGGCTCTTGGTTATAAGCCAGATTGTTGGTGCGTTTGATACATAAGGCCGAAGAAGTGGAGTGTGGACGCTTCGCTGCGTCATTTGCGCGTCTTGCGAGCGCGGCGCCAGAGTGTGAACCGGCGTCGGGTGCGGATCATAATGGCCGAGATCGGGCCGCGCAGGGCGGGCAGGTCAATGGCCAGTAGCAGCAGGCCGAGCGGCAGCATCCAGAAGCCGAGCACTGGCAGGAAGGACAGCACGCCGCCTGCGATCAGGATCAGGGCGATGGGCAGGCGGATGATCCACCAGCCTTTGGCGCGCAACAGACCCAGAGGACGGCGCAGGCTGGGGAGCATACGCGCGATCTGTTCGATCTGACGGTCCAGCCGTCGGCGCGCGTGTCGGTGGTGACTGTCTTTACTCATCATCCTGCCGAGTTAATGCCGCGCAACCTGTCAATCAATCCCGGGCAAAGCGGGCGGGAGAGAGTGATGCGACCACGTCACCCCCGAGCACGCTTGGGCGCGCGGCGATAAGATCGGCGATCAGCTGGCTTGCCGCGGGTGCGGTCTGGAAGCCGTAGCCGCCTTGCGCAGCACACCAGATGAAGCTGGGCCGGGCAGGATCAGGGCCAAGCACCAGTTGGCGGTCCGGGGCAAAGCTGCGCAAACCGGCCCAATTGGCGATCATGCGTGTGACGGGTGCTGTGACATGGCACTGGTAGCGTGCGATCCCTTGGGCGAGCACCAAATCGTCGGCCCAGGCGTCCTGGGCAGGGTGCGGCTCCTCGTCGGCCGGCGAGATCAGCAGCGCGCCTG
Organism: uncultured Rhodobacterales bacterium; assembly: GCA_964352845.1. GTDB lineage: Bacteria > Pseudomonadota > Alphaproteobacteria > Rhodobacterales > Rhodobacteraceae > Litoreibacter. Next base: position 5,290 of record CAYGUB010000169.1, on the reverse strand, counting down.
CATCGGGTTTTGCATACCAGGTCTCTCCGGGTCCAAAGAGCATGGGCCAGTCCGAGACGTCATGGCCGTCAGGCGCCGCGACGCGTGCCATGGAGCGGCGCATCGGCTGCAGCCCGATGGGCCGGACGCCTGCCAGCTGCGCGATGTCATCGGCCCAGGCGCCCGCGGCATTGATCAGGTAG
>CAYGUB010000169.1:642-5098 GCA_964352845.1 uncultured Rhodobacterales bacterium | reverse complement strand
CCAGTTACCAAAGCCCGCCCTCGATGCGGATTTCTGTGACGGGGTGGCCAAGATGGATATCGCCGCGATTGGCCTTCATGCTGCGCGCGAAGAGTTGCAGCAGACGATCGGTGTCGATGTCATATGCGGCGGTGTGGTAGCCGATCTGGGTGATATGGCTCAGATCGAGTATGGGCACCATGGCGCGCGCCTCCCCCGGGGTAAGCCGGTGCATTTCCATCTCGCGCAGATCATGGGCGAAAGCGTCTTCATTGTCTGCGCTGCCCAGCAACATCAGCCCGCGCGGAGTGTCAGCCGCGCCGCCTATCTGCAGATGCCAGTCGCGCGAGGCGCGGTTCAGCGCGACGGTGGAGGGCTTGCCATAGGTCTCTTCGAACATCGCGGCGGAGCGGCCGGAGGCGTGATAGCCAAGTGCCGCTTCGCGCTCCAGCAGGCAGAGCGATCCGAGCTCGGACAGGCGGGCGGCGGCGGACAGGCCTGCGATGCCGCCGCCGATCACGAGAAAATCGATCATGCTTCTTCGAGGCGGTCCGTGGCGGGGGCGGGGCTTTGCGTCAGTGCGGTCATCTGCCGGTAGAGCGCGTCGTCCATTTCAAAGTGCAGTGCCGCGAGCGAGGGGGCAAGCTGTGTCGCGTTGCGCGCGCTGATGATCGGGGCTGCGATCTGTGGGTTATGCGCAACCCAGGCCACGGCAAGTGTGGCCGGATGGGTGCCATGCGCGCGGGCCAGAGCGGGCAGGGCGGCAGCGGCTTCATGCATCCATTCCACATCATAGCGGGCCTGATAGCGGCTATCCTCTTTCAGACGCCCGGTTTCCCGGGCCGCATATTTCCCGGTCAAGAGCCCGCCGCCCAGCGGCGAGTAAGGGCATACGGCTATGCCTTGATCAGCGCAGGCGGGCAGGATCTCGACCTCCGCCTGTCGTTTGACGAGGTTGTACATCGGCTGGATCACATCAATGCGGGTCCCGAATTCGGCGGCGACACGCCCGGCCTTCATCACCTGCCAGGCGGCATAGTTCGACACGCCGATATAGCGGATCGCGCCGCGCTGGCGCAGCTCGGCCAGGGTTTCGAATGTTTGCTCCAGCGGCGTGGCATCGTCAAACCGGTGCATATAGAGCAGATCGATGACATCCATGCCCAGCCGGGCGCGGCTTTCATCGAAGGTCTTAAGAATATTGGCCCGCGAGCCGCCACCCTGATAGCCCGCCTTGGTTGCGATGATCAGCGCCTCGCGCTCGCCCGCAGCATATTCGCCCAGCATCGTCTCTGACTTGCCGCCGGTATAGACATGCGCAGTGTCGAAGAAATTGATCCCTTCGCTGCGGCAGGCCTCAAACATCTGGCGGCTATCGGAGCCATCCGCGTTCCCTCCGAATTGCATTGTGCCAAAACAAAAGCGCGAAACGGGCTGGCCCGAAAGGCTGGTCATCTGTGTCATGGGGATAAGAGTGACATAACCGGAGCACAGTTGGAAGATGGGACGGGATGCACCCCACAAATAATAAGCAGCGGGCCCGTGCTGTATCAGGGCCCGCTGTGATGTTTCACAAAGCCGGAATTATTCCGGTATATCGCCGGTGATGCCTTCGACGTAGAAATTCATGCTCGCCAATGTGCCGTCATCGGCGGTCTCGCCGTCAGCCAGCCAGACAGAGCCGTCTTGCTTGTTGATCGGGCCGGTGAAGGGATGATATTCGCCCGATGCGATGGAGGCCTCGAGCGCCAGCGCCTCTGCCTTTACATCCGCGGGGACCTTGTCTGTGATCTCGCCGATCTTGACCATGCCGGGGCCGATGCCGTCCCAGGTATCGCTGCTCTCCCAGGTGCCATCCATCACGGCCTGCACGCGCGCAATATAGTAAGGCGCCCAGTCGTCAATGATCGAGGAGACACGCGGCCCGTCGGCATATTCACCCATATCGGAGGCTTGGCCAAAGCCGATCACGCCGTCCACTTTTTCGGCCGCGGCCAGAGGCGCTGTGGAATCGGTATGCTGCAAGATCACATCCGCGCCCTGCTCGATCAGGGCTGTGGCTGCATCCGCCTCTTTGGCCGGATCAAACCATGTATAGGCCCAGACGATGTTGAATTCGACATCCGGGTTTACCCTCTTGGCGTGGATATAGGCCGCGTTAATACCGCGAATAACTTCGGGGATCGGGAAAGAGGCGATATAGCCTATCTTATTGGACTTGGTCATCTTGCCCGCGATATGACCCTGAATGGCCCGGCCCTCATAGAAACGCGCGGAATAGGTCGAGACATTGTCGGCGCGTTTATAGCCCGTGGCATGCTCAAACTTCACATCCGGGAATTTCTCGGCCACGTTGATTGTCGGATCCATATAGCCAAAAGAGGTCGTGAAGATCAGATCAGCCCCGCCAAGCGCCATCTGCGTCATCACACGTTCGGCATCCGCACCCTCGGGCACGCTTTCCTGAAAGATCGTCTCAACCTTGTCGCCGAAATGCGCTTCCACCGCGAGCCGCCCCTTGTCATGCTCATAGGTCCAGCCACCGTCACCGATGGGTCCGACATAGACAAACCCCACTTTAAGCGGCTCATGCCCATCCGCGTAAGCCAGCCCGGTGCTCAGTGCCAGCGCGGCAGCAGCGCTTTTCAGGATTGTTCTTCTTTTCATGCTTCTCTCCCCAGAGTGTGTGTGCCTCATTTCGAGGCGTGGAATATGCGGCCCAAAGCGGCGGGCGCGGCTGTCGAGGCCTGTCTCCCCGATGACATTACCACCAGCACGGCGATGGTTATCAGATAGGGGCTCATGGACAAGTACTCTACAGGAATTGCGATGCCAGCGGCCTGCAGATTAAGCTGCAAAATCGTCACCCCGCCGAATAAATAGGCGCCCAGCAGGACCCGGCCCGCGCGCCAGCTTGCGAAAACCACGATGGCCAGCGCGATCCAGCCCGCACCTGCGGTCATCCCTTCGGTCCATTGCGGCACGCGGATCAGGCTCAGATAAGCGCCCCCCAGTCCCGCACAGGCCCCGCCAAACATGATCGCTGCCAGCCGTACGCGGATGACCTTGTAGCCAAGCGCATGGGCCGCGTCATGGTTCTCTCCCACCGCGCGCAGCACCAGCCCGGCGCGGGTGAATTTGAGATACGCCCAGATCAGCAGCACGAGGGCCAGCGACAGATAGACCACCGCATCATGCTGGAAAAACATCGGACCCAGCGTCGGGATATCGCTGAGCACCGGGATATCGAGCTTTTCCGTCAGCGGCGGGCGCACCCCCACATAGCTTTGCCCCATCAGCGCCGACAGCCCCAGCCCAAACAGCGTCAACGCCAGCCCCGTGGCGACCTGATTGGCCATAAGATATTGCGTAAGTACCCCGAAAATCAGCGAAAGAGCCGCGCCGCCAAGGGCCGCTGCCGCAAACCCAATAGTGGGAGAGCCGGTATTGACCGCAATCGCAAACCCGCAAATCGCGCCGGTGATCATCATCCCCTCCACGCCAAGGTTCAGCACGCCCGACTTCTCGACAATCATCTCGCCTAACGCGGCCAGCAGAACGGGGGTAGAAGCCACCATCATTGAGGCGACAAGCAGAACGGGGTCGATGGAGGTAAGGTTCATATCAGACCATCTCGACAAGACCGGCGATACAGGCCGTGCAAATGAGTGTGGCCACCCCAAGCATCGCGCCGATCATTGCGATGGCGTGGTTGCGGGAGGGTCGGTGCAGACGGGCGAGGAGATTTCTCACCGGAACACCCGTCCAAGCTGCGGCCGTAAGTGCCATGGCTAAAACCGCGATCAGAACAGCGATATGTGCGACGATGAAACCAAATGCCATATCCTTCAGGCTGCCGGTATGGACCATCCAGACCATCATCGCCCCCATAGCCGCACCCATGCCGATTGGCAGTCTCAATGCTTTCATGATGTCACCTTTGATGATTTGAATCTGACCCGAAAATTCGCCAGCGCATCCATCGCCAGCAGGAAGAACAACAACATCCCCTGAAACGCATCAATCGCCGCAGAGGGCAGGCCAAGGTTCGTCTGCGCGGCCTCGCCGCCAATATATGTCAGCGCAATCAGCAGGCCGGCCAGCGCGATGCCCACAGGATGCAACCGGCCCAGAAATGCCACGATAATTGCGGTAAACCCGTAGCCCTGATTGAAATCAATGCTGATCTGGCCTGCGGGCCCCGTCAGCTCGAAAATCCCCGCAAGCCCCGCCAAAGCGCCCGACAGGCCAAGACAAAACACCACCATCCGCCCCGGGCTCACCCCGGAAAACCGGGCCGCTCTGGGCGCTTGCCCGGCAAGTCTGATCTGGTAGCCGCGGATATGGCGGGTCAAAAGGATATAGGCAAAGATCACCGCAATCGTCGCTGCCACCACCCCCAGATGCGCGCCCGTGCCCGCGATCAACTCCGGGTTTGCCGTCGCCTCATATTTCGCCAGATTGCGCGATCCGGGAA
>CAYGUB010000169.1:0-632 GCA_964352845.1 uncultured Rhodobacterales bacterium | reverse complement strand
GGGAAAGCCCTGCCCGTCAGGATTGCGCAACGCTCCCAGTGCCATGGAGGCCAAAAGCTGCTCAGCCACATAGACCAGCAAAAGCGAGACGAGGATCTCATTGGTGTTGAACTTCACCCGCAAAACCGCCGGGATCATGGCCCAGGCCCAGCCGCCCAAAGCGCCCGCCGCCACCACCAGCGGCAGAATATACCACCCGACCGCCGGGTAGAAAGCCAGCCCCACAGCACCACCGCAGATTGCCCCCAGAATATACTGGCCCTCCGCCCCGATATTCCAGATGCCTGCCCGAAACCCGAGGCTCAGGCCGATGGCAATCAGAACCAAAGGCGCCGCCTTGACCAGCAATTGGCCACGATAATAAAAGGCAAATTCCCCAAAAAGCGGATCCCAGAAAATCGTCCTGATCGCCTCGACCGGGTCCTTGCCGAGCCCCGCAAACATCACCCCGCCTGCAACCATCGTCGCCAGCACAGCCAGAACCGGCGTCAGACCCGACCAGACCCGCGACAGCGCCGCCCGGCGCTCCAGCCTGATCATGGCGCAAAACCCCTGTCTTCTTTGGTCGAAAAATACGGAAAAGCGCGCCGGATCATGCAGGCACCTGCGCCAGATCATGCGCACCGCCCATC
>CAYGUB010000168.1:4087-6311 GCA_964352845.1 uncultured Rhodobacterales bacterium | reverse complement strand
TGTGGCCACCAGCATCGAAGAATGCGAACGCCGCGACCGCAAGGGGCTCTACAAGCTGGCGCGCGAAGGCAAGATCAAGGAATTCACCGGCATCTCGGATCCCTATGACGTTCCCGAAAACCCGGAGCTGAGTGTCGAGACCGAGAATGTCGATGTCGATAACTGCGCGCATCAGGTGATCCTGAAGCTCGAGTCGATGGGACTGATAAAGGGGTAGACAGCCCCGCGCCTGCGGCGATCAGACGTCGCAGGTGCCGCTTTTCCGGCCCGCTCTCCGGGTCCTGGGCGCTGGGCAAATAGGTAACTCGTTATCTGCACCGACAGGCGCGTGACGGGGCCCTCACCCCGCCCCATCGCGTCGCAATCGCTGCGTCGCGTCTGGCTGGCGCCGGTTGGCGCCCGGAGGGCAAACCCGGGCGCCGTCGCGGTCAGCATCCCCCCCTCTGAAGGTTTTGACCGCGTACCAGCTGTATAGCCGTGAGCGTGGGCAACAATTCGACCAAATCGCGGTCATTCTTCGTAGTTTTTGAGCAGCTGCAGCGCGCGGGTGGCCGAGACGGTGCACTATGGCAACATTTCGCCCCGCATAACGATCCGTCCCTGCCCGGACACCCGGATACCGGCGATATCCTCAGGCGGCCCCAGCACAGTGACTTGCGCCTGACCCGGTCGGCCCATCCAGTGGCCTTGCTCGGCCAGATAATCGGGCTGGTCGATCAATCGGTTGCGCCACAGATAAGCCGCCGCGCAGCCCGTGGCAGAGCCGGTGAACGGATCCTCTGCCGGGTTGGGCGGGGCAAGCAGCAGCCGCGCAAAGCTATCGCCCGCCTGCGTCGCGCCGCCCAGAGCGATCAGATAGGGCTCCATCACATCGGCATCCCTGTGGCGCATCAAACTGCGGAACCTGCCCAGCGCCTCAACATTCAGCACCGCGCGTCGCAGGGCGTCATGGTCTTTGACATGCGTCACGCAAAACGGCAGCCCGGTGGAGACGACCTGAGGCTGGCCCAGGATATCGCCGGGCTCAAGCCCGATGACGGGGGCCACAATCGCAGCCTCAACCACCTGCCCGAATTCCGGTCGCGGCTGGATCATCTGCACCGACCCGTTCGAGACCGTAATGGGCACCACGCCCGCGCCGGTTTCAAATCGGAATTCAGGTTCCGCGACCCGCCCGCGGCTAAGCGCAGAGACGGCAGAGGCAATGGTGGGGTGACCCGCAAAGGGGATTTCGCGCTCCGCCAGAAAATAGCGGACCCGTAGATCGGCTACATCGGACGGCCCGATAAAGGTGCATTCGACGAGGCCCGTTTCCCGAGTGAAGCGCAGGCAGGTCTCAACATCCAGTGCACCCTCGTCATAGACGACGGCACATCCATTGCCCCCGAAGGGCTGGTCGGTGAACGCGTCTACCCAGTCAAACGGATAACTGCTCAATGCACGGTGACGGGAGCAAAATCATTCTGGCGCGCCAGATCAAAGGCCAGCTTGCGGCCCTGCACAATTGCCAGACGCGCCCCGTTGGGCGCGTGCACCGCGTAAAAGGGGCCCTCGGCCTCAAGGTTGTCGGGCAATTCGCTGTCCTTGACGGGGCGGACATAGACAATGCGGCTCGAGTTTTCTCCGAAATCATAGACTGTATTCATTTCGCATTACCCTTTCGTGATTTCGATTGTCTGTACGATCGCCTCCGGCACGGAGCGGCGCAGATCGATGTGAAGCAGACCGTTTTCGGTCATGGCACCGGCCACTTCTACCCCTTCAGCAAGCACGAAGGCTTTCTGGAACTGCCGGGCCGCAATGCCACGATGCAGGAAGATGCGCTCCTCATCGGCCTCCGACTGCTTGCCGCGCACGATCAGCTGCCGGTCTTCGACCGTAATCGCCAGATCGTCCTCGCCAAACCCGGCCACAGCCAGGGTGATGCGGAACACATGTTCTGACGATTGTTCGATATTGAACGGCGGATAGCCGTCATTGCCCGATTTGGCGGTGCGTTCGACCAGTCTTTCGAGCTGATCAAATCCAAGCAGGAACGGATGTGTCCCCAGCGTCAGTTTCGTCATGTTCCAGTCCTTCACTCAGCGACTATCGGTGTGCGAGGCCCCATTCTGGCAACCCCGCCCCATCAAGGTGGGAAGAGTTTTGCAATTCTGCAAGCGTTGAGTCCGTAAAACCCTTTCTCTCGCGCCTCCAAGTCCCTATTTATCCGGGGTAAGGCGAA
>CAYGUB010000168.1:0-3987 GCA_964352845.1 uncultured Rhodobacterales bacterium | reverse complement strand
TTATCCGGGGTAAGGCGAAAAATTTGGGCAGCTCATGATGGACACGGCACAAAACATGTCTGCGCAAGATGTTTTGCGCGTCAAACTTGCGGGGCTGAAACGCGAGCATCGCGATCTTGATGACGCGATCACCGCGTTGAGCGACACCCCCGCCCCGGACCAGTTGGCGCTGCGGCGACTCAAGATCAAGAAACTGGGCCTGAAAGACAGGATCGCGCAGGTCGAAGATCAACTGACCCCCGATATCATTGCGTAACGACAGGCGCGTGACTATAAGGGCGCCTTTCCTGGGGCGACAGTTGAGGGCGCGCGCGTGGCGGATGTGAAAATCGGGATCATCATGGGCAGTCAGTCCGACTGGTCGACCATGCGCGAGGCAGCTGACATTCTTGACCAACTGGGCGTGGCTTACGAAGCTCGCATCGTTTCGGCCCATCGCACGCCGGATCGTTTGTGGGACTATGGCAAGGCTGCCGTGGACCGTGGATTGCAGGTCATTGTTGCAGGTGCGGGTGGTGCGGCGCATCTGCCCGGTATGATGGCGTCGAAAACCCGGCTGCCAGTGATCGGTGTGCCGGTCCAGACCAAGGCGCTGAGCGGGGTCGACAGTCTCTATTCGATCCTGCAGATGCCGCGCGGCTACCCGGTCGCAACGATGGCCATTGGCGCTGCGGGTGCGGCCAATGCCGGGTTGATGGCGGCAGGCATTCTGGCGTTGCAGGACGATGATCTGGCCGCGCGTCTGGAGAAATGGCGCGCCGATCTGTCGGCCTCCATCCCTCGGGAGCCACGTGATGAGTGAGGCTCTTGCGACGGGTGCTGTGATCGGCATCTTGGGCGGCGGTCAGCTGGGGCGGATGTTGTCCGTCGCAGCGTCACGTCTGGGCCTGCGCAGCCATATCTTTGAACCCGGCCCCAACCCGCCAGCCGGTCAGGTGGCAGATCGCGTGACCACAGCGCCCTATACGGATGTCGAAGCCTTGCGAGCCTTTGCGGCGTCGGTCGATGTCATCACCTATGAGTTTGAAAACGTCCCCGCAGCGGTATTCGACGAAATTGGCGCCGATACGCCCGTCCGGCCCGGCATGCGCCCGCTCAAGACCGCGCAAAACCGCATCACAGAAAAGCGCTTTATGGAGCAGATAGGCCTGCGCGTCGCACCGTTTGCCGAAGTGCTGAGCGAAGCGGATGTGCGCGCGGCACTTGGCGATATCGGCCCGCCTGCGATTCTCAAGACCCAGCAATTTGGCTATGACGGCAAGGGTCAGCTGCGTATCGGGGCCGGCGATGATCCCGCGCAGCTTTGGGCGCAGATGAAAGACGCGCCTTGCGTGCTGGAGGGATTCGTCGATTTTGAACGAGAGATATCGGTGATCGGCGCACGCGGGTTGGATGGTCAGGTGGCTTGCTTTGATCCCGGCGAGAACATTCATCGTGGGGGCATTTTGCACACTACCACCGTCCCCGCCCGACTCAACGCCAGCCAGCGCACCGATGCGGTCCTGCTCACCGGCAAGATACTCAATGCGCTGGACTATGTGGGCGTGATGGGGGTCGAGCTGTTTGTCACCACGGACGGCCTTATCGTCAACGAGATCGCCCCCCGGGTGCATAACTCTGGCCACTGGACGCAGAATGGCTGCGCGATAGATCAGTTCGAGCAGCATATCAGGGCGATTGCCGGATGGCCTCTGGGCGATGGATCGCGTCTACATGATGTGCAGATGGAAAACCTGATCGGCGACGATATGGCCCGCGTGCCGCAATTGGCTAAGGATCCTGCAGTCTCTCTGCATCTCTACGGCAAGGCGGAGATCAAGCCCGGCCGCAAGATGGGTCATCTCAACCGGGTGTTGCGACCTTAGTCCAGCACCGCCTCTGCCATGTTAAGGACGATGTCGGTCAGCGACATGTCATCCTGAAACTGACCGTTTTGCAAAAAACGTACGGTCTGGCCCACGACAATGGGCGCGTTCATCATGAATGTGTGGTTAACGGGCAGGACGATATGATCGCTCATCCCTGCAACCATGGTCGAGCTGACAGAGACCTTGCCATCGTCATCGCCGGGAATGATAGCCGAATAAACCGTGTTCAGGCTGGCATTGCCCGCAATCACGCCCAGCGGGAAATCGACACCCTCAAGGCTGCGCGGCACGGAACCAACCCCCGTACCCAGTTGCAATCCGGCAGGGCCGTTAACCCACTCGAACGGGTCCCATTTGCGAAACGCATCCACCAGTTCGCTGCCCTGATTGGGCGGAGCCAGCATAACGACGCGGCCCAGTTGCGGCAATTCGTGCCGCGCAAGCCAGGACCGCACAAGTATACCACCCATCGAGTGGGTAACGAAATGCACCGTATCATTTGGCCTGCAAGCCGCAACCGCTTCCGGAATAGTCTCATCCGCCAGCTCAGAAATCGTGTCGGACGTCGAGGCATAGCTTGGATTAACCGTCTGAAATCCATTGGCCTTGAGGCTTTCTTCCATCACGCTGAGCGAAAAAGAGCTGCGCGCCAAGCCATGCAAGAGCACAACGCAATCGGCCAGAGCCGCGCCGGGCAGGAAGATCAGGAAGGCGAATAACAGTCTCATGTTTCCTAGATACTTAATGAATATGACGATTTCATCACCCTATTGCATCGACGTCACGTCACATTTAAGGCCTAACCATGCCGAAAACACATCGTATCGCGGCGCGTGCCATCATTATCAGGGATGCGCGTATTCTATTGGTTAACGCCTACCCCGATCATAGGTTCCAGCTCTGGTGCGCGCCGGGAGGCGGCGCAGAGATGCACAGCGCATTGCCCGATAACCTCGCGCGCGAAGTCTTCGAGGAAACCGGCCTGTGCGTGACGGTCGGCAACCCGTGCCTGATCAACGAGTTTCATGACCCCGAGCGCGATTTCCACCAGATCGACATCTTCTTTCGCTGCGAGATCACCGGCGGCATGATCCGTGACGACTGGGAAGACCCCGAGGCGGTCGTCACGCAGCGCCGCTTCTTCTCGCAGGCGGAACTCAGCGATATTCGGCTGAAGCCCGATAGCCTTGCCCGCGTGGCTTTTGATCCCTCCGCGACGCTACTTTATGACCCGCTTGAACGAATTGTCGGATAGGCCCTGTTGACATCCCCGGTCTCTCGCCCACATGTAACGCCGCCAGAGCCTATGCAGTCTACGAAAGGTAATCCATGCCCGTTGTCGTCGTCGAATCTCCTGCCAAGGCCAAGACAATCAACAAATATCTGGGATCGGACTACACCGTTCTGGCTTCTTATGGCCATGTGCGCGACCTGCCCCCCAAGGACGGATCCGTCGATGTCGAGAACGGATTCGACATGTTGTGGGAGGTCGGAGCAGACAGCAAGAAGCATGTCAAAGCCATTGCCGATGCATTGAAGGATGACAATGCGCTGATCCTCGCAACTGACCCCGACCGCGAGGGCGAAGCGATCAGCTGGCACCTTGAGGAAACATTGCGCAAGCGCAAGGTGATCAAGAAAGACACGCCGGTCAGCCGGGTCGTCTTCAACGCCATTACCAAGGCTGCCGTCACCGAGGCGATGAAAAACCCGCGCGATGTCGACCAGCCGCTGGTGGATGCCTATCTCGCGCGGCGGGCGCTCGATTATCTAGTGGGCTTCAAGCTCAGCCCGGTCCTGTGGCGCCGCCTGCCCGGTGCAAAATCCGCTGGACGCGTTCAATCGGTGTGCCTGCGTCTCATCGTCGAGCGCGAAATGGAGATAGAGAAATTCAAGGCGCGCGAATATTGGTCGGTCAAGGCGTTGCTCGCTACGCCGCGCGGTCAGGAATATGAGGCGCGGCTGACCGTTCTGGGCGGCAAGAAGCTCGACAAATTCGATATTGAGAACGCCACCGCCGCTGAATTGGCCGTTCAGGCCGTCACCTCGCGCGATCTGTCGGTCAAATCGGTCGAGGCCAAACCCGCCTCCCGCAACCCCTCAGCGCCCTTCATGACCT
>CAYGUB010000167.1:0-6340 GCA_964352845.1 uncultured Rhodobacterales bacterium | reverse complement strand
TGGCATACTTGGGCGTCGCGACCTTGAAGAAATAATATCCCGCCAGGATAGTCGGCAAAAGCACCAGAACCGCCAGCCGGAGCCCCAGAAGCATAGCCCGTCTGCGCCGCCTGCGGGCAATATCGCGTTGGATCTTGATGATATCGCGTGATCGCTCATCCTCCGTGACGACATGGGTCGAGGGCATCCCCTGCTGTGCCGCAAGCGCAGCCGGAAGCGTCTGGGAGGATGGTGGCGCACTGGTCCCCTGAGGGCTCGCAGAAGAGCTGGCAGGCGCCTCTGCATCTTGCGTTGGCTCGTCCGAGACCAGTTCCAGCATATTGGTGCGCTTGAACGGATCAATGCCCTGTCCGCGCAACAACCGCACCGCGTCATAATCCGATGACGGGTTCAGGCCCTGTTTCTGCGCCACACGCCGCGCCATGCGCAACTGGCGCCCGGTCAATCCCTCGTTTCGGATATCTTCAAGCTGCTGCGTCACCGGCTTCGGGCCATCACCCCACTGCCCCGCAACACCGGCCCGGCGCGGGAATGTACTGCCGCCCAAACCGTCATCGGTACTGGGCAATGGCTGACCCGGCTCCTTGGGCTCTACATCATCGTGCAAGACAGATTGCCGGATGCGAAATCGTTTAGCTTTGGGTTTCGTAGTCATAAAGCCTCTTCGCCTCTTCCAGCGTCTCGAACATCTGCAGTTGGCCGCGATACAGGACGCCTGCCTTGCGGCAGAATTTCTCCAATGTTTCCGCCTGATGCGACACCACAATCACAGTGGCCGTGCGCAGCCGGTCGCGCAGGATCGAGCCCGCCTTGCGATTGAATTCAACATCCGTCGTGGACGGCATCCCCTCATCGATCAAGTAGATATCAAATTCCAGCGCCAGCATCAGTGAAAATGTAAACCGCGCTTTCATACCCTGGCTATAGGTGCCGACGGGCATATCGAAATACTCGTCGAGCCCGCAAAGGTAGCGACAGAACGCCTCCACATAGTCGGGATCCAGCGCGTAGAGCTTGGCGATATAGCGACAGTTCTCCGTCGCAGTATGGCGCGGGACCACTCCGCCCATGAAGCCAAGCGGGAAAGAGATGCGGCTTGTTCGGATAATCTCGCCCTCATCGGGTTTTTCCAGCCCGGCCATCATGTTGATCAATGTCGTCTTGCCGGTTCCGTTCGGTGCAAGGATGCCCATCGATTGCCCAAGCTCCACACGAAACGAGGCGCGATCAAGAATAACCTTTCTCTGCGTGCCCGTCCAAAAGGACTTGCTCACGTTCTGAAACTCAATCATTGGGCTTTGCCCATCTGCATCCGCCGCGCCTGTGCTGCCCTCAAGGGGGTATGCGTCAAAGGTTACCGTGTCTTTAAGGCTCGATTATGTCCGGCATTCAGCCTTAAATAAAAGCCATCCATGCCGCAATATGACATAAATGAGGCACAGATACCCTCAAACTACGCCAGTTGATGAAACAATGAAACGTGTGAGTGAAGGATTTCCTATGGTGTGGGATACAGTTACCAACGTCACGGATCGGGCGCGCCGAAGACTTTACAACGCGGCACAGACGCGCCCATGACGACCGATGCGTTGGCGCGCAGAATGCGGGCTTGCACCCTGTGTGCCGACCTTCCGTTGGGTCCCAAACCGCTATTTCGGTTAAGCGCTGCGGCACGGATACTGATCGCCGGTCAGGCGCCGGGCCGCAAGACCCATGAAAACGGCCGACCCTTCGATGATGTTTCCGGAGACAGGCTGCGGGACTGGATGGGGATCGACCGGGATAGCTTCTACACCGACCCGCGGCTCGCGATCCTGCCTATGGGGCTGTGCTATCCGGGCACGGGTAAATCCGGTGACAAGCCGCCGCGTGCGGAATGTGCGCCCGCATGGCGCTCTGCTGCCCTGTCCACACTTGGCGATCTGAAGCTGACACTCGTGATCGGGCGCTATGCGATGGATTGGCACCTGCCCGATCACAGGGGCCAGTCCATCGCCTCTGTGGCGGGCGGTCTGGCCACACCCGATGCGCCCATATTGCTGCTGCCCCATCCCAGCCCGCGCAACAATCGCTGGTTGACGCAAAACCCGTGGTTCGAGGCAGAGATCCTTCCCCTTCTGCGCCGCAGGATCAGCACGCTTCTGAGCTGATTGCGCGATTGACGCCAGCGCCCCGACATAGCACAGACGCGCCATGACACCTTTGGACCAAGCCCATGCCCGGATGGAGGCCAGCCCCGACGATGACACCGCACGGCTGGTATTCTACGACCGGCTCGCCAGCGCGGAGCTTTTCATCCTGCTCGACGGCGCGCAGGAAGGCCAGAATATCACCCCGCGCCTATTTCCGCTTGATGGCGACAGTCTTGTGCTGGCGTTCGATACCGAGGATCGGCTGAGCCAGTTTGCCGAAGGTCCGGCACCCTACGCGGCCCTGTCGGGGCGGGCCTTGGCAGAGATGTTGGCGCCAAGTCGTCTGGGGCTGGGCCTCAACCTCGATGTGGCGCCCTCTGCGATCATTCTGCCGCCGCAGGTGATGGCATGGCTCGACAAGACTTTGCAATCGCAGGCCGAGCAGATGACGGCCCAACCGCTCAGCTTTGAACCGCCTCAATCACTGCCTGAGACCCTGCTGATCCGCCTCGACGAGAAGCTCTCCACAGCGACCGGGCTGGCGGAGCGTGCGCTGTTGTGTTTCGCACGCTACGCTGATGGCAGTGCGGGACATCTCCTGGGCTTTGCAGGCACTCGTCCGGGGGCCGAGCCCGCCTTGGCACAGATCGCGCGGGAGGCGTTGACCTTCAGCGGGCTGGAAAGCGGTCAGCTGGATGTGGTGTTCCTCAGCGAGGACGATGCCCGGCTTCCGCGGCTGGAAAAAATCGCCTTGCGCTTCGACATCCCGCAGCCGGACCAGCCCCCAGAGCGCACAGCACCGGGGTCAGACCCCTCCAGACCGCCGAAGCTTTAGTAACCTGCCATGCGGTCCACCTGATGCAACAGCGCCTGCCCGGTCTCGCCGCGCCGTACATTCTGCGCGATTACTCGACTGGCGGATGCAGGCCGCGTCTCTGAGGCGATATGAGGCGTCACAGTCACTTTGGGATGGGACCAGAACGGATGCGCCGCAGGCAAAGGTTCGCGCCGGAACACATCAAGGGTTGCATGGCCGATCTGGCCCGCATCAAGGGCCGCAAGCAAGGCTTCATCATCAATCAACGGCCCCCGCCCCGGATTGATGATCACCGCCCCCGCAGGCAGAAAAGCGAGCCGCGCGGCGTTCAGTATATTGTCGGTCGCAGCCGTCGCGGGCAAAAGCAGCACTACGATCTCGGCCCCGCGCAGGCAGGCCTGCAACCCGTCCTCGCCCGAAAAACACTTGATGCCTGCGACATGCTTTTGTGTCCGCGACCAGCCGGACACATCAAAATTCAGCGCCGCCAGCGCCTCGCCACAGGCTTTGCCCAAAGCCCCCAGCCCGAGGATGCTCACCTTCCGGTCTCGTGCAAGCGGTGGCACGATGCCGGCCCGCCAGACCCCGTCCTGACCATGGATATGCGCATCCATTCCCAGATGGTGGCGCAACACATGGCCGGTCACCCACTCTACCATCCCCTCCGTCAGGCTGGGATCAACCATGCGGCACAAGGGCACCGTGATACTGTCGTTGCCAACAACCGTCTCGACCCCGGCCCAGAGGCTGAGAACCGCCTTGAGCCGCTTGAACGGCGCAAAGTCACGCAACGCCCCGCTCGGGACATAGATGATGTAATCGACATGCTCGGGCGCCATCTCGACCGCCAGATTGACCGCGAGCCCGGCGTCACTGAACGCGGCGCGCAGGGGCGTCTCATAGGACCGCCACTGCGCTTCTGGCGCGCTGAACAGGACGTTAACGGGGGCGGTGGACATGGGCGCTTTGAACCAGACCGAAGGCAAGCAGCAGGACCAGCATGGCCGATCCACCATAACTGACCAACGGCAGCGGAACGCCCACAACAGGGGCGAGCCCCATGACCATCGACATATTTACCGCGAAGAACAGGAAAAACGTCAACCCGATCCCCATGGTCAGCAAGGAAGAAAACCGGTCCTTGTTGCTCAGCGCGGAGAAAACGCAGAACAAGAGCAACAACACGTAAAGCCCGAGCAAAGAGAACGCACCGACAAAGCCGAACTCTTCGGCCAATGTGGTGAAGATGAAATCCGTGTGCTTTTCGGGCAGGAAGTTCAGACGCGACTGCGTGCCTTGCATATAGCCGCGCCCCGTCCAGCCGCCGGAGCCCAGCGCGATGGTCGATTGCGTGATGTGATAGCCCGCGCCAAGCGGATCGCTGGACGGGTCGAGAAACGTATCAATGCGCCGGAACTGATAGTCCTTCAAAAGCTGCCAGGTCGTGCCGCGCGATTCAAACACAGCCGTGACCAGCCCGACTGCGCCAGCGATCACCACCGCGAAATATTTCCAGCTGACACCGGCCAGAAACATCAAACCTGCCCCCCCAAACACGAGCAGCAACGCCGTCCCGAGATCGGGCTGTTTGAGAACCAGAAAAACCGGCACCAGAATGATGATGACCGGGATCAGCACCCACAGCGGATGCGAGGTCTTTTTGACAGGGAGCCAGTCATAGTAAGAGGCCAGAAACATCACCAGCGTGACCTTCATCAACTCCGACGGCTGCAGCCGCATGAAGCCCAGGTCGATCCAGCGCTTCGCCCCCATGCCCGTGGCGCCGAAAAACTCCACCGCGACCAGCAAGAGCAGACTGACCAGATAGGCCAGACCCGCCATGTTGCGCAGAAACCAGACCGGGATCATCGCCACGACAAACATCAGGAACATGCCAAGGCCAAATCGCTTCATCTGCGGCTCGGCCCAGGGGCTGAGCGAGCCACCGGCGACCGAATAGAGCATCAGAAACCCGACACTGGCAATCGCGGCCAAAAGCAGGATGATCGGCCAGTTCAGATGCAAAACCTTGGACAGTCCGGTCGGGACCGATTTCACGTTGTACTGAAGATAGCTCATGCCTGCGAGCCATCCGTATCCGTGTCAGCCGGATCATCAAGCTTGAGCTTGTCCAAAGCCGCACTGATGCGCTCGCGTTGCGATTTTGGATAGGCGGAGAGGGGCGGCACGCCGCCGAATTGCGCCGCCAGGATCACATCGCGCGCAATCGGTGCCGCGACCTTGGACCCACCGCCGCCATGCTCCACCACCACGGCCACGGCATATTTCGGATCATCGACCGGCGCGAAGCCTACAAACAGCGCGTGATCGCGCCGCTCCCAGGGCAGGTCCTCGTTGCGAAACACGCCGCGGGCGCGCTCTGCCTTGGTGATATTGCGGACTTGCGACGTGCCGGTTTTACCCGCCATCCGGTAGGCCTCGTCCTCGATCCGGGTGGAGTAGGCCGTCCCGCGCCGCTCGTTGCTGACGCCGAACATGGCGCGACGCACGTAGTTGACGGACCGGCGCGACAGCTCCAGGGGGGCGCCCGCGCCGCTTTCGGTCTCCACCCCGTCAATCGCCTTGACGAGACGGGGCTTGACCGCCCGGTTGGTGGCAAGCCGCGCCGTCATCACGGCCAGCTGCAAAGGCGAGGCAAGCACAAAGCCCTGCCCGATGGCCGCGTTCAGACTGTCGCCCACGACCCATTCCGCCCCGCGCTTCTCGCGCTTCCATTGCTTTGTCGGCGTAAGCCCGGCAGAGACAGCCGACATCGGCACGTCATGCTTTTCCCCCAAGCCCAGACGCCGCGCCATGGCAGAGATCCGATCTATGCCGACCCGTTGGGCGATATCGTAATAATAGACGTCGCAGGAATGCTTCAGTGAATCATGCAGCGCCACCCAGCCATGGCCGCCGCGCTTCCAGCAATGAAACCTGCGCCCTGCAACCTCGGCATGGCCGGGGCACCAGACCGTTTCGTCGGGGCCAACCAGCCCCTCTTCCAGCGCCGCCAAAGCTGTAACGATCTTGAAGGTCGAGCCGGGCGGGTAGGTGCCCTGCACGGCCTTATTGGCCAGCGGGCGGTAGGTGTTTTCGGTCAGGCTACGGTAATCGGGCACGGATATGCCGCGCACAAACAGGTTGGGATCGAACGCCGGCGCAGAGCCGATCGCAACCAGATCGCCGCTATTGACGTCTATCACCACGGCGGCCGCGCTCTCCCCGTCAAGCCGGGCCTGCACGAAATTCTGAAGCCGCGCGTCGATGGTCAGCTGAACGCTCTGGCCCTTGGTGCTCTCATCGCGGCCAAGCTCGCGCATGACGCGACCGGCTGCGTTGACCTCGACCCGTTTGGAGCCCGCCCGTCCGCGCAAATGCTGCTCCAGCT
>CAYGUB010000166.1:0-6382 GCA_964352845.1 uncultured Rhodobacterales bacterium | reverse complement strand
AGCTTGCCAGATTTATCGCGCCCAAAGGCTCCGTGGCGCTGAACGGGACCTCGCTGACGGTCAATGAGGTGGGGCGCGACAGCTTCGGGATCAATCTCATCCCCCATACCCAGGCGGTAACAAACTGGGACGAGACCCGAAGCGGCGATGCCATCAATCTCGAGATCGACACTTTGGCCCGCTACGTCGCGCGGCTGCAGGAATGGGCATGAGCAGGGCTGGGCTTGGCCACAATAACGGTCCCAGCATGGAAGCCGGGCGCGCGTACCGTGTGCATGCGTGGTCGAAGGCGCGCGCGGATCTGATCCCCAACCTGCCGATCGAGATCCTGCGCACACGTGTACGCCGCGCCAAGGCGTTGGGCCTGCCGTACAAGACCTACGCGTCGGTGCGGGCCTCGACCGGGCGCGATGTCGTGGGGTTTTTGTTTTCCAACAATGCGCTGCGCGTCTTGCGCCCGGGCGGGCCGATTGACGCGGATCGGGCAAACCATTTGCGCGCTTTGCACGATGTCAGTCTGACCGCTTTGGCCCATGCGCCGGTCACTCCGGACGAGCTGATAGGCCAGGGGATCGCGGCTGCGGGCACAGCTCCGCATTTCGCGCAAAGCTGGTCAGAGATCCGCGCCGCGGTCAGGCATCCGCTGCGCGCCGTGAAGCTGCCTTTGGACGGGGTGCTTGTGATCGGTGACACAGCCCATGAGCGGGACTGGTCGGAGGCCGCGAAATTGGCAGGCTTCATCCCGTCAGATGCCTATTTCGTCCAGCCCTGACAGGGCCTAACGCGGCTTTGGGCGGTCCATGAGCCAGTCCAGTGCAGGCTTTACCGTTCCGTCGCGGCCGCGCAGCCCGAGCGATCCGAGATATTGCGCAAAACAGGGCAGATCGACGCTGTAATAGGCCGCATATGCCTCGACCTCCGGCAAGGAGATGTCATTGAGCCATGTTACAGAGACCAGCCGGACGACCTCAGGGTTGCGATCCGCAAAAGACAGAAGGTC
Source organism: uncultured Rhodobacterales bacterium (assembly GCA_964352845.1). GTDB lineage: Bacteria > Pseudomonadota > Alphaproteobacteria > Rhodobacterales > Rhodobacteraceae > Litoreibacter. Next base: position 5,382 of record CAYGUB010000166.1, on the reverse strand, counting down.
TTGCACGAAAGCCTTCTGACCTTCAGGCGATCCGCCGCATCCCGCACTGGGATATCCTGCCTCCAGAATATAGAGCGGCAGCTTGCCAGCCTGATCGCCGATCGCCTCCAGATCAGCCCTGATCGCGTCGCGCGGCTTGACCCTGGAGAACCCGTCGAGCGGATAATAGGTGATCATCAGCGCATCGCTGCGCGCCAGAAGCGGCGACCACAGGACGGGGTTTTGCAACACAGCCGCCTGGGTCAGTTTGACGCCAACGGGTACCCCGGGCCGCAACCTGTGGACCTCTTGCCGCGCGGCGCCCAGAAAACCGGCAAATGCCACAATCTCGGCCTCCGAGGTGAGATAGCCGTCTACCTCATTGCCAATGGCAACCGCCGTAATCTCCACGCTTTGCATCCGCGAGAGCACATCATTGAGATGGCGCGCGAAGGCTGCGATGAGCTCGGGATCATCCCAGGGCTTTGCGCGCAGGTCGGACCGGCGGCGGTCAGCGACGGTGTCAATGACCGAGAAGGTCAGGCTCACCGCGATGCCCTCGCCGGGATAAAAGGCATTGGCAAGGCTCGGCCAGTCAAAGCCGGGCGCATAGCCGCCCACAGGGTCCTCGAGGTCATCCCAAAACAAGCTGAGCGAGGTGACATCCGCCCCGGCCTGCCTGATCAGTGCGACGGCCCGCTCGAACGGCTCCCCGGCGCGCTCGGTGATGTCAATTGACAGGCGCCACGGCTGCTCGGCGCCGGCAAGGCCTGCCGCGCTGAGCCAGATCATTGACGTGAGGAGAAAGCGCTTCATTGCGCCAAGGCTACCGCGCTTTGCTGCGGGCCGCAAAGGGACAGTTTCTCAGCGGTAGGAGAGAGCCACCCCGACGGCCACCAATCCCACAGAGACGATCCGCGACAGGCTGACATCGCGCGATTGCAGCCCGAACAGACCACCGGAATCGATCAGCAGGGCCGCGATCAGCTGGCCAAGGATCATCGCGGCAAACATGGTCACAAGCCCCAGACGCGGGACCGACCAGATCGCTGCAAGGACCCAGATAGCCCCCAAAGCCCCGCCGGTCAAAGCCCACCAGGGAATGGTCTTGATCTGATCCACACTGGGCGCGGAGCCGCGCAGGAATGCGACGCAGCCCAGCAGGGCAAAGCCGATCCCGAACTGCATCGCGGCGGCCCAGACCGGGTCTCCGAGGCTTCGGGCAAGGGCTGCATTGACGGGGGCCTGAAAGGCGAGGGCGGCGCCGACCAGAACGATCAGCACTGTGATCGAGAAAATGAAAAATGACATAAAACTACACTCATTAAAAAGGCCAACTATAGCGCATTTGGCCCTTTCAATCCAGCGCCGGACGACGTGCCGCCATCGGTTGCGATTTCGTCAAGCCCCCCTTCGAGGTCCTTGATTGGTCAGCCACCCTTTTCATCTGCAGCCAGCCGGGCTATCTCGCGTGGCAAAGAGGATTGCTATCCATGACCCAAGCCACTGACGTTGATTATTCCGACGCCATATCCTCGGTTGAGGAAATCATAGACGATGCGCGCAACGGTCGGATGTTCATTCTGGTCGATCACGAGGATCGCGAGAATGAGGGCGATCTGGTGATCCCCGCACAAATGGCCACACCCGAGGTGATCAATTTCATGGCCACCCACGGCAGAGGGCTTATCTGTCTGGCGCTGCCCGGAGAGCGGATTGATACGCTGGGCCTGCCGCTGATGGCGTCGCACAATTCGTCGCGCCATGAAACTGCGTTCACGATCTCTATCGAGGCGCGCGAGGGGGTGACGACCGGCATCTCGGCACATGACCGGGCGCGCACTGTTGCGGTGGCCATTGATCAATCCAAGACCGGCGCCGATATCGCGACGCCGGGCCATGTTTTCCCGCTGCGCGCGCGCGAAGGTGGCGTGCTGGTGCGCGCGGGCCACACGGAAGCGGCTGTGGATGTATCGCGTCTGGCCGGGCTGAACGCGTCGGGCGTCATCTGCGAGATCATGAATGAGGACGGCACAATGTCGCGTCTGCCCGATCTGATTGCCTTCGCGCAGCTGCACGGGCTCAAGATTGGCACGATTTCCGATCTGATCGCTTACAGGCGGCGGCATGATAATCTGGTGCGTGTCCGCACCGAAGAGGTGATCCACTCGGAATTTGGCGGCGACTGGAAGCTACGGATCTACACTGACGAGACCCAAGGGGCCGAGCATATCGCGCTGATCAAGGGCGATATCAAGGATGGCGCGCCGGTTCTGGTGCGCATGCATGCGCTTGACCCGATGCTTGATATGATCGGGACCGGGCCCAGGGGCCGCGCGTCGGAATTTGCCGATGCAATGAAGATGATCGCTCAGGAGGGGCGCGGCGCTGTCGTGCTGTTGCGCGACCTGCATATGAAGCTCAGCGCAGAAGAGGGCGTCTCGCCCCACACGCTGCGACAATACGGGCTGGGGGCGCAGATACTCTCGTCACTTGGGATCGCGAAACTCATCCTCCTGACCAATTCACCGACACCCAAGGTCGTGGGGCTGGATGCCTACGGGCTGGAGATCGTCGGCACGCGCAAAATATCGGAGCTCGGTTAATGGCTGGACCAACACATCACATCCTTGAACTCCCGGTTTTTGAAGAACCGGTCAAATTATTATTTGTTGTATCCCCTTACTACAAAGATATCGCTGATAATCTTATCAACGGTGCTGTAGAAGTTGCGGTTGAAGCTGGCGCAGACTTTGAAGAGATCGAAGTCCCCGGTGCGCTGGAAATCCCTTCTGCGATCCGCATAGCTATGCGGCAGGGCGCGTTTGACGGATTTGTGGCCCTTGGCTGCATCATTCGCGGCGAGACCACGCATTACGAAACGGTCTGCAATGACAGCAGTCACGCGCTGATGCTTTTGGGTCTGCAGGGGGCCAATATCGGTAACGGGATCCTGACGGTCGAGAACCGCGCCCAGGCAGAGGTCCGCGCTGACCCGGCAGATCAGAACAAGGGCGGCGGTGCCGCGGCGGCAGCCTTGCATCTGATCGCGCTGCAGCGGAAATACGCAAACACGACCAAGGGGATCGGGTTCCGGCCCTTTGAGGACCCCGATGACGGAAGTTTTCAGATCGCATGAGCCTGTCGAATAACCAGAAGCGAAAGATGAAATCGGCAGCCCGACTTTATGCGGTGCAGGCGCTGTTTCAGATGGAGCATTCCAGCCAGAGCATTGATGCCGTCCGTGACGAATTTGAAGACCACCGTTTCGGCGAAAGCCACGACGAGGGGGAGATGATCGAGGGCGATGTCGATACGTTCCGCGCGCTCTTGGAAGGCGCGGTGGAAGGCCAATCGCGGATCGACCAGATGACCGACCGCGCGCTTGTGGCCACCTGGCCCATTGACCGGATTGATCCGACCCTTCGCGCCCTGTTTCGCGCGGCAGGGGCCGAACTGCTGGCGAAATCGACACCGCCCAAGGTTGTGATCGTGGAATTTGTCGATGTGGCCAAGGCGTTCTTCCCTGAGGGTAAAGAGCCGAAATTCGTCAATGCCGTGCTTGACCACATGGCCCGGGAGGCCACACCCGAGGCCTTCTGAACACCTGTTCAGGACACACAGTCAGAGACGCTCAGCCTTGCGGTATTGGTGTTGTCGAACACGGCCATGGCTTTGTGCGCACCATTTGCCTGCAGAAAGACCGTGCCGCCAGCGATCTCCGCACCCGTTATCTGGGTCTGGCCACGGGCGCTGTGGCGCAGCGTGTCGTCTACATCGATGGTAAACGAGACTACTTGACCAGCCTCCAAGCCGCGCAGGGCGAGGCCGATCTGAGTGTCGCCATCCTTGACCACCGGGATCCGGGACAGCGCATCTGCGCCCGCCGTGATTTCCAGCGGCTGGAAGACCTGCACCCCCGCGCCTGCATCTGTCGTGTCGAAATAGAGGCCGCCTGCGCTTTCACTCAGATCAATATTGACCGTAGCGGGCCCAAGATCGCAAGCGCCGCTATTCTCGACGGTGAACCGATCCTTGGGCGCGCCCTCGTCAAAACGGACGATGACATTTGCTGCGGCAATAGCTGGGAGGACGCAGAATGCCAAAAGGGTCGTGACAGTTTCGACGGGTTTCATGTCAGCATGGCTCCTTCATATCTCATAGAGAACCTAGCGCGACAGAGCCGGGCGCCAAGTTGGAGCGGGGCTCAGCTTGTCGAGGGTGGAGTGACGGAACCACCACGACCGTGGGTAAGCGAATTCCCGAGGACCTGTATATACAGGTGGGCGCCAGGTAAACGGACCACGATCCGCACAGAGCCAGCTCCCTCGGAGTTGCTTAAGGCCACCGGAATTGTTTATCCCATATACGAGAAGGGCAGAACCGTCACGTCAGACATAGGCGCGTCCGGCTCTCGGTTCAAGCGTGCCAGCCTAGGGATCGCGCGCGCGGCAGGGGACAGGGGGCGGCACGGCGCGTCATGTCTGCCGGGCACAGCCCAAATGTCTGTTGCAAACGGACTTGCCTTTTGTTTACGTTTTGTTCACAATTTCGCGCATGATACCCAACGTCTCTCCCACGCTCAGGCCCTTGCAGCCGGGCCAGCTTCTGGCGCGCGGGGTGGCGCGGCATCTGGCCAGTCTGGGCTTTGCAAGCCTTGAGGAATTCACGCCGGATCGCGGCAAGAGGCTCGATGTCATGGGGCTGGGACCCAAGGGAGAGCTTTGGGTGATCGAATGCAAATCGTCACGGGCCGATTTCCAGACTGACAGCAAATGGCAAGGCTATCTGGACTGGGGTGACCGGTTTTTCTGGGCCGTCGATGAGACCTTCCCGACCGAAGTTCTACCCGAGGGCACCGGTCTGATCATTGCCGATCGCCATGATGCGGAAGTGATCCGCATGGCCCCAGAGGTCAGGCTCGCCGCTGCCCGGCGCAAAGTGATCACCCGCAAGTTCGCCCGCGCCTCTGCGGCTCGCCTGCACGCGCTGCGCGATCCGGAGTTCAGCCTTTCATAGCCCGCCCGCGGGCGGCGGCGGCTTTCAGCTCTTCGGCGATTTCATCGGCCTCATCAGGGTCAAAATCGAGCGGTAATTCGATGCCCTCGGCCTCAATATAGAGCCGCACCATGCCCAGGCTTGTAGGCCCAATCTGAAGGTTGGCGGCAATGTCGCTTTGCTTGTCGATGCCCATATGCAGTCCTGTCGATAATCCGAGCCTCGTGACTACACCGCGCTTCGCGCTTTTGGCAAGACAGCAGCGCGCAACGGCCCGCGCAATCGCCCGAGGGCGTGACGATCGCACAGGCAGTTTGCCAGATTGGCGACATGAAGGGCCGAAGGTTCCGCAGATGCGCAAGCACACAGGGCGGCTTTGGCGAAACGATGGGGGATGTGTTTGGC
>CAYGUB010000165.1:0-6545 GCA_964352845.1 uncultured Rhodobacterales bacterium | reverse complement strand
ATCCTGCGCGAGGCGCCGGGGATCATGGTGATCGACAAGCGTGAGGATGGCGGCTACGTCACCCCGGTCGAATGTGCCGGAGACTTCGCGACCTTCATCAGCCGCATCCGGCAGGATAGCACGATCGATAACGGTCTGAACCTGTGGTGCGTATCCGACAACCTGCGCAAAGGCGCTGCGCTGAACGCGGTCCAGATCGCAGAGCTTTTGGGCAACCGGATTCTCAAGAAGGGATAATGTCGCCTGACGCGTCCGGGGTGAACACCTCCGACAGCGCCAGCAGCGCATCTTCCCATTCCGCAGCACTCGGGCCGCCGGGCTGTTCAGGCTTGGCGGTCTCACCTTGTGTGATCAGGCCTGACGCCATCTCAAGCGCTGCCATATCGTCATGCAGGCCGGGATCGGGCGCGAACTCGAACATATCGGGCGCAGCATCAATGCGGCCCTCAGAGCCTGCGACATAGCCGCGAATGCTCACATCGGGCATCTGGGCGAGATCAATGGATATCTCCGGGCCCGCTGCGCGCGCCACTGATATTTGCGCCAGATAGCCAAGAAGCCCCGCTGCGTCGCAGAGCTCTGGCAGCGCGGCCCCGTCAACGGCGTAGAAGCGATCCAGCTGCGTCTTGTCGGTCCTGTAGCTGAAATTCAGCACCACCGTCTCCGCCCCGCGATCGGCGCGAAGGGTGAACAGCTCTATCGCTGTGGGCTCAACGCCGTCCAGAAGATGCGTGCCATTCATCTTGATGTTGTAATCGGACAGGCTGACCTGCATCTGCTGCGCGTCATCGCTCAGATAATGCGCAACCAGCTTGCCGACCGCATTGGGGACAATAACCTCCAACACGGATCTGTCCTGACCAATCATGCGGCCCGCGTGATCGGACAGCACCTCATAGCCCTTCGCCGTGTAATTCGTCATCGCCTGGCTCCCCTCAAAACAACTGGGCGCAGGGCTAGTGGCCAAATATTAAGAGAGCGCCTTGGCCGTTCCCGGAATTTCATGAAAACTCGACCTATCCGGCCTCGGCTTCGCCCTTGCCAAGAGCCGCCCGGCACCACAAGCTGGGCGAAACGCTGACTTGATAAAGGAAATCTCATGCTGCTGCGTGCCGTTCTTATTGCCGGGTTTTGCCTTGCACCTCCTGCACTTGCCGATGACATCCTGACCCTTGCGCCCGTCACGCGGGCCACGGTGTATCCCAGCGGCGCCAGTATCTTGCGCGATATCTCGGTCGATCTGCCGCAAGGCGCGCACCGCATCCTGATCCCGCTTTTCTCCGATGATAGCACCGATGGGCCGCCTCGTATTTCGGGCGGTGAGGGGCTTGTGATCGGCTCGGTCCAGAGGCTCAGCAATTTCGCGACCGATCCGCAGACCGTCTATGACGATGCCCAACGCGCCGCGCGTGCCGCGCTTGATCAGGCCGAGGATCGCGTGACCGCCCAATCGGATGAGGTCGACCGGCTGCAAAACGCCGTCGCCGCAGCCGAGGGAGAGGTTGCCTTCTATCGCTCACTCAGCGGCGCCTCGCTGGAGCAGCTGGACCCCGACGCCCTGCGCGCGGCAGGTCAGCTTGTCGCCACCGAGCTTGCCCGCGCGCTTGAGGCGCAGCGCGCCGCCGGTCTTGCCAAGCGCGCCGCGCAGGAAGACCTGGCCGAGGCGCAGCGCCTTGCCAGCCAGGCCGCGCGTGATTTCGAACGGCTGGTCCCGCCGGAGGGGCCCGTCGATATGCTGGCCGTCAACGTCGAGGTCCCGCAGGCGCAGACCGCGCAGTTGCAACTGGAACAGCTGATCGCCAATGCGGGGTGGTCGGCGGAATATGATCTCGACCTCAATGCGCAAGGCGCGCCGATTGTCGCGATGAAACGCAAGATCATCGTTCAGCAATTCTCGCAAGAGCTTTGGTCCCGGATCGCGCTGACCCTCTCGACCGCTAACCCTTACGCAAAGCTCGCCCCCCTCGAGCCGCAGCCCAATCTGGCCCGCATCGGGGAGAATGTCCGGGGTTATGCCTCCCAGCGCAACGCCTCCGAGGCGCGCCTGCAGGCAACGCTGGAAGAGCCCATAGTTGAGGAGGCCGTGATCGCCGGGGATCGCGTCGCCAATGTGGTTATCGACGGGCTGTCAGTCACCTATGACTACCCGCAGCCCGTGACGGTGAGCCCCGATGGCAGCGCGTTGATCCTGTCGCTTGACGAGCTCTCCTTTGAGGCCGAGCGGTTCAATCGCGCCGCCCCGCGCCGCGACGAGACCGCGTTTCTGATGGCGCGGTTTGACAATGACCGGGCCGAGCCGCTCTTGCCCGGCCGGGCCTCGATGCATCGCGACGGGGTCTTCATCGGGCGCGCAGGCTTTGATCTGGTCCCCGCAGGGGGGCAGGCAGAACTGGCCTTTGGCGCGCTCGAAGGCCTGCGGCTCAGCTATGATCTGCTCGACAACGACACCGGCGATAGCGGCCTGCTCACCACCTCCTCGACCCGCAGACAATCCATGGAATTTTCCGTCGAGAACCTGACCAGCGTCGAGGAGACCGTGCAGACCATCTTCGCGCTGCCTTTCTCGCAGCAGGACTCCCTGTCGGTCTCCGTCCGTGCGCGCCCAAGCCCTGACGAGACCGATTTCGACAAGCGCCGCTCCGTCTCTGTCGGGACATGACCCTTGCCCCCGGTCAGTCGCAAACCGTGCGCATCGACGTGGATCTCAGCTGGCCCGAGGGACAGCTGCTTGACTGGCGACCCTAGCCGGCACGCCCAGACAGGTGCCCGGACAGGGGCTCACACAGGGGCTCAGACTGGCACGAAGCCCTCATCCGGCAGGTAATGCTCCAGCCCGCCATTGCTGATATCGGTCCACAGCCCATGCAGGCTGAGCAGACCGGCCGCCATGGCGGCCTCCACAATCGGAAAAGCCGCAAGGTTCTCAAGCGAGACCAGAACGGCCTCTTTTTCCAACGCCCGACGGCGCTGCGGCTCATCTTCGATATGTTTGATCCGCTCATAACCGGGGCGCAGAATATCCATCCAGCGACCGATGAAGCTGCTGTCTTTCTCCAGCTCCGGCGCATTCCCGGCACACATATCATGCCCGCCATGCACCCCGCCGCAATTGGAATGGCCCAGCACGATGATATGGGCCACTTTCAACCCGCTCACCGCATATTCAATCGCCGCCGAGGTGCCATGCAGCCCGCCATCGGGCTGATAGGGCGGCACCAGATTGGCAATGTTGCGGTGGATAAAGAACTCGCCCTGCTCCGCCCCAAAGATCGAGGTGACATGCACCCGGCTGTCACAACATGAAATCACCATGGCGCGCGGGTGCTGACCCTCTTCGGCAAGGCGCCGATACCACGGCTCGTTCTGGGTGTAGGTGGTGGCTTTCCATCCCTGATAGCGTTGGATCAGATAGGAGGGGAGGGGTTTTGTATGTGTCATGCTCACTCCGGCTTTCGCGGCTGAGTACGGAAAATTTGAGCAAATTTCGAGAGGTAATTCATTTGCCGGGCAAGAGTTTCTTTATGGGCCCTATGGAATGTGACGTCGATTGAGGTGGGAACGTGAGAGGGGCCCAGAATGCTGGATATCAAATATATGAATATCAATGAACCGGTGCGGGTTGATCCCGACCGGATGGTGGAATTATCCGTGGCATTGGGGGATGCTGCTGCCGAAAACCTGATCCTGCACTCCATGGATGAACTTGCCGATAGCATGACCGCCTTGGAAGCGGCTTTGCTGTCGCAAAACTGGGATCGGCTGGCGTGCGATGCGGGTAAGCTCGAAGAGCTGGCGCGCCATGTCGGGATGAGCACGATGGCCCGCGTCGCCGGTGATGTGCGCGACTGCGTAGAGGCGATGGATATGGTCTCGCTGGGGGCCACCCTGTCCCGGCTCAGACGGATTACAGATAAATCCTTCTGTACCTTGTGGGATATGCGCGACGTGCCTGTCTGATGAGCGTCCCGTCTGATCAGCGTCCCTGTCTGAACACCGATAAGGCAAGCCTGCGCGGCACCGGGATGGCGCGCGGCATCCCTGCGCGCTCATTCGCGGATGGATGCTCATTTCCAGACAGGCTGGGACCGCTCCCTGGCGATCTCGCTTGCGTATGGGGCACAGCCGGGTAGGGTCGTTGTCGGGCACTATCGCGGGGACAAGATGCTGAAATTCGCAAAACCTGATAACGGGGCATGTCCTGTCCATATTCTAAGCCCGGAGACGCTGGAGAGCTGGCTCGACAAGGCCACACCTGCTCAGGCGGGTTGGGCGCGCGCCACTGGCTTCATGGCAAATTCCGCAGAGATTTGCCTGATCCCGGACGAAGGCGGCGGGATTGCTGCTGCTCTGGCGGGCCTCGGCAATACCAAGGCGCAATCCCGGCAACGCTTCACCATGGCCGGCATTGCCGCAAAACTGCCCGCCGGGCTCTACAGGATCGCAACCAGCCATGATGCGCGGCACCTGGAAGAACATGCGCTGGGCTGGCTGCTCTCTGCCTATCGCTTCGATCGCTACAAGCCCGGCAAGGACGCCCCGCGCGCGCAGCTGATCTGCCCTGAGGGATGCGATGCCACGCGGCTTGAGGCCATAGCACAGGGCGAGGCGCTGATCCGCGATCTGATCAACACCCCCACAAATGATATGGGCCCCGCCGAGCTTGAGCAGGCGGCCCGCGATCTGGCAGGCCGCTGCGGCGCGCAGGTAGAGGTGATCACAGGCGACGCGCTGCTGGCGCAAAATTTCCCGCTGATCCACACCGTTGGCCGCGCTTCTGCCTCGCCGCCGCGGCTGATTGATCTGCGCTGGGGGAAGACGGGCCCGACCCTCTGCCTTGTCGGCAAAGGGGTCTGTTTCGATACGGGCGGGCTCAATATCAAGCCCGCCGGGTCCATGGGGCTGATGAAGAAGGATATGGGCGGCAGCGCCACGGTGCTGGGGCTGGCCTCCATGATCATGGCGCTTGAGATGCCTGTGCAGCTGCGCGTGCTGATCCCGGCTGTCGAGAACGCGATTGATGGCTCTGCCTTCCGGCCGCAAGATGTTCTGACCTCCCGCAAGGGGCTGACTGTCGAGATCAACAATACCGATGCGGAAGGCCGCCTTGTTCTGGCCGATGCGCTTGCCCTGGCCGATGAAACGCCACCGGATCTGATGATCTGTATGGCCACCCTGACCGGTGCGGCGCGCGTGGCTCTGGGCCCGGGCCTTTCGCCGTTCTATACCGATGACGCAACGCTCGCCACGGCGCTCAGTGCAGCAGGCGAGGCGGTGCGCGACCCGGTCTGGCGCATGCCCTTCCATGACCCCTATGAGCCGATGATCGAGCCGCAGATCGCAGATCTCGACAATGCGCCCAAAGGTGGCTTCGCGGGCTCCATCACGGCAGCACTGTTCCTGAGACGATTCGTCGAAGAGACGCCACGCTTCATGCATTTCGACATTTACGGCTGGACCCCCAATGCCGCGCCGGGCTTCCCGGTTGGCGGATCAGGCCATGGCGCGCGGGCGCTGCTTGAGGCCTTGCCAGCCATGCTGAAACTATGAGCGACCCACGCATAACGCCGACCAATGGGCGTGTGGCGGATGCGAAACTGGCGGGCAGGGTCGAGGCGCAGCTTTTCGTCAGTGGCGACATGCTGCAATGCACAGCAGCCGCCGCTGATATCCTTGGCAAGCCTGACGGGCGGCGGACGTCGCAGCTGCTTTACGGTGATCTGTTCAACGTGCTGGAGCTGCGCTCCGGTTTCGCTTTCGGCCAGGCGCAACAGGACGGCTATTGCGGTTATGTGCGCGAGGATCTTCTGGGCTCCGTGACCACGCCCACCCACTGGATTGCCGTTCCCGCGACGCATCTCTACCCGGAGCCGAATCTCAAGCAAATGACACTGGGCGCGGTCTATATGGGCTCCGAAGTCACCGTGGTCGAGAGCGGGGAGGACTGGTCAAAGCTGGCCGAAGGGCAACATGTTCCCACCAAACACCTGCTGCCTATCAGCTCGCGTCTGAACGATCCGGTGCTTGTCGCCGATCTCTATCTGGGCACGCCCTATCTGTGGGGCGGCAGCACCCGCTACGGGATCGACTGCTCGGGCCTGGTGCAGATGGCGTGGCGGGCCTGTGGTCTGGCCTGTCCGCGTGACAGTGACATGCAGGAAGCCGCGATCGGGCGCCCGGTCGCGCTGGACGATGTTGCGGCCGGCGATCTGGTCTTCTGGAAAGGCCATGTTGCAATCATGTCGTCTGATACGATGATGATCCACGCCAATGCCCATCACATGGCCGTGGCCTATGAGCCGCTGGCCGACGCTATCACCCGGATCGAGCGCGCGGGCGATGGCCCCGTCACCTCTGTCAGGCGGATGAATGGCCAAAGGGCGGCGCTGAAACTTTAGAGCGTCATGCGAAAAACCTGAATCACGTAACACTGCCTGAAATCAAAGATTTCAACGCGTTACGTGATACGGGATGTTTCAGGTATTTCGTCAGACGCTCTAGGCGGCGTCTTCATTTAGGCAAGCCATGTCATGATACAGGCGAGTGAT
>CAYGUB010000164.1:0-6563 GCA_964352845.1 uncultured Rhodobacterales bacterium | reverse complement strand
CCGAAAAGCGCCTGATGGAGGCCTGTCAGGAGTTGATGCAGACCGGTGCCGTGATCTCCATCCAGGATATGGGGGCGGCTGGTCTGACCTGCTCTGCCGTTGAGATGGGCGATAAGGGCGCGCTTGGCGTGAAGCTCGACCTCAACAAGGTGCCCGTGCGCGAAGAAAATATGACCGCCTATGAGATGATGCTGTCAGAGAGTCAGGAACGCATGCTCATGGTGCTCGACCCCAGCAAGGAGGCTGCGGCCAAGGCGGTGTTCGACAAATGGGATCTCGACTTTGCGATTGTCGGCGAGACCATCGCTGAGGATCGGTTCATCATCCTGCACAACAATGAGATCAAGGCGGACCTGCCGCTGAAAGCCCTGTCCGGCAATGCGCCGGAATATGACCGTCCTTGGGTCGAGACCCCGGCCCCGACGCCTTTGGGCGATATCCCGCAGGTCGATCCCATTGACGCCTTGAGAGCGCTCGTCTCCAGCCCGAATTATGCGCGCAAGCATTGGGTGTGGGAGCAATATGACAGTCAGGTCATGGCCGATACCGTCACGCCCCCCGGCGCACCGGCTGGCATCATCCGGGTCCATGGTACGCGCAAGGCGCTGGCCTTTACCTCCGACGTCACACCCCGATACGTCAAGGCCAACCCTTTTGAGGGCGGCAAACAGGCTGTCGCCGAGGCCTATCGCAACCTCACCGCAATGGGCGCCCGCCCGCTGGCCACGACGGATAATCTCAATTTCGGCAACCCTGAGAAGCCCGAGATCATGGGCCAGTTTGTCGGCGCCATCAAAGGCATTGGTGAGGCGGTGGCAGCCCTCGATATGCCCATCGTCTCGGGCAATGTCTCGTTATACAACGAGACGGACGGCGCCGGCATCCTGCCTACTCCGACGATCGGCGCGGTGGGTCTGATCGACGATATCGACGACATTATCAACGGCAGGTTGCAAGACGGCCATGTCGCCCTGGTTCTTGGTCACACAAACGGTCATCTGGGCCAATCCGCCCTGCTGGCCGAGCTGTTCAACCGCGAAGAAGGCGATGCCCCGGTGGTCAATCTTGCCGCCGAAAAGGCCCATGGTGAGTTCATCCGCGCGCAACGCGACTGGATCGATCTGTGCACCGATATCTCGGATGGCGGCCTCGCGCTCGCAGCCTTTGAGCTGTGCGACGCGCATGGCATTGGCCTGTGCCTGAATGAAGATCGGACCGATCTGGTCTTTGGCGAGGATCAGGCCCGCTATCTGATCGCCTGTTCTTTCGACAATGCCGAGGCGTTGATGATCGCGGCCGGTAAAGCCGGGCTGGAGCTTGCGAGCGTCGGCAAATTCACCTCTGACACCGTGCGCATCGGCGCCTCCGAGGCCCCTTTGGCGGAACTCTCAGAGCTCTACCGCACATCATTTGAACGCGCCGTCGGTTGAACTTGCCTTGATCCAAGACTGATCATGCTTGTCATGACCCGCCCGCCTGCCTAACTAGACCAAGAGACAAAGGGGAGCCAGACCATGGCAGTTGATGCAAGCGAGATTGAAAAGCTGATCCGGGACGCTTTCCCGCAGGCCAGTGTTCAGGTCACGTTCGACGGCCATCACCACACAGCCGAAGTGATCGATGAAAGCTTTCGCGGTCAGAACAGGGTGCAACAACAACGCGCCGTCTATGCCGCGTTGAAAGGCAAGATGGACGGCTCCAATGGTGAGTTGCACGCGCTCGCCCTGACCACAAAAGCCCCCGAGTGATAAAGACGTCTGCTGATCGCCCCAATCGTGATCAGACGCGCGAAATTTGCTGAAAGGAAGACCAATGAGTGATGTACAAACGCAGATCAAGGAAGATGTGACCAATAATGATGTGGTCCTGTTCATGAAAGGCACAGCCCAGATGCCGCAATGCGGCTTTTCCAACAAGGTGGCGGGCGTGCTCAACTATATGGGCGTGGCGTTCAAGGATGTGAATGTCCTGGCCGATGACGCGATCCGTCAGGGGATCAAGGATTATTCCGACTGGCCAACGGTCCCGCAGCTCTATGTCAAAGGCGAATTCGTCGGCGGTTGCGACATCGTGACAGAGATGACCCTCTCGGGCGAACTCGACACATTGCTCGAGCAAAAAGGTGTGCCCTATGACAAAGAAGCCGCCAACAAAATCCGCGAAGCCAATTCCTGAAATCCCCGAATTTCGGGAATGCGTGCAACCAAGCGTATGCCCAAAGGCATGCGCCGGGCGGCACCCGGTAGCTACAGCGCGCAGGGCCCAATTCCTGACCCCCCGAGCTTCACTGATGCGCCGAACGAAACTCCACCACAAACTCCCGCCCGATCCGCCTTGCGAGAACGCGGCACAAAACACCGCAATCATGCAAAAAGCCCGCGCAGCGCGCGGGCTTTTTTCAATCAGATCAAGCCATATATCCCCGGCTCAAGACAAGAGCTGTCGAACTTTCTGAGCCGTCGCTTCAGCGGTGATCCCGAAATGCTCATAGAGCGCGCTTGCCGGGGCTGAGGCGCCAAAGCCGTGCATGCCCACAAATCCAGACTTCTCGCGCTTGCCCCGCTCGCCATAGAGCCAGCGGTCCCAGCCAAACCGGATCCCCGCCTCAATCGCGACCCGGACCGGACCACCGGGCAGGATTTTGCGCCGGTAGCTTTCGTCCTGCTCCTCAAACAACTCCCAGCATGGCATGGACACAACCCGCGTGCCGATCCCATCGGCCTCCAGCAGCTCCCGTGCAGCCATGGCGACAGCAACCTCCGAACCAGTTGCCAGCAAGATCGCCTGCCGCTTGGAACGCGCATCGGCCAGAACATAAGCCCCCTGCGCCACCTGGTTCTTGAGCGTGTGCTCGACGCGCACCGTCGGCAGACCCTGACGCGACAGAGCCAGCACGCTGGGCGTGGTCTTGGATGACAGCGCCACTTCCCAGGCCTCGGCCGTCTCCACTGCATCGGCAGGACGCAACACATTCATGTTAGGTGTCGCGCGCAGCATGGCGAGATGCTCGACCGGCTGGTGGGTCGGGCCATCCTCGCCCAGACCAATACTGTCATGCGTCATCACATAGACCGCGGGCACCCCCATCAGCGCCGACAAACGCATCGCGCCGCGCGCGTAATCGGTGAAACACATGAAGGTTCCACCATAGGGCTTCACCCCGCCATGCAGCGCCAGCCCGTTCATCGCAGCCGCCATGCCATGCTCGCGCACGCCGTAATAGACATAGCGGCCCTTGCGGTTGGTCGGCTCGAATATGCCCAGATCGCCGGTCAGCGTGTTGTTCGAGCCCGTCAGATCGGCCGAGCCGCCAAAGGTCTCCTGCATCAGCGGGTTGATCACTTCCAGCGCCATCTCGGAGGCTTTGCGCGTGGCCACTTTTGGCTGCGTCTCGCTGATCTGCTTTTTCAGACCCTTGATTGTGGCAGAAAGCCGCTTGGGCACGTCGCCTGCATAGATCCGGTTGAACTCGTTCTGACGATTGGTGGAGACATCGGCAAACCGCGCCTCCCACGCCTTCCGCTCTTGCGCACCGCGCGCGCCGATCTCTTCCCAGGCGGATTTGATATCGCCGGGGATCTCGAACGGGCCGTAGCTCCAGCCATAGGTTTGCTTTGTGTCGCGGATCAGCTCTTCACTGGTCAGCGCGCCATGGCCCTTGGAGGTATCCTGCGCCGAAGAGCCAAGGGCGATATGTGTCTCGCAGGCAATCATGGAGGGGCGCTTGGTCGTCTTGGCTTTGGCAATCGCTGCGTCAATCGCATCGGGATCGTGGCCATCGACCGATTGCACATGCCAACCCGAGGCCTTGAACCGCTGCACCTGATCAGTCCGGTCAGAGATATCAACCGAGCCGTCAATGGTGATGTTGTTATTGTCCCACAGCACGATCAGACGCCCCAGCTCATGACGTCCGGCCAGACCGATCGCCTCCTGGCTCACACCTTCCATCAGGCAGCCATCACCGGCGATCACATAAGTATAGTGGTCAACCAGCTTGCGCCCAAACCGCGCGCGCTGGACCTCTTCGGCCATGGCAAAGCCCACGGAATTGGCCAGCCCCTGACCCAGCGGACCGGTCGTGGTCTCGATCCCCTTGGCGTGGCCATATTCGGGATGACCCGCCGTGATCGCGCCCAACTGGCGAAAATTTCTGATCTGCTCGAGCGTCATATCCTCATAGCCTGTCAGATGCAGCAGCGCATATAGCAGCATTGAGCCATGACCCGCCGACAGGATGAACCGGTCGCGATCCGGCCAATCCGGCGCGCCTGCGTCGAATTTCAGATGCTTCTCAAACAGCACCGTCGCCACATCCGCCATGCCCATCGGCATCCCCGAATGACCGGAATTTGCCGCCGCGACCGCGTCCAGCGTCAGGGTGCGGATGGCACATGCCTTGTCCCAATGCGCCGGATGCGCAGCACGCAGTTGTGCAATTTCCATGATCAGTCCCCTTGAGATGCCTATTATTTGCAGCGGTGATACCAGCCCCCGCACGAAGTTCAAGCGCATCAGGGCCGCGATGGGAAATGGGGGGGCGCATTTTCGCTCCGGCTTGGATAAAATTACACAATGCTTTGGGGGTGGCTGATTCGAGCAGTATCCCGCAAGCAAGACAAAAAAGAAAAAGAGGATACATAAATGTCCGACATCACCGATCTGGAAAAACGGATCAACTCTGCGCTGGACCGCATTTCAAAGGGGATAGAAGCCCGCCCATCCGCGCCCGCCGACCCTCAGCTCGCACCGGCCTCCGACACTGAAAATCTGCTGGAAGAGCTGGAAATCGAGCGCGCCACCAATGAACGTCTCATTGCCGGGCGCGAGAAATATGCCGGCCAGATCGAGCGGCTTGAGACCCGTATGACGCGCTTGACAGAGCGGCTCCATGAGATCGACAGCGAAAACAAGCGGCTGCAAAATGTCGTGGCTGCGCTGCGCGAAAACAATGATGCGCTGCGCAAGGCCAATGCCCAGCACCGCGATGGATCGGACGTGGCCGTCAAGGCGCTTGAGGCGCAGGTGGCCGAGATCACCGCAGCCCGCGCCGCCGATCTGGCAGAGATCGACGACGTTCTGTCCGAACTGCAACCCTTGCTCAAGGAGGCCTGATCCATGCCCGAAGTTGATGTAGAGATCGGCGGCCGCACCTTTCAGGTTGCCTGCCAGACGGGCGAGGAACATTTCCTGCAATCTGCGGCCAAACTGCTTGACGCGGAGGCCTCGGTGCTGGCCGACCAGATCGGACGCATGCCCGAGCAGCGCATGCTGTTGATGGCAGGGCTGATGCTGGCCGACAAAACCGCCGGGCTGGAAGAAGAGCTGCGCTTGATGGAAAGCAAGCTGGAGAGCTTGCAAGGCCAGCTCAAAAAGGCCGAGAGCACAGCACGGGAAACCGTGGAAGTTGCCATCATCCCGCCCAGCGTATCCGACAGCCTGGCCGAGATCGCAGCCCGCGCCGAAGCCCTGGCTGACCGACTGGAGAGCGACGCCGCCTGAGCCTTGTCCCCGCGCGCGTGCGCGACCGCGCGCAGGCAGGCCCGGCAAATTGTTGGCGGAAACAGTTAACGCTAACAGGGAAATCTGTTCTCTGAACGCCCCACTGTTATCGCTAACGGCAAGAAAAATAAGGAAAATTACGCTTCCCGTTCGATCTGATCGCGCGTATATCTGCGCGCGGATGACAGGTGTGCAAGGGAACGATGTATGACGACGACAGTAGCGATTAACGGGTTTGGCCGCATTGGCCGATGTACTCTGGCCCATATAGCCGAAAGCGGACGCAACGATGTGCAGGTCGTCGCCATCAACGCAACCGGCCCCGTCGAGACCAATGCGCATCTGCTGAGATACGATTCCGTCCATGGTCGGTTTGGCGGCGAGGTTCGCGTCACGAAAGACACGATGGATATCGGTCGCGGCCCGATGAAAATGTTCTCCACCTACGATCCCAACGAGCTTGACTGGCAGGGCGTCGATGTTGTGCTGGAATGTACTGGTCAGTTCAATTCCGGGCCGCAATCCTCGGTTCACCTCAGCCGGGGGGCGAAGCGGGTCTTGATCTCTGCGCCTGCGAAAAATGTCGACAAGACGGTCGTCTATGGCGTCAATCACCGCGATCTGGAGGCGGCTAACAAGATCGTCTCCAACGGCTCCTGCACCACAAATTGCCTGGCCCCGCTTGCCAAGGTACTGGATGAGGCCATCGGGATTGAACGCGGGATCATGACCACGATCCACAGCTATACGGGCGATCAGCCCACGCTCGACCGCAGGCATAGCGATCTCTACCGCGCCCGCGCTGCGGCAATGGCGATGATCCCCACCTCCACCGGTGCCGCAAAGGCATTGGGAGAGGTCATGCCGCAGCTTGCCGGCAAGCTCGACGGGACCGCCATCCGCGTGCCGACCCCCAATGTCTCCTGCGTGGATCTGACATTTGAGGCCAAGAAGGGTGTGTCAGTTGAGAACGTCAATGACATCATGCGCGAGGCCGCTGCCGGTCACATGGGCGCCGTGCTCGCCTATGATCCGGAGCCGAAAGTTTCGATCGATTTCAA
>CAYGUB010000163.1:0-6580 GCA_964352845.1 uncultured Rhodobacterales bacterium | reverse complement strand
AAGGGACGTTCTGGGGGCCGAAGTTCCGGGGTTTGCTGTCACGCTGAGCCAGCAGGCCGGGCTGCGCAGCTTCGATGCCAAAACGGCCGAGCTGCGCCTGTCCGCCCGCTCCAGCCCCCAGACCCAGCGCTTCCAGATCCTGCATCACGTGGCTCTTGCCGATATGTCCGACCTCATTGACGCCACGCTTGATCTGGCGCGGTTCCAGTCGCCCACCGCGCGCCATATCGCCAAGATCGGTCTGGCCAATTACTTCGCAGGCGCGGCCCTGATGCCCTATGCGCAGTTTCTGGCCGCAGCCCGCGACTGTCGCCACGATCTCGAACAACTTGCGACCCGCTTCGGCGCCTCGATCGAGCAGGTCGCCCACCGTCTGTCCACCCTCCAGCGCCCCGGGGCCAAGGGCGTTCCGTTCTTCTTCGTGCGGGTCGATCAGGCCGGCACGATCACCAAACGCCACTCTGCCGCGCGGCTGCAATTCGCACGCTTCGGCGGTGCCTGCCCGCTTTGGAACGTGCACCGCGCCTTCGAGACACCGGGCCGCTTCCTGCGCCAGCTTGCCGAGACCCCGGACGGGGTGCGCTATATCTCTCTGGCGCGCGACGTCTCCAAACCCGGAGGCAGTTTCAAGGCACCAACGCGGCGCTATGCCATCGGGCTGGGCTGCGAGATCACCCATGCCGACGCGCTGGTCTATGCCGATGATCTGATGCCCGCCAGTGACGCGGCGTTTGAGCCCATCGGGATCTCCTGCCGGATTTGCCCGCGCAAGAATTGTCATCAACGCTCGGTTCCTCCCCTTGAAAGCAAGCTCAGCGTCGATCACAACCAGCGCGATTTACTGCCCTATCAGGTGGATTAGATGATCATAGCCTTGCGTATCGCGCTGTCGGTGTTTTTGTTCAGCTCCGGCCTGCTTTTTGCCGAGCGGCTGATTGTCTATGCTTTCGATCCGCGCAGCGTCGATCCAGCGAGCCTCGATCTGAATGTCACGACCTCCAGCTTCCACGCGCCGTCGGGCTTCGAGATCACGCTTTGGTCAGCCCCGCCCGCGCCGGGAATGCCGACCGTTCTCTATTTGCATGGCAATGCGGGCAATCTGGCCAATCGGCGGGGCCGGTTCAAACGCTTCTTGGATCGTGGCTACGGGCTGATTGCGCCAGGCTATCCGGGCTCTTCGGGCAGTTCCGGCTGGCCGTCTCAAGAGCGGTTGACCCAAACCATGGCAGAGCTTTACCACGCCCTGTCCGACGGTCAGATCACAGGTGCGCCCCTTCCTCCGGTCCTGTATGGCGAGAGCCTTGGCGCGGCCGTAGCGCTGCAAATCATTGCCCAGGACCCTGCGAGGCAGCCCCGCGCCGTCATACTGGAGGCACCCTTTACATCGCTCAGGCATGTCGCGCGCGATCTGAGCAGTTGGGCCGATGCGCTGAGCCCGCTTCTGACAAGCTCCTGGCTGAGCCTTGAAGCGGCGCCCTCACTGCATGCGCCCGTGCTGGTGATCCACGGTGCACAGGATGCGCTGATCCCGGTAGAGCAAGGCCGCGCAATCCATAACGCGGCGGGCAGCGCGGATAAGGAGTTCCATCTGGTCGAGGATGCCGGTCACATAGATGTCTGGAAGCTCACGGCCCAGCGCCATCTGTTTGACTGGCTCGCAGCGCGCTAACCCGGCGCGCGCCATCCCGCGCGTTGCGCCTCATTGGCCGAGCAGAACCACCGTTCGCCAAATTCGGGGGCGATGCTTGTCCTGCCATACCAGCGCGAGCTGGCATCATGATAAAGCCGCCCCGTTTTGGACAGGTTGCCCTTGATGTCGCAGCCGCTCACACGGGCCGCATCAGGGTCTTCGGCCACTTCCAGCGGCACATAGTCAAACGCCCAGAGCCCCTCGCCCGCAAAAAACGCCTCCTTCTGCGCAGTGGCATAATCGACGCTGTCAGACAGCCGGGCCTGCGCAAAACCGGCCTGCACCAAACTCAGGCCAAGATCTGTGCCATCATGCTCACAGCGCACAGCAGCAAGTCGTTCCGTCGAGCCCGGCACGACGATATCGCAGCGGATATCAGCACGTCTGACAAGCTCCTTGAGGAATTCCTCGGACCGCGCGCCACAATCAAACACCCCGCCGGAGGGATCAGGGCAATACTGCCGCTTGCCCGGGGCGCGGATGCCAAACAGGCGCAGTTTCTGGCGATCCAAAACGAATGTATCGCCGGAGGTGACTTTGGGGGTGCCAGACAGATCCGCCGCGTGAAGCGGGAAAGCCATCAGCAGGGCTGCAATCAGATATCTCATGGGGCTGGACTGTAGAAATGATGGGGCCCGCCTGCAAGGCTTCAGCGTTGGGCGGTCTGCCAATTGGGGTTGATCCAGGGTTCAGAATTATCGGCAGGCAGAGCGTCGCGCCCCAGAATGTGGTCGGCCGCCTTCTCGCCCACCATGATGGAAGGCGCGTTGAGATTGCCATTGGTAATGCGCGGAAAGATCGAACTGTCGGCCAGCCGCAGCCCGTCCACACCGATCACCCGGCACTGTGCATCGACCACTGCACCCGGATCATCGGCCCGCCCCATGCGCGCCGTCCCGCAAGGATGATAGGCGCTTTCCACATGTTCGCGGATGAAGCCGTCAAGCTCCGCGTCAGATTGCAATGCGGCGCCTGGCTGGATTTCATGTTTGGAATAGGGCTTGAACGCGTCTTGCGCAAAAATCTCGCGCGTCAGTCGGATCGCCGTACGAAAATCCTCCCAATCAGACGGGTCGGACATGTAGTTAAACAGGATTTTCGGCGGCTCTTCCGGATTGGCAGAGCGCAATGTGACCGCCCCGCGCGAGACCGATCGCATGGGGCCGACATGGGCCTGATAGCCATGCCCTTCGGCGGCGACCTTGCCGTCATAGCGCACGGCAATGGGCAGGAAGTGATATTGGATATCGGGATATTTCACGCCGGGTCTGGAGCGTATGAAGCCGCAGCTTTCAAACTGGTTGGACGCGCCCAACCCGCTGCCGGTAAAGAGCCATTGCGCCCCGATCTTGGCTTTGCTGAGCAGATTCCAGTAGCGATAAAGCGTCACCGGCACGCGCGCCGCCATCTGGATATATAGCTCCAGATGATCCTGCAGGTTCTGGCCCACACCGCTGCGGTCGGCGATGACCGGGATATCATGCTCGGCCAGATGCGCAGCCGGGCCAATGCCCGACAGCATCAGCAGCTTGGGTGAATTGATGGAGCTGGCCGCAATAATGACCTCGGCGCGGGCAGCGATGATCTTCGTCTGGCCCGCGTGGGAGACCTCGACGCCCGTGGCGCGCCCTTCCGAAATGAGGACGCGCCGCGCGAAAGCGTTGATCAGCGTGCAATTGGGCCGCTGCAGCGCGGGGCGCAGATAGGCATTGGCCGATGACCAGCGCACGCCTTTATGGATCGTCGCATCAAAGGGCCCGAACCCTTCCTGTTGCGCGCCGTTATAGTCACCCGTGACAGGGTAGCCTGCCTGGCGTCCTGCCTCGATAAAGGCTTGCGTCAGAGGGTTCTTGCCGGGGCCGCGCGTGACATGCAAAGGCCCGTCGCTGCCGCGCCAATCCGGATCACCCCCGCGCCCGCCAGAGCGCCATTGCTCCATCCGTTTGAAATAGGGCAACACATCTGCATAGCGCCACCCATCCGCGCCCTGATCGGCCCAGTGGTCATAATCGCAGGCATGGCCGCGCACATAGATCATCCCGTTGATCGAGGACGAGCCGCCAATCACCTTTCCGCGCGGCGTGGCGAGCTTGCGCCCGCCCAGATACGGCTCGGGCTCGGTCTGGAAGCCCCAGTCATACATTTTCATGTTCATCGGATAGCTGAGCGCTGCAGGCATCTGGATCAGCGGGCCTGCATCCGTGCCGCCATGCTCGATCACCAGCACATCCTTGCCCGCCTCCGTCAGCCGGTAGGCTATGGCACAGCCGGCCGAGCCTGCGCCGATGATCACATAATCCGCTTCCATGCTCAGAACGGCGCCTCAACCGGACCCATGGCGACATAGACGGATTTGACCTGCGAATAGTGGTTGATCGCTTCCTTTGAGTTCTCGCGCCCCACGCCGCTGGCCTTGCTGCCGCCAAAGGGCGCTTCCACGGGGGCGAGGTTGTAGGTGTTGATCCAGCAAGACCCTGCCTCCAGCGCGCCGATGACGCGGTGGCCGCGTGTCAGATCACGCGTGAACACACCGGCCGAGAGGCCAAATTGCGTGTTGTTTGCCCGCGCAATGACCTCGTCTTCGCTGTCAAAGCCGAGCACACACATGACCGGTCCGAAGATTTCTTCACGGGCAATGGTCATCTCATCGGTGACATCGGCAAAGACCGTGGGATGGATGAAGAACCCGTCACGATCCGCCCGCATGCCGCCCGTTATCAAATTGGCGCCTTCGGCGGCTCCTTTTTTGATATAGTCGAGCACGATGTTCATCTGTGCCTCCGAGACCATCGGGCCGAAATTCGTGGCCTCGTCGCGAGGATCACCCAGGACAGCCGCCTCGACGCGGGTTTTGAGGCGGTCGAGAAACGTCTCGCGGATGGCGTTATGGACAAAGACGCCCGTGCCGTAGGAGCAGACCAGACCGGAGGAATAGAAATTGCCAAGGATCGCGCCGCCCACGGCATCCTCGATATCGGCATCCTCGAAGACAATCAGGGGGGACTTGCCACCCAGCTCCATCGTGACATGTTTCATGCCTTCGGCCGCCGCGGCATAGACCTTGCGGCCCGTAGGCACCGAACCTGTCAACGAGACCTTGTCGACCAGATCACTTGAGACCAGCCTCGCGCCGACATCGCTGTAGCCCTGGATCACGTTGAACACGCCTTCGGGCAGGCCGGCCTCGGACAGGATCTCGGCGATCTTGAGGGCGCAGAGCGGTGTGGTCTCGGAAGGTTTGAAGACCATCGCATTGCCGCAGGCCAGCGCGGGCGCGGCTTTCCAGCAGGCGATCTGGGTGGGGTAGTTCCAAGCGCCGATGCCCACGCACAGGCCGAGCGGCTCGCGGACCGTGTAGACCCAATCGGCGCCGAGCCGGATATGCTCGCCCGTCAGGCTGCCTGCGAGCCCGCCGAAATATTCCAGCGCATCCGCGCCCGAGGTGGCATCGGCGACGCGCGTTTCCTGCAGCGGTTTGCCGGTATCATAGGTCTCGAGCAGGCTGAGCTCTGCGTTGCGCGCGCGGATTATGTCAGCGGCACGGCGCAGGATGCGGCCACGCTCAGAGCCCGACATCGCGGCCCAGATCTTCTGGCCCGATTGCGCGGCCTTAAGCGCGAGCTGCGTGATCTCGGGCGTGGCGGAATGCAGGGTGGCCACGGTTTGTCCGGTGGCGGGAAAGATGCACGCGATGGGCTTTCCAGCCGTGTCTTCGACATAGGCGCCCGCGATGAAATGGCTGGCTGTGGGTTGGGTTTGATCCATAGATTGAATGCCTCCGGCGGCCGTTTTTCTGGACCAAAGAAATCCTATTCGCCCCGAGGGAAGCGCTGGTTTTCTTCGAGCAGATTGAGGTCCATGTGATTGCGCATATAGCGTTGCGATGCCTGTTGCAGCGGTTGATGATCCCAGGGGTAATAGGCGCCATTTCTAAGGGCCTCGTAAACGACCCAGCGGCTGGCCTGGCTTTGTCTGACAGCCGCGTCAAACCTGTCCATATCCCAGCGCGCGGCGACGTCTTTGCGCATCCGCGCCACAATGTCCTTATGGGCAGGATCTGTTGCGAGGTTGATGTGCTCCTGCGGGTCCGCCTCAAGATCGAAGAGCTGATCTGGATCGAGCGCGCAATGGTTAAACTTGAACCGCCCCGAGCGCAGTGAGACCAGCGGCGCGTGGGAGCCTTCGGCGGCATATTCCATGGCCACGGGTTGGGTGCGGCTTTCGCCCTGCCCTTGCGGTTTGAGCGAAATACCTTCGGTCCAGGGGGCCACCTCGTGCATCGAGACGCCTGCGAGATCGCATAGTGTGGGGCAGATATCTATGTTGGAGACGGGCGTCTCGATGAGGCCCGGCGCCATCTGGGGGCTGGCGATCATCAGGGGTACGCGGGCCGAGCCTTCATAGAAGCTCATCTTGAACCACAAGCCCCGCGCGCCCAGCATATCGCCGTGATCGGAGACAAACAGGATCGTGGCCTCCTGCCGTGTGTTGTCGAGCACGTCGAGAAGTGCCCCGATCTTGTCATCGAGATAGGAAATATTGGCGAAATAGGCCCGGCGGGCACGGCGGATCTGCGTCTCGGTTATCTCGTAATTCTCGTGGTCATTGGCATCGAGGATGCGTTGGGAATGGGGGTCGTGATCCTTGTAGGCGATGGGGCCGGTCTCGGGCAGCAGATGGGCGCAATCCTCATAGAGGTCCCAGTATTTGCGCCGCGCGACATAGGGGTCATGCGGATGGGTGAAGCTGACCGTCAGGCACCAGGGCCGTGGGTCATGACCGCGCGCCAGATCGTAGAGCTTGGCGCCGGCGTGATAGGCGACCTCGTCATCATATTCCATCTGGTTGGTGATCTCGGCCACGCCCGCTCCGGTCACAGAGCCCATATTA
>CAYGUB010000162.1:0-6630 GCA_964352845.1 uncultured Rhodobacterales bacterium | reverse complement strand
CTTCACAGCAAGGGCGTCACCTTCGAGGAAACCGACGTGCTGTCCAATCCCGGCAAGAAGGCGGAGATGATGCAGCGCGCCAATGGCGGGCGCACGGTGCCGCAGATCTTCATCAACGGGGAACATGTCGGCGGGTTTGACGATATGAACGCGATGGAGCAGGCGGGCAAACTGGACCCTCTGCTTGCCGGATAGATGCGGCTGGGCCTGCTTCAGCTGCGATCGTCGGATGATCCGGTCTCCAATCTGGTTGAGACGCGGCGCTACATCCAAGACGCGGCGGAGCAGGGCGCGGAGTTCATACTGACGCCAGAGGTGACAAACTGCCTCTCGACCAGCCGGTCGCACCAGAGAAAGGTCCTGCAACATGAAGCAGATGACATCACCCTGGCCACGCTGCGCGAGGATGCAGCACGGCTGGGCATCTGGCTTCTGATCGGCTCGCTTGCGCTGAAGACGGATGATGCCGACGGGCGCTTCGCCAATCGCAGCTTCCTGATCGACCCTACGGGCGAGTGCGTGGCTTGGTATGACAAGATCCACATGTTCGATGTCGCGATCAATGAAACCGAGCATTACCGCGAATCGGAGGGCTACAGGCCGGGGACGCGCGCTGTTGTTGCGCAGACAGGTTTTGCCAGGATCGGTTTGTCGATCTGCTACGATATCCGCTTTCCCGCCCTTTATCGCGATCTGGCTCAATCCGGCGCGGGCATCGTGACGATACCGGCGGCCTTTTCTCCCGTAACTGGCGTCGCGCATTGGGAGCCACTATTGCGCGCCCGCGCGATCGAGACCGGTTGTTTCGTTATCGCGCCCGCTCAGACAGGAAAACACAGTCTATCATACGGCAAACCACGTGAGACCCATGGCCATTCGATGGTCGTGAACCCCTGGGGCGAGGTGCTGCTTGATGCCGGAAAAGCGCCGGGCATTTATCTGACAGAGATTGATCTGAACGAAATCGACGACGCGCGACAGCGTGTCCCCTCACTAGAGCATGATCAAACCTATACGCTTACCAAATGACCGAGACGAAAGATCCCTTGGCCATCATGATCTTCAACGA
The DNA here is from genome assembly GCA_964352845.1 of uncultured Rhodobacterales bacterium. GTDB lineage: Bacteria > Pseudomonadota > Alphaproteobacteria > Rhodobacterales > Rhodobacteraceae > Litoreibacter. The sequence continues at coordinate 5,561 of CAYGUB010000162.1, read as the reverse complement.
GATCTTCATGGCCGAACAGCTCGCCCGGGCGCGTCTCGCGCGGGTGTTGCCCAAGGGGATGGAGCTGTCTCACCTGATGGTGCTCAACCTGCTCGCCTCATCGTCAGAGCAACACACGCCGGCACAGTTGGCCAAGGCGTTCAACCTCACACGTGGCGCGATGACAAACACGCTGCGCAAACTTGAATGGGCGGGGCATATACACGTCTCCCCCGACTGGGATGATGCGCGGCGCAAGCAGGTCGTGATCAGCCCGGCCGGCAGGGCTGCCCGAAACGCAGCCTTGCAACATATTGAGCCGGTCCTGTCGGAGATTGTTGACGCCGTGGGACCCGAGAAAACGCGCAATGCACTTCCTGTCATCCGCTCTCTGCGCCTCAAGCTCGAACGCTTGCAGTGACGTAGTTCACCGATAGATCCCGATCCGACAGAGACCAGCTCCAGGCCACGGGGTTGAACACGAAGCCTTTGCGGTCAACAGGGTCTAATCCAGCTTTTTTCAATAGATCGAACAGCTCATCCGGCGTGATGAATTTCGACCACTCATGCGTGCCCTTCGGCAACCACCGCATGATATGCTCGGCCCCGATGATCGCCATCAGATAGCTTTTGGGATTGCGGTTGAGTGTCGAGCAGACCATCAGCCCACCGGGCTTGAGCAGGTCGTGGCAGGCGGTCAGATACATCAGCGGGTCGGCCACATGTTCCACCACCTCCATATTGAGCACGATGTCGAACTGCTCTCCGGCCTCTGCCAGCGCCTCTGCGGTGATGTGGCGGTAGTCGATCTCCAGACCCGACTGTTCCGCATGAAGCTGGGCCACGGGAATATTCCGCTCTGCCGCATCGGCACCTACGACGGTCGCACCAAGCCGCGCCATCGGTTCGCTCAGCAAGCCGCCTCCGCACCCGATATCAAGGATACGCAGCCCCTCAAACGGGTGATCCTTTGTCAGATCGCGATCCATCTCGGCGCTGATCTGTTGTGTGATGTAGTCCAGTCTGCACGGGTTGAGCATATGCAGCGGTTTGAACTTGCCCTTGGGATCCCACCATTCCGCTGCCATCGCCTCGAACTTCGCAATCTCTGCATTGTCTATCGTTGTCGTCATTTACTCCACCGCCCGGATGTTTGGTCACTTTCAAGAATAGGGCATGGCTCAAACCCCTAATCGTATTATATAGGGCGCTATGGACAGATCGGCAGGACATAACCGCGCGGTATCGCATCTCTACCCGGCGATAGATCCCTTCGACCAGCGCATGCTGGATGTGGGGGATGGTCATCACATATATGTCGAGCAATGCGGAAACCCCGACGGTATCCCCGTCGTCATCCTGCATGGCGGACCGGGAGGCGGCTGCAGCCCAGCGATGCGGCGCTATTTCGATCCGTCTGTCTACCGTGTGTTTCTGTTCGATCAGCGCGGCTGTGGACGGTCCAAACCGCATGCGAGTATCGAGAACAACACGACCTGGCATCTGGTCCGCGACATTGAGCATATCCGGCACACCTTTGATGTAGATCGTTGGCTGGTCTTTGGCGGCAGCTGGGGTGCGACCCTTGCACTGATATATGCGCAGTCCCATCCCGACCGCGCTGCCCATCTGATCCTGCGCGGCGTCTTTTTGATGACCCAGCGAGAGCTTGACTGGTTTTATGGTGGCGGTGCAGGGCAGTTCTTTCCTGAACGCTGGAAGACCTTCACCGATCTTGTTCCCAAGGATGAACAGGATGATCTTATAACAGCCTATCACCGCAGGCTGTTTTCCGGTGACTTGCCGCTTGAGACCCGTTTTGCGCGCGCCTGGGCCAGTTGGGAAAACGCGCTTGCCGCAATCAACCATGACGGGCCCGGCGGTGAAAGCCCGGCTGATTACGCGCGGGCCTTCGCGCGGCTGGAGAACCACTATTTCGTCAACCATGGTTTTCTGGAGCAAGACGGCCAGATCCTGACCAATCGCGATATGATCGAACATATCCCCGCCACCATTGTTCAGGGGCGCTATGACATGATCTGCCCGCCGTTATCAGCCTACAAATTGGCTCAGGGTTGGGCAAAGGCGGACCTGCGGATGATCAAGGCATCCGGCCACGCACTTTCCGAGCCGGGAATCACGGCAGAGCTTGTACGCATAATGGATGGGCTGAGCCGGATCGACGTTTAGGACGCTCAGTTCAAAATTCATTCCCGAATTGGCTTTACACACCAGCATATACCGTTACCCTTTGGCCCTAACGCTCAAAAAGATCCGGGGAAATAGCGCGCCAAGTGGCCGGAATACTCAGAATAATTGTGCAACGGCTGATGTTGGGTATCGTGACCCTTTTCGTTGTCTCCATCATCATCTTCGCTGCTGTGAATATGTTGCCGGGCGATTTTGCTCAGGCCATTCTGGGCCAAGGCGCAACTGAAGAAGCGGTAAAGGCGATCCGCGAACAGCTTGGGCTGGATCAGGGGCTGGTATCTCGATATATCGCCTGGCTGTCCGATGCGATCCGTGGAGATCTTGGGGTACCGCTCAGTCAGGCGCTGTTCCAGTCCTTCTCCGGCAGCAGCACCGGCGGCGATGTAATCACCGTAGTCGAGCAGATCTGGCCACGCCTGAAAAACACGCTGTTTCTGGCCGGTGTGAGTGCGGCAATCGCGGTGCCACTTTCCATTATGCTGGGTATCCTGACTGCCTTGTATCGCGGGTCAGCCTTTGACCGCGCCATGAATGTCTCGACACTATCCGCGATTTCCTCACCGGAGTTCTTCCTGGCCTATATCCTCATCCTGTTCCTTGCGGTTTTGAACCCGATCTTCCCGTCGCTTTCAAACATCTTTCCGGGCATGTCCTTTGGCGAGCGGCTGGAGAAGACCATGCTGCCCGCGCTGGTTCTGACTTTGGCCGTGACTGCCCAAATGATGCGTATGACACGGGCCGCAATCATCAACCTGCTGGCCTCACCCTATATCGAGATGGCGCGGCTGAAAGGGCTCAGCCCGATGCGCGTGATCGTCAAACATGCGCTGCCCAACGCGCTGGCGCCCATTATCACCGTGGTTGCGCTGAATCTTGCCTTTCTTGTGACCGGCGTTGTCGTGGTGGAAACCGTGTTTGTTTATCCCGGCATCGGCCAGCTTTTCGTCGACAGCGTGAAAATCCGCGATATCCCGGTGGTGCAGGCCTGCTGCCTGATCTTCGCAAGTGTCTATATCCTGCTGAACCTGACAGCAGATATTCTTGCCATCATCTCCAACCCGCGGCTGAGGCATCCGAAATGATCATCCTGTGGATCATCGTGGCACTGCTTGTCATTGCGGCGGTTGGCTGGGCCTTTCGCTGGTCGGGACAAAGGCAGACGGGAAATGCTCCGTTCTTCCGCGATATGCCCAATGGCGTTGCGTTTGGCTATGCATTGGCAGCCACAGCGCTGATTGCAAGCGTGTTGCTCTATTTCTCGCCTGTTGCCAATGAAGAGGATGTTCCAAATGCGGGCGTCGTCTTCTTCAAATGGGCGATCAACGCTTTGCTTATCTTTACAGTCGCGGCGTTCCTGTTCCGTCTGCTTGGCCGCTATGTCGGCACCGAAGGGACGCGGAAATTCTTCCGCTCCATGCCGCTGACTGCAGCCTTTGGTATCCTGATCATCATTCTCTACGCGTTTGTCTCTGTTTTTGCCGGCGCTATCGCCCCTTATGGGCAAGAAGAGGTCCTGGGCGCGGCGAATATCGTGCCGGGCGGCAATGAAGCCATTGGCGGCAATCCGGCCTACCCGTTGGGCACGGATCAGATTGGACGCGATAATCTCAGCCGGCTGATTTACGGCGCGCAGAACACCGTGGGCATTGCATTTGTGACCACCTGCCTGGCCTTTCTGCTTGGCGGTAGTTTGGGGTTTCTGGCCGCAACGCTTGGCGGGTGGCTTGATCAGCTGCTCAGTCGCGCGGTCGATGCGCTGATGGCGATCCCCGCCCTGATCTTCGCGCTGCTGATGATGACCATTGCGACCGCCTGGGCGGGCAGCGATTCGATCCTGGTGACGATCTACATGATCCTGATCATCGCGGTGATCGACTCAACCCGCGTGTTTCGTCTGTCGCGAGCTGTCGGATTCAACATCGTGGTGATGGATTACATCGAGGCCGCCAAACTACGCGGAGAAGGGCTTGGATATCTGATCTTCCGGGAGATGCTGCCAAATGCCTATGCGCCGCTGCTGGCCGAATTCGGACTGCGCTTCTGCTTTGTTTTTCTCACTATCGCGTCGCTCAGCTTTCTGGGCGTGGGTATCCAGCCGCCGCTGGCCGATTGGGGCACGATGGTCAAAGACCTTTCGCCATTTATCAACTACGCAGCTTTCGCGCCACAAGCCGCCAGTGCGCCGCTGCTGGCCGCCGGTGCCATCGCGCTGCTGACCGTGGGCGTGAATTTTGTGGTCGACTGGATGCTGCACAAATCCTCGGGGTTGAAGGAATGAGCCAGCTGTTGAAAATCCGTGGCCTCAAAATCGAAGGCCGCTCGGACGAGACCTGGAACCCGATCATCAACGGCGTCGATCTGGACCTGAACAAGGGCGAGGTTATCGGCATGATCGGCGAATCCGGGGCTGGAAAATCGACCATCGGTCTGGCTGCGATGGGGTTCACACGGGACGGTGTACGGATCTCGGAAGGTAGTGTCGTCTTTGACGGCGTCGATCTGGTCACCGCCTCGGCCGCCGTCAAGCGCAGCCTGCTGGGCAGCCGGATCGCCTATGTGGCGCAATCGGCGGCGGCCAGTTTCAATCCGGCGCACCGCATCATTGACCAACATACCGAAGGCCCGGTGCAGCACCGTGTATCGTCCCGGGCGGAAAGTCAGGAAGACGGGATCGAGCTTTATCGCCGCCTGCGCCTGCCCAACCCCAATGAGATCGGCTTTCGCTACCCGCATCAGGTCTCTGGCGGGCAATTGCAGCGCGCAATGACCGCGATGGCCATGGCCTGCCGTCCCGATCTGATCATCTTTGATGAGCCTACGACGGCGCTGGATGTGACCACGCAGATCGAGGTTCTGGCCTCCATCCGCGATATCGTGGAGCAGTTCGACACAGCTGCGATCTATATCACGCATGATCTGGCCGTGGTGGCCCAGATGGCCGACAAGATCAAAGTGCTGCTGAAAGGTGATGAGGTCGAAGAGGCCGATACCCGCACAATGTTGTCCAGCCCGACGCAGGACTATACGAAATCTCTCTGGGCTGTGCGCAGTTTTGAGCGGCCGCAAAAGCCTGCCGTTCATACCGGCGCCACACCTGTGGTCAGCGTGCGCAATGTGACGGCCGCCTACGGCAAGGTTGATGTGCTGCATGATGTCAGCTTCGATATTCATGAGGGCCGCACCGTTGCCGTTGTGGGCGAATCCGGATCGGGGAAATCGACCGCAGCACGGTGCATAACCGGGCTTTTGCCGCCGCGTATCGGTCATATCGAGTTTGACGGGGTCGAGTTGCCACTGGATTACCGCCAGCGCGACAAGGCTCAGCTGCGGCAGGCCCAGATGATCTATCAGATGGCCGATACCGCTTTGAA
>CAYGUB010000161.1:0-6634 GCA_964352845.1 uncultured Rhodobacterales bacterium | reverse complement strand
CTTTGATTTCAGGCAGTGTTACGTGATTCAGGTTTTTCGCATGACGCTCTAACGCCGCTCGATCCGGCGCAATTCGCGCAGCGTGTAACTCTCCTTGATGTTGATCGTCGGGTCGGGCCGGTAATTGGGATCGACCGGCAGACAGCCAGCGCCACAGATCAGCCGCACCCGGCCGCGCGCGCTGTCAATGAACCACAACCGCCCGCCGGGCGTGGAGACGAACCCGTCTATCCCCTCCGCACGGTCAGCGAGAACGTCCTGGGAAGACGGAAATTCCGTGTAGGCATCAGGGTCATAGCTGCCATGGGTATGATAGGAGGCAATGATCTCGACATCGCTTGAGAAATCCTTGGGTTGGCAGCTCTCCTTGCGACCTGCATGCGGCTTGGTTGCGATCAACCGCCCGTTTGGGATGACCGCCAGCAGCCCGCAATGCTCGACCCCTTTCTCGAAAGATGGCTGCTGGGCAAGCTCCAGCGTAGCCTTTGCAGCTGCGGTCAGCCGCATATCCTGCGCCATTGCAGGCGGGCCAAGGGCCAGCGAGACCAGAAAGGCCGTGGCGGCGTGCGTGCGGGTGTTCATGATCGATTTCGCCTCCCTGTGCGGCGCGGCTTTCGATCAAAGTTATTGCACCTGTTTGCGCGCGCAAGATCGGATCGGCGAAATTTTCTTGCTACAGCGTTTGCAACCGGTTGCAAAATGAAATTGGCCTAGCTAGGGTAAGGGTCAGATCCACGCCTGAGCGTGTGGAATCACGTGCTAACGCCATGGGGAAGATGATCGGTTTCGCGCTAAATCATATGACCTGCCCGAACCTGTCGCTTGACCGGTTTCTCGCAGTTGCGCGCGATCTGGGCTGCGTTGGCATTGAGCTTCGGACTGATATCGACCCCGCGTTTTTCGAGCGCAACCCGCCGCGCGAGATTGCGCGCAAGGCGCGGGAGGCCGGGCTGCGGGTGCTCGCGCTGGCCGAGCTTTACGGGTTCAACGACCTGACACCAGCGCGCTATGATGAGGCCTGCCGCCTGATGGATCTGGCGGCGGCTTGCGAGGCCGAGGCGGTGGTGTTGATCCCGCTCAATGAGGGCTGTGTGCCGGAACGTGCACAGCGGCTTGACGGGCTGAGCCGCGCGCTTGAGATCCTTGCGCCGGAACTCAGCGCCCGGCAGCTGCGCGGATTTGTCGAGCCGCTGGGCTTTGCCTCCAGCAGCCTGAGGCTTAAGGCCGATGTGGTTGATGTGATCGAGGCGCTCTCGCTGGCAGGTTCGGTGAAGCTGATCCATGACACGTTCCATCATCACCTGTCGGGTGAGCAGGCCCTGTTCGGCCACCATACCGGGCTGGTCCATATCTCTGGCACGCAAGGTGGGCGGCGCGACCCGGCTACGCTGAAAGATGGCGACCGCGTTCTGGTGGGGGCGGATGATCAGCTGGAGAATATAGAACAGATCAAAGCGCTACAGCGCGCTGGCTATGCCGGTCCGCTGTCCTTCGAGGCTTTCGCACCCGAGGTGCATAACTTGCGTGATCCGGCAGATGAGCTGTCGCGATCCTTGGACTTCATTGCGCAGCAAAGCGCGGCAGAGGCCGCGTGAGGCGGGCGATGAAAAAATAGCCCCAATGGGGTCCCGGCAAAATATGGCGTGTGCCGGGCACGATAACTGGGAGGAAACCATGAAGAAACTTCTACTGAGCGCAGGCCTGACGGCGATTATGGCAACCGCTGCCATGGCGGCTGAAATCGGTGTGTCGATTGCGCGGTTCGACGATAACGGTCTGACAATCATGCGCAATGGCATGACCGATCATGTCGAGACGCTTGACGGTGTCACGTTGCAAATGGAAGACGCACAAGATGACGTCGCGCGTCAGCTCGATCAGATCAACAACTTCATCGCCTCGGGCGTGGATGCGATCATTGTCAATGCTGTTGACACAAACGCGACAGAGGCGATGACGCAGGCCGCCTCGGCCGCAGGCGTGCCGCTGGTCTATGTGAACCGCCAGCCGGTCAACATGGATACATTGCCCGACGGCCAGGCTTTTGTGGCGTCCAACGAGATCGAGTCCGGTACATTGGCCGCTTTCCGCATGTGTCAGGACCTGCGCGCAGCTGGCAAATCTGGCGGTGCGAAGGCCTATATGCTGATGGGCCAGCTGTCCAACCAGGCGGCGGTACAACGCTCCAAGGATTTCCATGACGTGATCGGCATGGACATGTGTAACTTCATCACTTTGATCGACGAACAGACCGCCAACTGGTCCCGTGATGAAGCACAAGACCTGATGACCAACTGGATCTCTGCAGGCGAGCCATTTGATGCGGTTTTCGGCAATAATGACGAGATGGCCATCGGGGCTATTCAGGCGATGAAAGCGGCGGGTATCTCCATGGATGATGTCGTTGTCGGCGGCGTTGACGCGACACCTGACGCACTGGTCGCCATGCAGGCCGGTGAGATGGATGTTACCGTGTTCCAGGACCTCGCAGGTCAGGGCGCAGGCTCCATTGATACGGCGCTGAAACTGGCGGCTGGCGAAGAGGTGGACAAGACTGTCTTCATCCCATTCAAGCTGGTAACGCCGGAGAATGTTGAAGAGTTTCTGCAATAGGCGCAGGACACTCTTGATCCGATTGGTAGGGGCGGCGCGCTCGCCCTTACCCGAGATCTTCAAAATCCCACACATATATGAGGGGGCTGGCAGATGTCAGACACCAGTCACGGCACCGGCGGGTTGGCCTTTGACGAGTCCAAGCGCTCATGGCCCAATGAGCTGAACATCCTTTTCGCGCTGATCATCATCGTCGCGATCTTCGAGGCCCTTGGGCAGCTGCTGCCTTACATGAACGGTCAGAGCTTCCTGTTTGATACACAGGACCGGTTCGACTCGATCTTTAACGAGGCACGGCTGCGGATCATCATCCTGCAGGTCGCAATCATTGGCATCATCGCCCTGGGGGTGACGCAGGTTATCATTTCAGGCGGGATCGATCTGTCTTCCGGCCCGCTGGTCGGTGCGACCGCGATGATCGTGATGTCCTTTGCCCAGACCGAGCTGGTCAATGGCAACCCGAACCCAAAGGCGGTGTTTGGCGACTGGGCCTTTGATCTGCCGGTGATCGTGCCGGTTCTTGTGGCGCTGGCTTTTGGCGGTTTCATCGGCGCGATCAATGGCAGCCTGATTGCCTATACCCGTATTCCGCCCTTTATCGCGACACTGGGCATGTTCCTGATCTGCCGCGGTATTGCGCAGGCCTGGACACGCGGTCAGCCGGTATCCTTCCCGACGGAAAGCTATGCGGCACTTGGCAAGGGCATGATGCCGGTCTTCTGGTTTATCCTTCTGGCAATCATCTTTCATGTGGTTCTGAAATACACGCTTTACGGCAAACATACCTATGCGATCGGCTCGAACGAGGATGCCGCGCGCATGTCGGGTATAAATGTCCAGCGCCACAAGGTACGGGTCTATATGATTGCCTCGATGCTGGCGGCTTTTGCCGCTGTGATCCTGAGCTCGAAAAACCTGACCGCGCAATCGGGCATGGGCATCTTTTATGAGCTCTACGCCATCGCCATGGCGGTGATCGGCGGGGTCAGCCTGACGGGCGGGCGCGGCTCTATTATCGGTACGGTGCTGGGCGCTATGGTCTTTGGCGTGATCCAGTCGGGCTTCACCTATATCAAGCTCGACGCCTTCTATCAGTTGATGGCAATGGGCGCGATTATCATCGGCGCGGTCGTGCTGGACAAAATGCGCCAGGAACGTGCGCTGTTAAAAAGCTAAAGGAGGTCAGAGATGTCCGATTACATTCTGGAAACGAGGGACCTGACCAAGCATTACGGCGGTGTCCACGCGCTTGAGGGCGCGAATTTCAACCTCCAGCGCGGCGAGCATGTCGCGATCATGGGCGATAATGGCGCGGGTAAATCAACCTTCGTGCGCCAGATCACCGGGGTGGAGCAACGCACGCGCGGAGAGATCATCTTTGACGGCCGGCCGGTGCATTTCTCGGGCCCGATTGATGCGCGCGAGGCGGGGATCGAGACAGTGTTTCAGACCCTCGCACTGGCCGATGATCTCGACGTGCCTGACAACCTTTTCCTTGGCCGCGAGAAAACACGTTTTGACTGGCTCGGGCCGTTTCGATTTCTCGACTACAAGGCAATGCGCGAAGACACGATTGCCGGGCTTGAGAAGACCGCGGTGAAAATCCCCAATATCCGCAATCCGATCCGCAACATGTCGGGCGGGCAACGCCAGTGCGTAGCGATTGCCCGCACGGCGACCTTTGCCTCAAAACTCACCATCATGGATGAGCCTACGGCCGCGCTGGGCGTGCAGGAAACCGAGCAGGTCGAGAACATCATCCGAACGCTCAAGAAGGCGGGCGAAAGCCTCATTCTGGTCAGCCACAACATGCGGCAGGTCTTTGATCTGGTCGACCGGATCGTGGTGTTCCGGCGCGGGCGCATGGTGGCAAACCTCATTGCATCCCAGACGGATGGTCAGGACGTTGTGGCCTATATCACCGGCGCCAAGACGGGCGAAGAATTTGCGGGCGCAGCATAAAGGCTACAGGGTCGAGACGATCTGGCCCGCATACCCCTCGCCCAGACCGGGGCGCAGAAGCGCGCGACGCTGCGCGAAATCCTGTGGCAGCAAATAGCCGCGCCCGGCCTTGAAACGCCCGTCATAGCGCCCGAAATAGATGGCGCGCCTTGCCGCCAGCGGGGCCAGCTTCACGCGTTCATCAAAGCTATGTCCAAGCCCTGCGATACGGAACCCCGGCGCAGCAGAGACAGGCTCCAGAAACCCTTCCACGGACATCTGACGGAACGCGCCCGCGCGCGGGTCGAACCGCCCGACCTGTAGTGAAGTTGCGGTAAGGCGTCCGCCAGAGTAGTGGCCTGTCGCTGTCGCATAAAGCCCGCTGACCGGTCGTGATTGCCCCTGTGGCAAGACCACAGGCGTCTGGCCGATCATAACGCCCGTGGGCCCTGAGCGCGTCACCACGCCGGCGGCCACGTCTCCGTCAAACGGGGCGGGATCGCTGCGCGTCAGGACGAGATGGCTTTGCGACCACACACCGCTTGCGGCAACTCGGGTGCCGGCCCGCAGCACCCCGATTGCACCGGGCTCACGCCGGATCGGACTGCCATTGATCGACCACTGACCCCGCGACACCCGCAGCGTTCCGATCAACGGATAGGCGACGTCAATCTGCTTGGCGACCAGCCGGTCACGCGTGTAATCGGCCACAATCGTCAAGGCAGCGCCGGGGCGCAGTGCGTCATCTGTGAGCTCTCCCACAGCGCTGCTGAGCCGCGTGCGCCCGGTCAATTCCACCCGCAAACCATTGATCAGCACAGAGCCCTCATCGGTCATCAGCCCGACAATCCCGGTGCCTCCGATACCGCCCTCAAACGGATCATTTGCATCGCGAGAGGCGATGCCGGGTGGTGTGCAGCCAGCAGCGATCCCCGCCCCCAGAAGCGACAGGACGTATCTGCGCTGCATATCAGTTACTTTTCTCACTGGGCGTGGTATCCTTGACATCGGCGTCTTCTCGGTAAAAGTAAACTCCGAACCGGTAGCGCTGTTTTGGCCCCGGGCTCGATCTATCCTGCTTTTGGAACTGCGCGGATTGCTTGTTAAGCGCATTCAGAACGGTTTGGCTTTCCGTCCGGGCCATCGCCTCGATCTGGTCGATGGACGTCTCGGACAGGTGGTTGTAGAACACAGCACGCTCAAGGAAGGGCGGCTCGGGGGCCAGCAGGTTTTCAGCCGCAGCAGCCAGATGATCGCCCACATTGGCTGCGAAAAATACCGTCTTATGTTCATCAGAGCCCGATCCGAAGACCGCCTGCTCAGACTTCAGCGCCAGCCCGTCTTCGACCTCTTCCACCAGTCCCAGCCGCAGCAACTCGTCCAGAACAGTCCGTGCCCGCAGATCGGTGCTGACAAGCCGCACAAGGCTTTCAAAGCTGGTCAGCTCGCCGGAGCGGGGCAGCACCAGAGGGTTGCCAGCGTCGTCCAGATAATCCGGGTTGGCGAGCCATTGACCAACGACAGTCGCAAAGACCGTGCTTTTCTGCCGCGCCCCGGTCCAGCTTTCGGCGTCGCTGGTCAGGATCTCGCGCACATCGCGGCGATGGACCCCGGTCAAAAGCGTGATGCGGCTGTCGGTGGGCGGGGTGTCGGCGATACGAAAGTCTTCATGCGCGACCTCGACATAAATCCGCTTGAGCAGGCGGTAGACGGTCGGCGCTGTCAGGCCGTAAGCGATCAATGTGCGCACCAGAGGGCGCAACAAACCGTGCAGGACGCGCATCAGGGCAGAGCCGGCGCCGGAGAGTTCTTTACTGCTCATGTCCCAAAATTAGGCGTCGTGTAAAAAAATTCCACAATTTTCTTGACCTTTCGTTCTGGCGCGACACTTTGCCCTTTGTGGGAAATAATTCCATCAACCTGAAATCTATCTGAAAGGACCCAGCATGAACCGCCGGACCCTCTTGAAACTTGGATCAGCCGCCGCAGGACTTACGCTCCTTGGAGCCTGCGCCGATGTGGCCAGCCGCAACACCTCGCCCGATATTGTTGATACAGCCGTCGCGGCAGGCTCTTTCAC
>CAYGUB010000160.1:0-6805 GCA_964352845.1 uncultured Rhodobacterales bacterium | reverse complement strand
ACGTCATCGGTGGCGCTGCCGGGGCTTTCCCGCCCATGATCGGATGGGCCGTTGCAACCGGTGGGATTTCGGTCGAAAGCGTCTTGATGTTTGCCATCATCTTCATGTGGACCCCGCCGCATTTCTGGGCACTGGCGCTCTTCATGAACGAGGATTATTCGAACGCCGGCGTTCCCATGCTGACCGTCACCCATGGCCGCCGCGAGACACGCCGCCAGATCCTCATCTACACGGTGCTGCTGGCCCCGCTGGCGATTGGCGCGGCCTTCACCTCTATCGGCGGGTGGATCTATCTGGCCGCGGCGCTGCTGCTCAACGCGCGGTTCCTGGCGGGCGCATGGGCTATCTGGCAGCGGGACGAGGCGCAGGCCGAGGGTGACAAATACCTCGCCGAGCGCAAGTTCTTCCGCCAGTCATTGGTTTATCTTTTCGCCCATTTCGGTGCGCTTCTGGCGCAGGCGCTCTGGGTAAAGGCGGGTATGGGGGCTTGGTTCTAGATGGCGATCAAGGCAGAACATGAATTGCACAAGCGCCGCTTCGGGCGCAATGTGGGACTGGGCTTCGTGCTCGTGGGCTTTGCCGCGATTGTCTTTGGGCTGACCATCGCGAAAGTGTCGAACGGTGGTATGGTTGAAGCATTCGATCACGCTGTCCGTCCCTCCCTCACCGTTGAGGGGGGCAATTGATGCTCAAAGACCTCGATCCAAAAACGCGTACCTTGGGCGGGCTGATTTTGCTGGTCACGACGATGCTTAGCCTCGCCTTCGCCTCCGTGCCGCTCTATGACTGGTTCTGCCGTGTCACCGGCTATGGCGGCACCACGCTGGAAGCCGATGCGGCACCCGATACGGTGCTGGACCAGACGATCAAGATCCGCTTCGACGGATCGCTTCAAAAGGGCATGGGCTGGGAGTTCTACCCCGTGGAGCGCGAAATGACCGTGCGCATTGGCGAGACCGGCCTCGCCTTCTACGAGGCCTATAACCCGACCTCCAAACCCATCGCGGGCTCTGCCTCCTACAACGTGTTTCCGTTCACCGCAGGCGGTTATTTCGTCAAGATCGCGTGTTTCTGCTTTGAAGAGCAGGTGTTGCGGCCCGGCGAGCGGGTGCAGATGCCGGTCACATTCTATGTTGACCCGGAGATCGTCGATGATGCAGATGGCCAACATATCGAACAGATCACCCTGAGCTACACATTCTACGAAACGGACCTGCCAGAGCTTGCGCAGGCGACCGTCCCGACACAGTCTGACATGAACTGAAGCCCGTAAGAGAGACCGCACATGGCACACGCAAAGAACCACGATTACCACATTCTGCCGCCCTCGATTAACCCGTTCCTGGGCGCTGTCGGTGCCTTTGTCATGCTGACCGGTGCTGTCGGCTGGATGGCCGGACCCATGCCAATGCTGTTCGGTCTGATAGAGATCGAAGGGCCGTGGATGTTTCTGATCGGCTTTGCCGCCGTGCTCTATGTGATGTTTTCATGGTGGTCTGACGTGGTCGAGGAAAGTCAGGTCGGCGATCACACCCCCGTTGTACGGATCGGCCTGCGCTATGGGTTCATCTTCTTCATCATGTCCGAGGTCATGTTCTTCGTGGCATGGTTCTGGTCGTTCTTCAAGCACGCGATGTACCCGATGGGCCCCGAAAGCCCGGCTGTGGACGGCCAGTGGCCCCCCGCAGGGATCGAGACCTTTGACCCCTGGCACCTGCCGCTGATCAACACGCTGATCCTGCTGTGCTCCGGTGCTGCCGCAACATGGGCGCACCACGCGCTGGTCCATGAAAACAACCGCAAAGATCTCAAGAACGGCCTCATCCTGGCAATTGCCCTGGGCGCCTTGTTCACCGTGTTCCAGATCTATGAATACAGCCACGCGGCCTTCGGCTTTGCCGGCAACATCTATGGCGCGAATTTCTTCATGGCCACGGGCTTTCACGGCTTCCACGTTCTGGTTGGCACGGTGTTCCTGTTCGTATGCCTGTTGCGCACCTATGCGGGTCACTTCACCCCTGAGAAACATGTCGGGTTCGAGGCCGCCGCCTGGTACTGGCACTTTGTGGATGTGGTCTGGCTCTTCCTGTTTGCCGCCGTCTATATCTGGGGCGGCTAAGAGGTCAGACACGCGCCTTGGCCCCTTACAAAAATCCTGCCACGGGGAACTCGGTTCCGCGTGGCATTTTTGGTAGCGGTGACATGAACAAACACATGATTATGCCTCTGATATTCGGGATCGGTGGCATCGCCATTCTGGTATCGCTCGGGGTTTGGCAGCTCCAGCGCCTGGCCTGGAAAGAAGCCATTCTGAGCGATATCAACGCGCGCGTCTCCGCCGCGCCCGTGGCTGTCCCGCAGACCCCTTCCGCGCAATCCGATCTCTATCTGCCGGTAGAGCTGCAAGGCGATTTCACCGGTGAAGAGCTACATGTGCTGGCCTCGGTCAAGCGGCGCGGGGCGGGCTACCGGGTGATCTCTGTACTACAAAGCGATGACAGGCGCATCATGGTCGATCGCGGCTTCATCCCGACCGAACGCAAGGATGAGCCCCGGCAGGCGCAAGCGGTCACGGTGCAGGGCAATCTGCACTGGCCCGATGAGCTCGACAGCTTCACGCCCGAGCCTGACCAGACCCGCGATATCTGGTTTGCCCGCGACGTCCCGGCCATGGCGCAGGCGCTTGATGCGGAGCCCTTCCTGATCGTGGCGCGCAGCGTCAGCGAAACGCAACCGGCCATTGATCCGTTGCCAATCAACACCAACGCGATACCAAATGATCACCTGCAATATGCGATCACATGGTTCTCACTGGCGCTTTTGTGGTTCGCAATGACAGTGTATTTGCTATGGCGTATCCGCCAGCGGACGCTGTAACCGCGCGGCGGCATGCGGCGATGAATGAGAAAAGAGTGCAAGTGATGGACTATATCTCGACACGCGGCGAGGCCCCGGTTCTGAGTTTCGAGCAGGCCATGCTCACCGGGCTCGCACGTGATGGCGGGCTGTACTTGCCGCGCACCATCCCCGCGTTCTCCGCTGATGATATCCGTGCGATGCGCGGGCTCAGCTATGAGCAGATCGCCTTCCGCGTCATGCGGCCTTTCATTGGCGACACGTTCAGCGACGCGCAGTTCCGCGAGATCATTGCCAAGGCCTATGCAGGCTTCGGCCACGCGGCCCGCGCACCGCTTGTCCAGTTGGATACGAACCATTTCCTGCTTGAGTTGTTCCACGGGCCCACGCTCGCCTTCAAGGATTTCGCGATGCAGCTGATCGGGCAGATGTTTCAGGCCTCGCTTGCGCGGTCCGGATCCCGCGTGACGATCATCGGTGCGACCTCGGGCGATACAGGTTCTGCTGCGATTGAGGCGTTTCGCGGTCTGCCCTCGGTCGATGTGTTTATCCTCTTTCCCGACGGCCGGGTCTCGGACGTGCAACGCCGTCAGATGACGACGCCCACCGAAAGCAATGTCCATGCGCTTGCCGTTGAGGGGGATTTCGACACCTGTCAGGCGGCCGTCAAGGACATGTTCAACGATTTCAACTTCCGGGACGAGGTGCGGCTGGCGGGCGTGAACTCGATCAACTGGGCCCGGGTTCTCGCGCAGGTCGTGTATTATTTCTCTTCGGCCGTAGCACTGGGCGCGCCTGATCGAGAGATCAGCTTCACCGTGCCCACCGGCAATTTCGGCGACATATTTGCAGGCGATATCGCACGTCGGATGGGGCTGCCCACCGGCAAGCTGGTGATCGCGACCAATCGCAATGACATCCTGCACCGCACGCTTGAGACAGGGGCCTATACAACGCAAGGCGTGGCACCCACGATCAGCCCCTCGATGGATATTCAGGTCAGCTCCAATTTCGAGCGGGCATTGTTCTACGCCTACGACCAGCAGGGCAGCGCGGTGAGCGAACAGATGGATGCGCTCAAGACACGCGGCGCGTTCGAGGTTTCGCAAGGCGCAATCGGGGCCTTGCGGGAAACCTATGCCTCTGGCCGCGCGGATGAGGCGCAGACCAAACAGACCATCGCGGCAACACTGAAGGCGAGCGGTGAGCTGCTATGCCCCCATTCCGCCGTTGGCGTGTCGGTTGCAGCACAGCATCAGGGTGCGACGCCCATGGTCACGCTGGCAACGGCGCATCCCGCGAAATTCCCCGATGCGGTAGCAGAGGCCACGCAGCACCACCCCGATCTGCCGCCGCGTATGGCTGATCTGTTTGACCGGCCCGAGAGGATCACGAAGACTTCCGGGCTCGACGCTATCAAAAGCATTATCCTTGAAAGGATCGGATCGTGAAACAGCAGATCCACCGGCTGGCCAACGGGTTTCAGGTCGTCACGGAACATATGCCCGGCCTCGAAAGCGCCTCTATCGGTGTCTGGGTCGGCGCAGGCGGGCGGCATGAGCGGGTCAGCCAAAACGGCATCGCGCATTTTCTGGAGCACATGGCCTTCAAGGGCACCAAACACCGCTCCGCGCTTCAGATCGCCGAAGCGATCGAGGATGTGGGCGGCTATATCAACGCCTATACCTCGCGTGAGGTGACGGCCTATTACGTGCGGGTTCTGCGCGATGATGTGGGTCTTGGGCTTGACGTGATCGCTGATATCCTGCGCAACCCGGTCTTTGACCCGCGCGAGATCGAGGTCGAACGCGGTGTGATCCTGCAAGAGATTGGCCAATCGCTCGACACGCCCGATGATGTTGTCTTCGACTGGCTGCAGGAGGTAGCCTACCCCGAACAGCCCATTGGTCGAACGATCCTTGGCCCGTCCGAGCGCGTCTCGAGCTTCACCCGCGATGATCTGGCAGGTTTCGTGGCAGAGCATTACGGGCCTGAGCAGATGATCCTGTCAGCGGCAGGAGCAGTAGATCACGACATGATCGTCGCCATGGCAGAGCGGCTTTTTGGCGATATGAAACCGTCCGGTCAGCTGCAAGCCCCCGCCGCGCGGTTCAGCAGCGGCGAGCGGCGGGAGGTCAAATTGCTGGAGCAGGCCCATTTCACCCTTGCGCTTGAAGCGCCGGGCTACCGGGATGATGACTTCTATACCGCGCAGATATTCTCTACCGCTTTTGGCGGGGGCATGTCATCGCGCCTGTTTCAGGAGGCGCGCGAGAAACGCGGCCTGTGTTATTCAGTTTTCTCGCAAATCGGCAGCTATAGCGATACCGGCATGATGACCGTCTATGCGGGCACCTCGGCTGAGGATATTGCGGGGCTGGCGAAGCTGACGGTCGATCAGCTTAAACGCGCCGCAGAAGATCTCAGCGAGGAAGAAATCGCCCGCGCCCGCGCGCAGATGAAGGCCGGTCTGCTGATGGGGCTGGAGAGCCCCTCGGCCCGGGCAGAGCGGCAGGCGCGTGTTCTGGCCATCTGGGGCCGCGTGCCACCCCTGGCCGAGACAATCGCCAAGATCGACGCTGTTGACGTGGCTGCCGTGCGCAGCTTCGCGGGCTCAATGTCGGAGGGCGGCAAGCTTGCGATGGCGCTGTACGGCCCGGTTGAAAAGGCGCTTTATCTTGAGGATGTGACGCGCCGACTGGTTGCGTGATGTTTTGGCGCAAAGGGCATGTTCGCATCAAGACGGAGCGCATGGTGTTGCGGCTGCCCCAGCATGGCGATTTTCGGGAATGGGTTGCTTTGCGCGAAAACAGCAGTGATTTCCTGATCCCCTGGGAGCCAAGCTGGGCAGGCGATCATCTGTCGCGGCGCAGTTTCACCAACCGGGTCTATTGGGCCCAAAGGGCGGTCACGGCGGGCACTGCCGCGCCGCTGTTTCTGGAGCGCCAAAGTGACCGCGCCCTGATCGGGGCGATCACACTCGACAATATCCGTCGGGGCCCCGCGCAGGCCGGCACGTTGGGTTACTGGATTGGTCAGCCTCATGCGCGGCAGGGCTATATGCATGAGGCGATCACGGCGATCGTGCATTTCGCCTTCACCAATCTCGATATCAGCCGCATCGAGGCCGCCTGCCTGCCGCAAAACGCAGCCTCACGCGGCGTTCTGGAGAAGGCCGGTTTCAAATATGAGGGGGTGGCTCAGAGCTATTTGCAGATCAACGGGCGCTGGCGCAATCATGTGCTCTATGCCAATTTGCGCAATGACCGGCGTGGACGGACGGGCTCCGCATCATCGTAAATAACTGGTTAACACATATCCGATAGGCCAGCCACCGAACCGGCATTCAGCAGATCAGAGGTGGATATGCAAATCTCTCAGGACGACGCTTCCGCGACTGCCTCATCGCAAGACGATATCGCGGCGCTCAAGGCCGAGATGGGCCACAGCGTCCAGAACCTTCTGGCTATGGTCAATTCAATGGTGCGCATGACCGCGCGGCATGAGACGGATGTGAAAACCGCCATGTCAAAGCTGAGTGACCGGATCAACGCCCTGTCCGGCGCGCAGGCGATCATGCACCGGTTGGAGGAGGGCGGCTCGGTCTGTCTGGGCGATGTGATCAACCGCGTGCTTGACCCTTACCGGGCCGACCAGCCCATCCGGCTTGATGCAGGCGGCGTGCGGCTGAACGCGCATCAGATCACCCCGGTCAGCCTGATCACCCATGAGCTCGCCGCCAATGCTTTGGCTTTTGGGGCTTTCGCGGACCCCCAGGGCAGGCTCGATATCGTCGCAAGCCAAAGCGGCAATGCGGTCGAGATCAACTGGTGCGAGACCTGCACACCGCAGCCCGGCCCCGATAGCTGTGATGGGCTCGGCGCGCGCCTGATGGAGCGGGTGGGTTTGCAGCTGGGCGGGTCCTGCATGCGCGATCTGACACCGACGG
>CAYGUB010000159.1:0-6860 GCA_964352845.1 uncultured Rhodobacterales bacterium | reverse complement strand
CCTCGGCCATCATGAACCCCGTGGCCCTGCCCGTGGGCCCGATCAAGCTGCAGGAAAAGCGCGATGCGCTGGCCGCAGCCGGGATCATCGTGCCCGACGATATTGACCCGGAGCTTCTCGCCCAGCTCACCGGTCTGGGCTCTACCAGACCGCGCCCGGGCACGGAGATGGAGGCCATTCGCGCCGCCAATTTCCTGCTCGATCACGACCCTTCGGGCGGCGAGTGGATCAAGTTCAACAAACCGCGCAATGCCGATGGCAGTGCCGCCGCCGCGCGTGGCGGGCGTGCCGGCGGCAGGCGGCGCAGAGGTTGAGATGGCCCCATCAAGCCACATAATCGCCCATGACTGACCCGCTCGTCATCTTCACGCCCTCGGGCAAGCGCGGCCACTTCCCGCGCGGCACACCGGTTCTGACAGCGGCCCGCCAGCTTGGGGTGGATCTGGATTCGGTTTGTGGCGGGCGGGGCATCTGCTCCAAATGTCAGGTGACGCCTGCATTCGGGGAGTTCTCCAAACACGGGCTCACTGTCGCGCAAACCGCGTTGTCCGACTGGAACACGGTGGAGCAGCGCTATGATGACAAGCGTGGCCTGCCCAAAGGGCGCAGGCTGGGATGTCAGGCGCTGATCCAAAGCGATGTTGTGATCGACGTCCCCTCGGAAAGTCAGGTTCACCGTCAGGTCGTGCGCAAACGGGTCGAGGCGCGCGATATCGTTTTGAAACCCTCGGTCAAGCTGTTCTATGTCGAAGTGGCCGAGCCCGACATGCATGAGCCCTCCGGTGATCTGGAGCGGCTCAAAGACGCCCTTGCCCGTGACTGGCAGATCGAAAACCTGCAGATTGATCTGGCGCTTCTGGCCCGGCTGCAACCTGTGCTGCGCGAAGGCGGCTGGATGGTCACCTGCGCCGTTGAGCTTGGCAATGCCGCCAGCCAGCCGCGCCTGTTGCAACTTTGGCCCGGATTTTACGACGGCGCGATCTATGGGCTTGCCGTCGATCTGGGCTCCACCACCATTGCTGGGCATCTGTGCAATCTGGCGACGGGGGAAGTGGTCGGCTCTTCGGGTCTCATGAACCCGCAGATCCGCTTCGGCGAGGATCTGATGAGCCGCGTGAGCTACTCGATGATGAACCCGGGCGGCGCTCGGGAGATGACGCAGGCCGTCCGCGATGGGCTGGGTGCGCTGGTGGATCAGATCGCGAGCGAGGCCGGGATCACCGCCGATCTGATCGTTGACGCCGTCTTTGTGTGCAACCCGGTGATGCACCACCTGCTTTTGGGCATCGACCCGTTCGAGCTGGGCCAGGCGCCTTTCGCGCTGGCAACCTCCAGCGCGGTCTGTGTGACAGCGCGCGAGCTGGGCCTGCCGATCCTGCCTGCAGCGCAGATCTATCTTCTGCCCTGCATCGCAGGCCATGTGGGCGCGGATGCAGCCGCCGTTGCCTTGTCAGAGGCGCCCGACAAATCTGATGATCTGGTGCTTGTGGTCGATGTTGGCACAAATGCCGAAATCCTGCTGGGCAATCGAGAAAAGGTCCTTGCCTGCTCCTCGCCCACGGGTCCGGCCTTTGAGGGCGCGCAGATCAGCTCGGGCCAGCGGGCCGCACCCGGCGCGATTGAACGGGTGGAGATCAACCCTATCACGAAAGAGCCACGCTTTCGGGTGATAGGCTCTGATCTGTGGTCCGATGAGCCCGGATTTGACGCCGCGATCGAGGCCAGCGGGATTACGGGAATCTGCGGTTCGGGCATCATAGAGATGGTCGCAGAGATGCGGCTGGCAGGGCTGCTTGACGGGCCCGGCCTGATCGGATCGCCCGAGCAGACAGGAACCGAACGCTGTTTTCTTGACGGGAGGACCTATTCCTATCTGGTCTGGGAGGACGGCACCCGCCGCATCACCGTGACCAACCGCGATATCCGCGAGATCCAGATGGCCAAGGCCGCGCTTTATTCCGGTGCGCGGCTGTTGATGGATAAGTTTGGGGTGGATAAGGTCGACCGGATCGTGCTTGCCGGGGCCTTTGGGGCCCATATCTCGCCCAAACATGCGATGGTGCTGGGCATGATCCCCGATGCGCCTTTCGAGAAAGTGACATCGGCGGGCAATGCTGCCGGGACAGGCGCGCGAATTGCGCTGCTCAACACAGATGCACGTCGCGAGATCGAAGTGACGGTGCAGCAGATCCACAAGATCGAGACCGCCATCGAGCCGCGCTTTCAGGAGCATTTTGTCAATGCCTCCAACATCCCCAACGCGGTGGAGCCCTTCGCGATCCTCAACAGCCTGGTTGACCTGCCCGATATCACCTTCAACACGGGCGGTGGCGGCGCCGATAAGCCGAGGCGCAGGCGCAGGCGGTCTTGACGCTGCGCACGCGCTGACTTAGCTGAGTGTGACCGGGGCCGCGCATATCCCGGCGGGTATGGTGAAAAGGTATCACGAAAGCTTCCCAAGCTTCAGTTACGGGTTCGATTCCCGTTACCCGCTCCAAAGGCCGGCGCTGATCGCAGGGTCTATATGACCACCGACAAGGGCATGCCTGCCGCCGCGATTTCAATCGCCCGCATCAACCTGCCGGAATCAATGGGTTTGGCCAGAAGAATGGCTTCATCGACCCGCTTCATGCCCGGCAAATAGCCTGACATTGTAACAACCACCGCGCCGCGCCTGCGCGCCATAGAGATCAGGCCAAAGGTCAGATTGCCGCCCAGATTGATGTCAAAGACCGCAAGCCCGTATCTGTTGCGCAAAAGGCTGGATCGGGCCTGATCATAGTTCAGGCAGATCTCCACATTGCAAAACCCAAGCTCGCCCAGAATATCCTGTGTGTCGAGCGCCAGCAGCGCCTGATCCTCCACCACCAGAACCGGCAGGCTCTTGTCCAAAGGGCGTGTTGAAAAGCTGATTACGTCATCGCCTTGTATCGTCATCCGTCGCCTCTCCACGATTTTTCGAAGTGTTTACAACTGGTAAATTAACAAGGCGTTAAAGCGCGCAAGGCGGGCTTAACGCAGTGACAGGCGCGAAAAGCAAACGAGGCAACAGGGGATTGCCCTGTTGCCTCGATCGGTGTGTAACGATGGTAAAGTGCTCTCTGGAATATGTATGAAATGCAATTACGGCGATTGTGTGGTGACGCAGGGTAAGGTTATCCCTACCCGCACCGGTCCCGCGCCCTGTCTGTTCGCGCGCAGGCGAAGCGGCTAAGAGCATTCCGACAGAGACTGCGGAGACGATTCCATGCCTGAGCTTGCCTATCACACCCCCCTGCCCGCCAGTGCCTTGCGTGAGAGGGGCATCCCCGAGCCCTGGCGTTACGGCGTGGCGGACCGCACCCGCTTCGGAGAGCTTGATGCGCTCGCGCATGTCTCAAACGTGGCCTATCTGCGCTGGTTTGAGGCCTTTCGCGTGCATTACCTGCGAGACTACGGCCTGCGCGAATATGCGACAGCGACCGGGCCGCGACTGGTGCTGCGGCAGGTGCAGGTCGACTATCTGGCAGAGATGAAACTGAGCGAAGATTACATAGTCACAGGCCGCACAGAGACGCTACGGACCAACAGCTGTCAGATGCAATACGCCGTGTGGTCGGGCAATCTGCGCGCCACAGGCAGCGCCGTGCTGGTCTTTCTCAACGCGGACGGAACGAAACGCCCGATCCCCGAAGCGTTGCGTCACCAGATGGTCGCGCGCGATGGCGCCCAACAGCTCTAGATCTCAGCGGCGCCTGTTTTTCCTCAGACGCATCGCGCCCAAAACACCGAGGCCGCCAAGCAACAAGCCAAACCCTCCCGGCAGCGGGATCGGGGTCGGAGCGCTCAGCCTGTTCCACGCACCGGGACCGGCGCTCTCGCCCGGCTCGGCCGTGAAATCACCTGCCGGCGTACTGAAGAAATCATTGCTGCCACCTTGCAGACCGCCATTGCCCTCCCAGTCGACAATGTCGAAATCGTCGTTGAAAACCAGCTCATAGCTTGCCGCACCAAAAATGACACCGAAGAGCGTCTGATCGATTACCCCTGAGAAATCGATGAAATTATATATCCTGTCTACCTCGGACAGATTGGCAGCGGCGGAAAAACGCGCCGAGCCGCTGGTGATCTCATAGCTCGCCAATCCGGTATCGTCGTTATATTCAAGACGCAGCGTCGCGTTCGCAAGAACTCCGCCGGGGAAGAGATCTGTATCTATCGACAACGTGCCGGAAAGTCCGTCGGGAAAAACATCCGATGGCGTATCGGTGTCCGAGATGAATATCGGCTGTCCGACATATTCATAGTTGATGGTCTCAGCAATGGTCGGCTGCGTGGCAAGACCCGCCACAAGCCCTGCAACGTATAAAACCCGCATAATCTGGCTCCAAAAAATTGGTTTGGCATATCAACTTGCTAAGGCGTCAACTCTCACACCAGCAGGCTAGTCGCGATCATGCCTTGCGCCAAGAAGAAACTTCACCAGCATCCGGGTCGAGCCATCCTTGCCGTCCGCAGCGGCCTCGCCTTTGACGATCGGGGTCAGCGCATTGGCGAGCTCCTTGCCCAGCTCTACCCCCCACTGATCATAGGAGTTTATGCCCAGTATGACACCTTCGACAAAAACCCGGTGTTCGTACAAAGAAATGATCTGCCCCAGCATATAGGGCGTCAGTTTCGGATAAATCAGCGTGGTCGAGGGCCGGTCACCGGGAAAGACCCGATGGCGCGCCTGGCGTTCCAGCTCGTCGCCTTGGGCACCTTTCTCAGCCATGATCGCGCGGGCCTCATCAAGCGACCGGCCCCGCATCAGCGCCTCGGACTGCGCAAGACAGTTGGAGACCAGCAGCAGATGTTGATGCGCAAGCGTCTCCTCATGGCCCTGTGCCGCTACCAGAAACTCGCACGGCACAACGCGGGTGCCCTGATGGATCAGCTGATAAAACGCATGCTGGCCATTTGTGCCGGGCTCGCCCCAGACGACAGGGCCGGAATTGACCTCCAGCCCGGAGCCGTCCATTGCCACGGATTTGCCGTTACTCTCCATTTCCAACTGCTGAAGATAGGCAGGCAGCCGCGACAGGCGCTGGTCATAGGGCAGAACGGCGCGGGTCGCGTGCCCGCAGCCCTGATTGTGCCAGATGCCCACAAGCGCCAGCAGAACCGGCAGGTTGCTTTCCAGCGGGGCATCGCAGAAATGGCGGTCCATCTCATAGCCGCCGCGCAGGAACTGTTCGAAATCATCCGGGCCAATCGCCAGCATCATCGACAGCCCGATCGGCCCCCACATCGAATAGCGCCCGCCGACCCAATCCTCGAACCCGAAAACCCGCGCGGGATCAATGCCGAACGCGCTGGTTTTCTCCTGGGCCGATGAGAGGGCCGCAAATTGCGTCGCGGGCTCGGCCACGGAGGTTTTCAGCCAGTCAAACGCGGTGCGCGCATTGGTCATGGTCTCGATCGTGGTGAAGGTCTTGGAGGCTACGATCACAAGCGTTGTTTTCGGATCAAGCCCCCGCAGCGTGTCATGGATATCGGCCCCATCCACATTGGCCACGAAATGTGTGCGCGGCCCATCATGGTAAGGCGCCAGCGCCAGAACGCCCATGGCCGGGCCCAGATCCGAGCCACCAATGCCGATATTGACCACATCCGTCACCTTGCCACCGGCGCATTGATAGCTGCCGCCCCGGACATCGCGTGCGAAAGCCTTCATCCGGCCCAGCGTCTCGCGCACGCCGGGCATCACATCGGCGCCGTCTACCATGACCGCGCCATCACCCAGATTACGCAGCGCCGTGTGCAGCACCGCCCTGCCCTCGGTCTCATTGATCTTCTCGCCCGAGAACATTGCCGCCCGCCGCTGATCCAGCCCGGCATCACGTGCCATCTGGATCAGGGCTTCACGGTCATCGGCGCTGATATGGGTCTTGGAGTAGTCAAAAAGCAGATCGCCCAGCATGGCCGAGAAATTCGCGGCGCGGTCAGGGTCCGCTGCAAACAGATCAGCCATGGGTCTGCGCGCGCTGGCGCGGGTTTTGAGGTCAGTCCATTTCATAATCTACGGAGCCCAGTGAATGGTTGCATGGGATAAAACGGTCTTGATCGGTGCCACATTGGGGCTCAGATGCGCGGCGCGCGTGATCGCTTCGCGTTTCTTATCGCCTGCGATCAGCACATGGCAACTCATCGAGCCTTCCAGCACCGGCCCGCTGAGGGTCACGCGCGGCTCCAGACCGTCAGGCGCATCTACATAGAGCAAAGGTGCCGCTGTTTTCAGTGCCTCATCCAATTGCGGCGAGCCCGGAAAGAGCGACGCCGTGTGCATATCCGCCCCCATCCCCAGCAGCAAGATGGACAAAGGCAACTGCGCATCAACAAGCCCTTCCAGATCGCCCTGTTGCGGCTGGATCGAGATGTAATTGGCCGCAGCCGCAGGCCCCACGAGAAGGCGCTCGCGCAACAACCGCTCGTTGGAGCGCTCATGATCGACGGGCACCCGCCGCTCATCGGTGAGCATGATATCGACGCGGCTCCAATCCATATGCACCGCCGAGAGAACATCGAAAACCGGTCCCGGCGTCGTGCCGCCCGGCACGGCAAAACTGGCCCGCTCATGGGTGGCCAGACAGCTTTCCAGCTCTCCCGCCAACTGGTTCGCCAGATCAATAAACATCATGTCCCGATCCGGGTATTCGACTAGGTTCATATCTTGATCTCCCGCCAGCGTCGCCCGTCGCGGTGCAACATCATCAATGCGTCCTCCGGCCCCGAACTGCCCGGCTCATAGCTTTGCGGCCGGTCGCCGCGGGACTGCCAGCCCTGAATGATCGGATCGGTCCAGGCCCAGGCGGCCTCGACCTCGTCACCGCGCATGAACA
>CAYGUB010000158.1:0-6931 GCA_964352845.1 uncultured Rhodobacterales bacterium | reverse complement strand
CCCTTTTTTCATGAGGCTCTAAAGGCCCCATTTGGCCGGGGCTTCGACCACTGTGATCTCCGCGTCCGGGAACCAGTCACGCATGTTTTTCTCAAACGTGGTGCCGAGCGTGCTGGCCACTTTCACCTCGCCTGTGTTGATCGACTCCCAGCCGGAAAAGCGCTCTGCCTTGTCATCGGTTGTGAAGGGGAAGAACTCGACCGCGATATAGCTGTCCGAATAGCCAGCCGCTTTCAGCCGCGCCGGGCTTATCGAAGCGGAGCCGGTCATGTGGTAATTGCCCGCCACAACCCCGTTCACCAGGGTTTTCCAATCGGTCGGCATCATCTCCAGCTCAGCCCCCAGATCGGCGGCAAGCTGGGTCATCACGTCGATCTCATAGCCCACGGAAGAGTTGGTCGCAGGATCACGCACCGACATCAATACACACGCAATTGAACCTCGCTACCAGCTTCAATAGAGTGTGACCGAGGCTCACTTCCTACGGTCGCTCCTGAGGAGAACAGATGCAGCGGACAGAAGCCTTGATCCAAAACGTTCCGCTGAGTTACCTCGCCGATAGCAATATCCATGGTCAGGGATTGTTTGCCGGACGATGCTCTAGCTACTAAACAGCTTTCCGAACTCGTCCCGCAGAGCGTTTTTCTGGACCTTTCCCATGGTGTTGCGCGGCAGCTGAGGGATCGTGATCAGTTTCCGGGGGTGTTTGAACCGGGCCAGTGACGCGCTGATGCTGGTCTGGATCGCGTCCAGATCGGGCGTGCCATCTGGCACGATGATGCCCACAACCGTCTCGCCGAAATCGGGATGCGGTACGCCGATCACAGCGCTTTCCAGGACGCCCGGCTGATCGTCGAGCAGCAATTCGATCTCCTTGGGGTAGATGTTGTAGCCGCCCGAGATGATCAGATCCTTATTGCGCCCAACGATCTGCAGATAGCCATCCGCATCAATCTGGCCCAGATCACCGGTGATGAAAAACCCGTCCTCGCGCAGCTCTTGCGCTGTCTTCTCGGGCATTTGCCAATACCCCTTGAAGACATTTGGCCCGCGCACCTCGATCTCGCCGATCTCGCCCTGGGCCAGGGTTGCGCCAGTCTTACTGTCGGTAATCTTCAGCTCCACCCCGGGAAGGGGCATGCCAACCGTGCCTGCGCGCCGCTCGCCTTCATAGGGGTTGGAAGTGGTCATATTCGTCTCCGTCATCCCGTAGCGTTCCAGAATGCGGTGGCCGGTGCGGGTCTCGAATTGCACATGTGTCTCGGCCAGAAGCGGCGCACTGCCTGAGATAAACAGGCGCATATGCTGTGCCAGTTCCCGCGTAAACCGGGCATCGCGAAGCAGCCTTGTGTAGAAGGTCGGCACGCCCATCATGCTTGTCGCGCGGGGCAGGTGGACGATCATGGCGTCAATATCGAATTTCGGCAGGAAGATCATCTGCCCGCCAGCTTCCAGCGTGATATTGGTCGCCACAAACAGCCCATGGGTGTGAAAGATCGGCAGGGCGTGCAGCAGCACATCGCGCGCAGTGAACCGCCATTCCTGCGTCAGCACCTGCGCGTTTGACAGCAGATTGTTCTGCGTAAGCATCGCCCCCTTGGAGCGGCCCGTGGTCCCTGAAGTATAAAGCAACGCGGCCAGATCATCTGCACTGCGGGTGACGGTCGCGAAGGTGGCGGGTTTGTCTTCGGCCAGCTTGGCAAAACTGCCCGAGCCATCGGCATTCAGGCTTTCCAACCGCGCACCGCACGCATGCGCCACGGCGCTCAGCGCTGCCTGCGCGCCCGCGTCGCACAGGACCAGTCGGGCGCCGCTGTTATCGACAAAATAGTGTATCTCATCGGCAGTATACCCGGTGTTGAGCGGCAGGAAGATCACCCCCGCCTGCACGCAAGCTCCGTAGAGGGCCAGCGCCTCGGGGGATTTCTCTATCTGAGCGGCAAGCCGGTCGCCGGGCACCAGCCCCAGATCGGTGATCAGATTGGCATATCGCGCCACCGTGCCGAGAAAGCCGTCATAGGTAATGATCTGGCCACCGGGCAGGTGCAGGAAGACATCCGAGCTGCCCAGATGCTTTCCGAACAACGCGTCATAGAGAGGGTTGGTCATCAGAAAACTCCGTATCGATCAGACAGAGGCGCCCATCACGGCATCGGGCAACCAGGTTGCCAGCCCCGGGAAGATGCACAAAAGGATAATCGCCAGCACCATGCAGGCCACAAAGGGCAGCGATCCCGCGAGGATTGTCTTGAGCGAGATATCCGGCGCGATACCATTGATCACATAAAGGTTGAGTCCCACGGGCGGGGAGATAAGCCCGATCTCCATATTGATCGTCAGAACAACAGCGAACCAGATCGGATCGAAACCCGCCGTCGTGATGATCGGCAGCAGGATCGGCGCGGCCATCAGGATCACCGCGACCGGCGGCAGGAAGAAGCCCGCGATCAGCAGGAATACATTGACCGCGCCCATCAACAGCCAGGGGTTTACATCCAGCGTGCCGATCCATGCGGCGATGGATTGGGTGATAAACAGGCTCGACAGCATATAGGAAAACACGCCGGCCGCAGCGATGATGAACAGGATCATCACGCTTTCCTTGGTGCTGTCACGCAGAACGGCCCACAGATCGCGCGGGTTCCACAGCCGGTAGATGATCATCGCGATCAGCAGGCACAGCAGCGCGCCCACCGCCGCGGTCTCGGACGGGGTCGCGACGCCGCCATACATCGCATAAAGCACGCCGATAATGATCAGCAGGAAGGGGACCACACGGGGCAGGATCTCAAACTTCTCGCGCCAGCTATAGGTCGTGGATGCCAGCAGGTTCTGATCGCCCGAACGCCATGTCGCGTAAAGCGACCACGCCATGAACAGCCCGACCAGCAAAAGCCCGGGAAAGACTCCGGCGAGGAAGAGCCGCCCGATAGAGGTCTCGGTCGCGATGCCATAAACGATCATTGTAACCGATGGCGGGATAAGAATACCCAGGGTGCCGCCCGCCGCGATGGACCCCGCGGCCACACCGTCGGGATAGCCGCGCTTGCGCATCTCCGGAATGCCCATCTTGCCAATCGCCGCACAGGTCGCAGGGCTGGAGCCCGACATGGCGGCAAACAGCGCACAGGCCCCGAGGTTGGAGATCACCAGCCCGCCGGGCACCCGCGTCAGCCAGCGCTCCAGTGCCTCATAGAGGTCCGCGCCCGCCCGGGTAGAGGCGATAGAGGAGCCCATGATGATAAACATCGGGATTGAGAGCAGCGCGAAATTGTCGAGCTTGCCAAAGAGAATTTCCGGCAGCAGCTCCAGCGAGCGGAGCCCGTCGAAGATCATCAGAAACCCGGTTGAGACGATCAGCAGACCAAGCGCCACAGAGACGCCGGAGAACAGCACCAGAATGGTGGCGACGGCCACAATCGCGCCAAGCGTCAGCGGATCCATCAGCCCTCCCCCAGACCAAAAGGCGTGTCGAGCTTGAGGACCACGGCGACGAGATCGGCGATCAGCTGCAACAAAAACAGCCCGAAGCCTATGGGCAGCGCGGCATAGGGGATCCACAGGCGTACGCCCCAGACGGTGTCCGATTTCCAGTTCCGCTCCCAGGTGAGGTGCCAGAACTCAAAACTGTACCAGAGCATGATCGCGACCATCACGATAGAGGCCGACAGCGTGAACAGGGCCAGCGCATATCTGGCCCGCCTGCCCAGCCATAGGGGGATCAGATCGACATTGACGTGCCCCCGCAACCGCTGGACGTAAGGCAGCCCGACCAGCGTGGCGCCGATAGCCAGATAGATCACCGCCTCGGTCTGCCAGACAGTTGAGCCATTGAGAACAAAGCGGATGAAGATCATCTGGCAGGTGATACCCACCGCCGCCACGATCATCGCGGCAGAGCACCATCCGGCCAGCGTGGAAAGCGCCGCAACCGCGCGCAGGAAGGCGTTGTCGCCCGTGCGTGCGACGCTGGCAGAGCTGTGAGCTGCCATGGCATGGTCCTCATTTCTTGGGGCTGGTCATGCAGGAAGGCTACGCGAATGCAGCCTTCCCGCGCGCGATTACTGGGCGGCCAGCTATTCGACGGCCAGCGCCATATCCAGCAGTTTTTGCCCGTCGGGGACTTCCTCTATGAAGGCCTTGTAGGAGGTCTGCTGCGCCAAGGCCCGCCAGGCCTCGAAATCCTCGCTCGACATCTGGGCAATCTCGACACCTGCATCGCGGAACACCTGCTCGGAGGCCGCGTCCTGCTTCTTGGCTTCTTCCAGATAGAAGGCTTCTGCCTTGGCGGAGGCATCCAGCAGGGCTGCTTGCTGTTCCGGCGTGAGGCCGTCGAACCTGGATTTGTTCATCAAGAGCGGCTGATACATGAACCACAAGGCGACGTCGCCCGCAGGCGTGTAGCAGCTGACCTGTTCATAAATGCGGTAGGACACGAAGGATGAAGAAGATGTGTTCGCGGCTGTCAGCACGCCCGTCTGCATCGCGTTATAGATCTCTGACGAGGCCATGGAGGCGATAGAGGCCCCGGCACCTGCCAGCATCTGCTCAAAGGCCTTGCCAGCCGCGCGGGTTTGCAGGCCCTCGACGTCGTCCGGCTTGGTGATGCACTTATCCTTGCCCACAAAACCACCTGCCAGATAGCCATGCACCAGAACCATCACGTCATCATCGGCCATCTTTGCCTCAAGCTCGTCCATAAAGGGCGAGTTGCTGAGCCGTGCCGCGTGATCGTGGTTTTTGACCATTCCTGGCATCAGGGTCAGGTTATAGGCGGGCTGCTGACCACCGGCATAGCTGAGCGGCAGAACAACCATATCCAGTTGTCCCCGGCTCAGCGGGCGATATTGCTCGCGCGGTTTGAACAGCGATCCGGAGCCGAAGATCTGGATCTCAAGATCGACCCCGGCTGCGGCGACCTCATCGGCCACCATCTGGGCCACTTGATGGCGCACATCCTGATTTGACCATTGATGCGACAGGCGCAACGTCTCGGCGCTGGCGGCTGTGCCAGAGGCCAGACAGGCAAGTGCGGCGACTGCGGATAGTATCTTTGATGGCATGTGTTCCTCCCAGAAAGTGACCGAAGTCGGACGCTCCGGTTCCACCCTGTCGCTCGTCACATATATTGCATCCACGGTCAACGTTTTCGTATACAAGCGAGGCCTTATTGCATTCCCGCCATGGTGACTGATATGGCGGCGACATGGAACTCAGACGCGCTGATAAAATAGCCGAAACGCTGGAGCAGCTGGTCTTCTCCGGTGATTTCCAGAACGGGGAACGGCTGGACGAGTTGAAGTTGGCCCAGCAGTTTCGCGTTTCGCGCACGCCTATTCGCGAGGCGCTGCAAATTCTTGTCGCTTCCGGCATGGCAGAGCAGATCCCGCGCCGGGGTGTCTTCGTCCGCCAGCCGGGCCCCGTAGAGCTGATGGAAATGTTCGAGACCATGGCCGAGCTGGAAGCCGTCTGCGGCAGGCTTGCAGCAACGCGGATCACTGATGCAGGGCTCGCGCGGTTGATCGAGGCGATGGTGGGCTGCACCGAGGCCGCAAAGGCAGGAGATCTGGACGCATATTATACGCAGAACGAGATCTTTCATCAGGCGGTCTACAAGGGCGCCGCGAATGCCTATCTGGAGAAACAGGCGCTGGCGTTGCAAAACCGCCTCAAGCCGTACCGGAAATTGCAGCTGCGTTTTCGCGGCAGGCTGGAGCAGTCCTTGGACGAGCATCGTAAGATTGTCGCGGCGTTGAAAGCAGCCGAACCTGACAAAGCGGCGCAGGCCCTGCGTGATCACGTGGCGGTGCAGGGCGAGAAGTTTCAGAAGCTGATCGCGTCGCTTAACAGCTGACCGAAGAGCTTTGCTCGAAAGCTGATTTCAACAGGCCCACGGCTTTGCGCGTGCGTTGTGTCATTGCGGCATGGCTCTCGCCCGAGAACACCTATTGTAGCGGGCCAGGACTTCTTAGGAAACGTCGAGCCGTTGGACCAAGCCCCTGAACGCGAGGCCCTTCAAAGCCCGTCACGTCGCCGCAGATGCCCCGCTCATGAAGCCGCACTCAACGCAGTTGAATGCTCGTCCGGTTTTGCATCGCGGCGTGCCCATGAAATGATGAGCATTGCTTCCCCCTTAATGCCCTGTGCCGTCAGTGTTTCCGCAAGGTCTTCAAGGGCGCAGTTGAGCAAGATCTGACCCTTTCGCTGGGCCTTTGCAGCAATCTGCACCTTGAAAGGGGCATGAGGATGGCGGGCCCTGAGATTGGTGGCGATCCGCTGCGCTCCGCCAACGGCCATGTAGAGGGCGATGCATGTTCCCGGCCGAATATCCTGGATTGGATCAGGGACGGCATAGCCGTTTTCGCGGTGGCCGGTGGTCAGCACCAGGCTGTCCACACGGCCCCGATCCGTAAGGCTCAAGCCGGCGCTGGCGGCGGCCGCGCAGGCCGCTGTGACGCCGGGTACGATCTCCACAGGAATGCCCGCCATTTTCAATGCGTCGATTTCTTCGGTGCTGCGTCCGAACACGCCCGGATCGCCGCATTTGAGGCGGACAACGCGCTGTCCGCGTTTGGCGGCTGACACCAGCGTCTGCGTGATTTTCTCCTGCGGCCAGCTGTGACAGCCCGGCGCTTTGCCGACATAGACACGCTCGGCGTCGCGCCGGGCGAGTTCCAGGATTTCCGGATCAAGCAGGCGATCATAATAGATCACATCAGCCTCTTGCAGACGCTGAACGCCGCGCAGGGTTATGAGGTCTTTCGCGCCGGGTCCTGCGCCAACAAGGCTGACGCTTCCGGCCTGTGACGCGCCGAACCTGCCCGTGTTGATGGCCGATTTGATCAGTTTGGCGGCCTCCCTTTCGGACCCGCTGGTGAACATTCGGCGAGGCGTGTCGCTGAACACCCAACGCCACAGGTCGCGCCGCATC
>CAYGUB010000157.1:0-6948 GCA_964352845.1 uncultured Rhodobacterales bacterium | reverse complement strand
CGTGCGTCTGGGCGATGAGACGGGACCGGCCAACGCGGCGCCGGTGATTGATCCGATCGCGGATATTGCGGTGGATGAGTTCGTCTTTGTCTCGACCACGATGACGGCGAGCGATCCGGATGCGGGTGATACAATCGCTCTGTCCATGGCGCTTGAGGATGCGGGTGGTGCTGCGATCACCGACTTTACCATTATTGATAACGGTGATGGAACGGGCACGTTTGATTGGGAGACACCCGATGTGAACGGGCTGAGCGTCTTCACTGCGACAGTGACGGCCAGCGATGGTGTCAATGGGCCAGTGACGTCGAGCTTTGATATATTTGTCAATGATACGGCGGCGAGCTTCCCGCAGGCCTCAGATTACGACAACCAGTTCTTTGGTGATGCGACTGACAACCCGATCCAGGGCACGTCGCAGAATGACTGGATTGTGGGTTTTGAGGGCAATGACAAGATCAACGGTGGTGCCGGTGACGACTATATCATTGCAGGCACAAGCCGTGACGGCTTCGTGCGCGGCGGCAGTGGCGCTGATGTCTTCGAGTTCAGCAATGGTGATACGGAAGTCTATATCTTCGACTTCGAGGATGGCGTCGATCTGATCGCGCTCGCGGGTGGTCTGACCTTTAACGATCTGACTGAAACCCTGACTGTCTTCAACGGTGTAACCTCCGTCATCTTCACAACGCCTGATGGTGATCGCCTGCGTCTGCGCGATGAGGAGCCGGGCACGATTGATGCGGATGACTTCATCGAAGTCCCGGGCGGTTTGCTGGTCTGATCGCCTGCAGCTTGAGATGTGACCTTGATCCGGGCTAGAGCATGAAACATGGCTCCAGCCCGGAGATCGCCGCAGCAAAGTTGACGAGATGACCGAAGAGATCCGGCTGAGTGCCGTTGTCATTATCCGTAATGAAGAACTGAACTTGCCGGGGCTCATTGCGAACCTGTCGGGCTGGGTGCATGAGATCGTCCTCGTCGATGATGGATCAACCGATGCAACGCGCCGGATCGCGGCTGAGGCCGGATCACCGGTCAAGCTGATTGACCATCCGATGACCAAGGAGGGGGGCTTTGCCGGCCAACGCAATGCAGGCATTGAAGTAGCCTCGGGCGACTGGCTGATCCATCTTGATTGCGACGAACGGATTACGCCTGCGCTGCGTGCCGAGATCATCGCCAGGACGCGCGATCCCGCACTCAATGCGCTGCGCTACAGGCGGTTGAACTATTTCATGCACAGGCCAATGCGTCATGGCGGGTGGGAGACCTGGAACCGCCCGCAGATTGCGCGCGCGGGCGCCCATCGTTTCACGGGGCAGGTCCATGAGGCTTGCGAGATCGACGGGGGTCCATCGGCGATAGGCCAGCTTGAGGCTGTCATGCATCACCTAAACGATCACAGCTTTGCTCAAAGACTGGCGAAGAGCACGCAATATTCGCAGATGGAGGCGGAGCGATTGCTTGCCAATGGTAAACCGGTCTCTGCTGGTTCGCTGATCTGGCGGCCGCTGGTGGAATTTGCAAAGAAATATATCGCCCAGCAGGGGTTTCGTGACGGTGTTCCGGGGCTTGTGGCGGCAATCCATTCTGCCACTTCGATCTTCCGCATCCGGGCACTGGCCTGGGATGAGCTCAATAAAATACCGCGCCAAGACCTAGAGGATCAGTTCACTGACAAGACGTGATTTGCGCGTTAATTGACAGAAAATATTAGAACTTTCTTCTGATCCTCGCTAACCTCACCAAGCCCGGAGGCCTGTTTTTCGGCCCCATAATTTAGATGTAAAGAGTGCTTTGACATGACAAAAATACTTATCACCGGGGGATCCGGTCTTTTGGGAACCAGCCTGATTGCGCTGAAACCGAAAGAGGCGGAGATCCTTGCGCTGCATGGCTCAGAGATCGCGCAGGCCTCGCCTGATGCGGCGTGGAAGCAGGTGGATTTGACCGATGCGCGGGCACTCTCTGCGCTTATTTCGGAATTCAACCCGGATGTCATTATCCATGCAGGCTCCATTGGCAGCGTCGATTTTGCCGAGAAAAATCGCGAGATTTCCCACGCGGTCAATGTCGGGGCCACCCGCACGGTTAACGAAGCCGCAAAAGACTGCGGCGCGAAGGTGATTTTCATCTCCAGTAATGCCGTATTCGATGGCAACAACCCGCCCTATGAGGAGGGAGACCCCACCTGTCCGGTGAACTATTACGGCGAGCTGAAAGTAGATGGCGAGCAGCTCACGCTGGCCTCGGACCCGGCAAATGCCGTCATTCGCCCGATCCTGATGTATGGCTGGCCCAATGAAGGGCGGCGGGGCAATCTGGTGACGTTCTGGCTGTCCAAGCTGGAAGCGGGCGAAGAGATCCTCGCCGTCAATGATGTCTGGAGCAAGCCGCTCTGGGTCGATGATGCAGCGAAGACCTGTTGGGCGGTGATTGCGGGCGATCATGCCGGCATTTTCAACATTTGTGGCGGCGAGCGTGTGACCTTGCATGATCTGGCCGTAGGCGTTGCCAAAGCCTTTGGGCACGACCGGGCGCTCGTCCAGGCGGTTCCAAGTTCTCACTTCGGTGATATTGCCAACCGACCAAAGGACACCTCTTTCTCGAATGCGCGGGTGATGAGGGATCTGTCGATTGATCCGCTTGGCATTGCGGATGGTCTGGCCGCCATGCGAGATGCGCGGGCGGAGAGCTAAGGTTACAACTCTTTCTGGTTCACACGTGCCGAGAGTTCCGCCGCCGTTTCCACCCGCTCGCTATATCGGTCGAGCAGGTAGTCATTGGCGCCACGGGTCAGGAGGGTGAATTTCATCAGCTCCTCCATGACGTCCACAATGCGGTTATAGAGCGGCGAGGGCTTCATGCGGCCCTCGCTATCAAATTCCAGAAACGCCTTGGGAACGGAGGATTGATTGGGGATGGTCAAAAGCCGAATCCAACGTCCAAGGATGCGTAACTGATTGACAGCATTGAAACTTTGCGAGCCGCCGCACGCCTGCATGATCCCGGTCATCGCGCCATGCCGCTCGGGCGAGCACCAGACCATGCCTTCGGACCACATCACCAGTTCGCGCAGCTCCTCGACCTTCTCATGGCTCGCCGGGGCCGCGTCGGGCAGGGGCAGCCCGGCCGGGTCAAACATCCTTGTCTCAGCCCCCAGCGCAAACAGGATTCGCGCGGCTTCTTCACTGGCCAACCGGCTATAGGAGGTCTCGCGCAGAGAACCGTAGAGCAGCAGGATACGCGGCTTGTGGTCCGCCCGAGCCTGCGCAAGCAGCGCGTCGCGGTTGATCTGGTTGAACTGCGCGGCGTCCAGATTGGGGGTGTCAGTCACGGGCAGGCTCTTTCGGCTTGGCTGGTATGTGGGGGTGGTCGGGCACACAGGGCGCAATCTCCGCGATCAAAGGCTGGCAAAGATCAGGCCGCCCCCCGCAGCAATCCTGCAAAAGAAAGGCAAGCAGCCCGCTGATGCCTTGCGGGTCGATGAAATAGCGGATGCTGCGGCCCTCGCGGGCATTGCGCACGAGGCCCGATTGCACAAGACCTGACAGATTGACCGACATGGTATTCTGCCGCACCTTCAGCGCCTGCCCAATCTCGCCCGCCGACATCCCGGCCTCACCCGCCTTGATCAGCGCGCGGAAGGCGGCAAGTCGGGTCGGGTGGCCCAGGGTTGCGAAGGCTGTTAATGCGGCATTCATATCCATATATCGTGAAATATTGATATAACCGCCCGACGTCAAGTAACACCGGGAAAACAGTTGACGGTTGCACTGCGGCTCGTGCCTGCTAGATCATGGCCGGGCTGGGTTTTTGGAGTGTTGTCAGGATGGAGCAGGTATTCGCGCTTGCAGGGCAAAATCTGATCTCGCCGATTATTCTGAGCTTCGCGCTCGGGCTTGCGGCGGCTCTCGCCCGCTCTGATCTGAACTTCCCCGAGGCTGTGGCCAAGGGGATGTCGCTCTATCTTCTGTTTGCTATTGGCTTCAAGGGCGGCGCAAGCATTGCCGATTACGGGGTGGATGCGCAGCTGATCTTTTCGCTGATCGCTGCCGTCATCCTCTCCGCGCTTCTGCCCTTCGTGGCCTATCTGCTGTTGCGCGCGATGACCAAGCTGTCTGCGCTGGATGCGGCGGCGGTTGCGGCGCATTACGGCTCGATCTCCATTGTCACCTTCGTCGCGGCAACGTCAGTGCTCGACGCCCAGGGGTTGAGCTATGAGGGCTATATGGTCGCCGTTGCCGCCGCCATGGAAGCCCCGGCGATCCTGTCGGCGCTCTGGCTCGTCTCCCGCTCCGGCGGGCAGCAATCCATGTCGGGAGAGCTCATGCGGGAGATCCTGCTTAACGGCTCTATCGTGCTTCTGGTCGGCGCATTTGCCATTGGCTGGATCACCGGCACGGAAGGCAAGGCCGAAATCGACGCTTTCATTACAGACCCGTTCAAGGGCGTCCTGTGCCTGTTTTTGCTGGATATGGGGCTGGTCGCCGGACGCGGGTTGCGCAATGCGCGCGGGGCTGTTTCCGGCTCTGTTGTGCTGTTTGGTCTGGTTATGCCGCTTCTGGGCGCCGCGTTCGGTGCGGCGGCTGGCATGGCGCTGGGGCTGAGCACTGGTGGCGTGGCGCTGATGATGGTGCTGTCGGCCTCCGCCTCCTATATCGCGGTACCCGCGGCGATGCGCGTGGCCCTGCCAGAAGCGAGCCCGGCCATCTACCTGACCCTGTCGCTTGGCATCACGTTCCCCTTCAACCTCACGGTCGGCATCCCGCTCTATATTGCCGTCGCTCAAGCTTTGGGAGCCTGACAGATGGAGATGCATGACGCCAAACGTGTCGAGATCATGATCGAAGCAATCATGGAGAAGCGACTGACCGATCTGCTGATCAAAACCGGCGTGACCGGTTTCAGCGTGCTGCCGGTCAAGGGTGGCTCCGGCAGGTCGGGGCAATGGACGCGGCAAGGCAGCATCGGGCGCGCCGATGGCATGTCCTGCGTGGTCTGCCTCGTGCGGCCCGAGCGGCTGGACCCCCTGCTGGGGGCCATTCTTGATGTGCTGTCGCGCCATATCGGGGTTGTCAACGTCACCGACGCCAAGGTCCTGCGCGCCGAACGTTTTTGAGCCCGTGGCCCAAAGCGCCGTCGTGACCGAGGACTAGAGCGCCACCTATAGCGATCCGATCGAAGTTCGGGCCGGAGAGAGGCTCTGGGCAAGCGGCAGGAAAGATGTCTGGGACAGTCATCTATGGCTGTGGATGCGCAACGCCGCCGGGCTGGAAGGCTGGGTGCCCGACAGTCTGTTCTGCTCGGAAGATGGCGCGCTGCGCGCCAAATATGACTACAGCGCGCTGGAGCTGGACTGCAAGGCAGGCGAGACGCTGACCATATCGCGGGCAACTCACGGGTGGAGCTGGTGCCGTTCCCCTGACGGGCGGTCGGGTTGGGTTCCGGATCGCTGCCTGCGCAAAACCCGGTGATCGCCGGGCCTTTGGTCTCGCCTTTCGCGTGGAACAGGCGTAACCGTAGGACATGTTAGGCGACCGTATCAGACAGATCCCGCTTGAGGAGGCGCGCAAGCTGCCGTTCATTCGCCAGCCGGTCTTTCTGCTATGCCTGATGGCTTTTGCCATGCCGCTGGCCTTTGCGACATGGTTTGCGCTGCTCAATAATTTCGTGATCGAGGTGGCGGGCTTTACCGGTGTGGAGATCGGCTGGCTGCATACTGTGCGCGAGGTGCCGGGCTTTCTGGCGGTGGCTGTGATCGCGCTGATTATCTTTATTCGCGAGCAGGTGCTGGGCCTCGTCTCGCTGATCCTGCTGGGTTCTGCGACTGCGGTGACGGCCTATTTCCCCAGCTTTGGCGGTATCCTGACGCTGACCCTGCTTGGCTCCATCGGGTTTCACTATTACGAGACCGTTAACCAGTCGCTGCAATTGCAATGGCTGGAAAAGCACCGCGCCCCGCAGGTGCTTGGCTGGCTGACGGCGGTGGGCTCTTTTGCCTCGCTGATTGCCTACGGGCTGCTGGTGCTGACCTGGCGCAGTTTCGAGCTGAGCTATAATTTCGTCTACCTCACCTCCGGCGGGATTTGTGTGGCGATCGCGGTCTTCGCGCTGTTCTATTTTCCGCAATTCGAGGCGCCGGATCCGCAGACAAAGAAGATGGTGCTGCGCCGCCGCTACTGGCTTTACTACGCGATGCAATTCATGTCCGGTGCGCGGCGCCAGATTTTCCTGGTCTTCGCCGCCTTCATGATGGTCGAGCATTTCAAATGGGACGTCCATGAGGTCACGGCGCTGTTTTTGATCAATTACGTAGCCAATATGATCTTCGCACCCCTGATCGGACGGGCCATCGGGTTCTATGGAGAGCGCAATATGCTGGCCATCGAATATGTCGGCCTGACGCTGGTCTTTCTGGCCTATGGGGGGATCTATTATTTCGGATGGGGCGTGATCATCGGGGCGGCGCTTTATGTGGTCAATCACCTGTTCTTCTCCATGTCGTTTGCGCTGAAGACCTATTTCCAGAAGATCGCCGATCCCGGCGACATCGCACCCACGGCTGCAGTGGCCTTCACCATCAACCATATCGCAGCCGTCTTCCTGCCTGCTCTGCTGGGCTATCTGTGGGTCAGCTCACCGAGTGGGGTGTTTGTCATGGCGTCGGCGATGGCGCTGATCTCGCTGGGACTGGCCCTGTTGATCCCGCGCCGCCCGGAGCCCGGAAACGAGACGATTTTCTCGCGCGTCATTGCCGCACCTGCGGAATAGAAATCCGGACGCGCGCACCTATATCCTACTCAAAGAGGAGCCAAGAGATGTTTTCTTTCCTGACCAAGAAATCCGAGATGATCCGCCCCGAGGACGCCTTGCCCGGCCGCCCCACGCCTGAACCCCTGCCGGCGACGCATTTCGTCAACGGCAACCCGCTGAGCCTTGATC
>CAYGUB010000156.1:1985-6951 GCA_964352845.1 uncultured Rhodobacterales bacterium | reverse complement strand
GAGCGGGCGGTCTCCGATCACCACGCCCGCAGCGTGGGTGGATGCGTTTCGCAGCAATCCTTCGACCTGTTGGCCATAGGTCAAAAGCCGGTCCACGACCTCTTCGGCCTTCGCCTCCTCGCGCAGTTTCGGCTCATCGGCCAAGGCCTTTTCGATGCTGACCGGTTTCACCCCTTCGACCGGGATCATCTTTGACAGCCGGTCGACCTGCCCGTATGGCATCTGCAACACGCGGCCGATATCGCGCACGGCGGCTTTGGACAACAATGCGCCGAAGGTGATGATCTGGCCGACCTTGTCGCGGCCATATTTGTCCTGCACGTAGCGGATGACCTCTTCGCGCCGGTCCATGCAGAAGTCGATGTCGAAATCGGGCATGGAGACCCGCTCGGGGTTCAGGAACCTCTCAAAGAGCAGGCTGTAGCGCAGGGGGTCGAGATCGGTGATCGTCAGCGCATAGGCCACGAGCGACCCTGCACCGGAGCCGCGACCGGGGCCCACCGGAATGCTCTGATCCTTGGCCCATTTGATGAAATCGGCCACGATCAGGAAATAGCCCGGAAAGCCCATCCCTTCGATAATGCCCAGCTCGAATTCCAGCCGCGCCTCATAGTCCGCCACGGGGGCCGCGTGCGGGATGACGGCCAGCCGGGCCTTCAGCCCGAGCTCGGCCTGGCGGCGCAGCTCTGCCACCTCATTATCGGCAAATTTCGGCAGGATCGGGTCACGCTTGGCCACTTTGAACGCGCAGCGACGCGCGATCTCTACCGTGTTCTCAAGCGCCTCGGGGAGATCGGCGAAAAGTGTCGCCATCTCCTCGGGCGATTTGAAATAGTGCTGCGGGGTCAGACGGCGGCGCGGCTCCTGCTGATCGACATAGGCACCTTCCGCAATACATAGCAGCGCGTCATGGGCTTCATACATGGCAGGTTTCGGGAAATAGACATCATTGGTCGCAACCAATGGCAGCTCCAGCGCATAGGCGAGTTCTATCAGCCCGCGTTCTGACAGCTTTTCGGCCTGCGGCAATCCGTCCTCACCGGGGTGGCGCTGCAGCTCGACATAGGTGCGATCGGGGTAGATCGCGGCCAGCTGTTTGAGAAGCGCCTCCGCCTGCGCCCAATGATCCGCGCGCAACTCCCGCCCGATGGGGCCATCGGGCCCGCCGGTCAGACAAATGAGCCCGTCGCTGAAGCCTGCCAAATCCTGCAATGTGACCTGAGGCGCCGCCCCGCCATTATCGAGATAGGCGCAGGAATTGAGCTTCATGAGGTTCTCATAGCCGCGCTCATTTTGCGCCAGCAGCACGATGGGCGCGGGCGGAATGGGGCGGGCACCGGCCTCGGCCACCGCGTAGCTGAGATCAAGCTGACAGCCGATGATGGGCTGAACCCCCGCCCCGGCGGCATATTCGGAGAACTCAAGGGCGGCAAACATATTGTTGGTATCGGTCAGCGCAATCGCGGGATACCCCGCCTTCACGCAGGCATCGGGCAATTTCTTGAGCCGCATCGCCCCTTCGAGAAGCGAGTATTCGCTATGGGTGCGCAGATGAATGAATCGGGGGGGTGGCTGTTTGCTCATGCGGTGCAGTTTGACCAATGCGCAGCTCGCTCACAAGCCGTCTGGGGGCAATTTTGGCAGACCGGCTCGCGCAAAGTTTTGCTGCATGTGATCGCAAACCCCGCAAGGGTAGGTGCAATTCAAGACCGGAGCATGTCATGACCCTGAATCGCCGCCAATTCACAGCGCTTGCCGCAGCCAGCCTGCTGCCCAATACAGGCTTTGCCCAAAACGCGGATATGCTTGACGATCTGCTCAGTGGCGATCCGGGGAAATTCTACCCCGCGCTGGAGCAGATCAAGGCACGCGGCAAGCCGGATATGGCGGCAGCGCTGATCACCTCGATGCGGTTTTCCAGCGCGCCCGCCGGGCTTGTTGTGGAAACGCTGGAGGCGATCACCGGCGCGAAACCCGGCAACAGCTGGTTTGACTGGATGCTGTGGCAAGAGGCGCACCCACAGATCAGGCCCCATCCCAGCTTCATCAATTTCAAACGCGATCTGATGCTTCGGATCGACCCGAATTTCGAGATCTTCCTCAGGCCGGAACATCTTCAGCCCAACGTCATGAAGATCCGGCTCGAAGAGATCACATGGGGTGGCGTGCGCAAGGACGGTATCCCGTCGCTCGACGCCCCGGAGCTGATCGCCGCGCAGGAGGCCCGTTATCTGCGCGACGATGATCTGGTCTTCGGAGTGTCGATCAATGGCGATGCACGCGCCTATCCCCTGCGGATCATGGGTTGGCATGAGATGTTCAACGAGACCATAGGCGGCGTGCCCGTGGCGTTGGCCTATTGCACGCTTTGCGGATCGGGCATTCTGTTTGAGACGCAAGTGGCTGGCCGCAGAGCGCCGTTGGTCTTTGGCTCGTCAGGATTCTTGTACCGGTCCAACAAGCTGATGTTTGACCGCGCCACGCATTCGTTGTGGAACCAGTTCACCGGCCAGCCGGTGCAGGGCCCGCTGGTCAGTAGCGGCATCACGCTTGCGCAACGCCCGGTGGTCATCACCTCCTGGGACGCTTGGCGCAGGCTCAACCCGCAGACACGCGTGCTGTCGCTGGATACCGGCTACAGGCGTGATTACGGGTCGGGCGTGGTCTATAATGACTATTTCTCAAGTGACGAGCTGATGTTCCCGACGCGGGTTGACGAAACCCGGCACAAGCAGAAAAGCTATGTCTTTGGCATCCGCAGCTTTGGCGGGGCGAAGGCCTGGCCGCTGGGGGTATTCCGGCGCAAACCGGTAATCAATGATGCGCTGAACGGCCAGAACCTCGTGCTGATTGGCGATGCCGCGACACGATCGGTGCGGGCCTATGAGAGGGGTGATCTGACCTTCCGCGATTCCAACGGCTTTCTGCGCGGATCGGACGGGCGCAACTGGACCATGACCGAGGACGCGCTTGTCTCGGACGGAAAGGAGTTGCCACGCGTGGCTGGCCACATCGCCTATTGGTTCGCCTGGAACGGCTATCTGGGCGCGCAAAGCGCCCTGTATGACGGCTGATCAGCGCAGACTGTCGCGATTGACCGGGGTGCGGTGACCGACACCCGCGGCGACGAGGTCATCGGCGAGAACCTTGCGCGCGTGAGAGCCGCCCTTGATGCACACCGCCAGCTCTCTGGGCTGGATCAGCGTCAGGGGGACCAGCCGCGCAGGTTTGTTGCCCGGCAGCCCGGTGATCAGGTTCATGCCCTGAGCGACCGGCACATCAATCAGCGCGCCGATATTGCCGCGCTCACCTGCCCAGCCGGATGGGCCGCGCTCCAGCGGCAGTTCCATCGACATGACGCCATGTTTCTCAAGCTGGGACAAAAACCCGCCCGCGCCGGCAGTGTTTTGCGCAAACAGCTCCACAGCCGAAAAGGCCCAGCTGTTCTGGATGAAATCGAAGCTCTGATTCTGCCAGCCCGGTATCTCGATAAAGACTTCCATCTCGAAGCCGCAGTTATCACCCTGGGTATCGCTGATTGGAAACGGATCGCTGAGCCCGTCCGACGCGATGATCAGACTGTCGCCTGTCCGGATCAGCCGGTAGGCCTGCCGCGTGTTGGGCCAGGCCGGTGCACCCAGAAATTGCGGGTTCACGGCATAGGAAATCAGGTCATTATCACTGACGCCCACCCTGTCCCAGAAGGCGTCCCGTGCCTCATAGGTCATTTCTTCCTGAACGGTCGGCTCGCGCGTCTCGGACCCGTCCTGCGCCGGGCTTTCCGGTGCCGGATCCATGGCGGCTTCAAGCGCTGCCTCAGCTTCGTCCTGCGCGTCCGGGGCGCCATTATGCGGCGCATCCTTGGCGAACATTCGCCTCATCCAACTCATACCAACGGCCCCCCGACCATTAAACAGATATGCGCCTAGTGGATCACGTCTTTACGCGCGCGCCAACTAAATTATGACGCAAAAATGGAAACAATCGGGTCTTGTCAAGACCTGTATTCGAAGCCTAGCATAATCCGATACAAATCCAACCGCGCGCTCTACGCCGCATCGAACGCGCATCTCTTTTGGGTCCAATACTGGTAAAGCGGCAGGCTTTTGATGATGACATGCGTGTTTCTTCTCAACGGAGAGACCGTGAGCGCCTCTGCTGCGCCCACGCAAACCCTGCTGGACTGGTTGCGCGACACCCGCCGCCTGACAGGCACCAAGGAAGGCTGCAACGAGGGCGATTGCGGCGCCTGCAGCGTGATCGTGACGGGCGAGGATGGCGTAGCGCGCGCGATGAACGCCTGTATCCTGTTTTTGCCGCAGCTGCATGGCAAGGCCGTGCGCACGGTCGAGGGGATCGCAGGACCTGATGGCACGGCCCATCCCGTTCAGGAAGCGATGGTGCGCCATCACGGCTCGCAATGCGGTTTCTGCACGCCAGGGTTCATCACCACCATGGCCGCAGCCCACAAAAACGGCGCGCGCGATCATGCCGATCAACTGGCGGGCAATTTGTGCCGCTGCACAGGCTACGCACCAATCATCCGCGCAGCCGAAGCCAGCATGGATGCTGCTGTCCCAGACTGGATGGCAGAAAATCCCGGTGCCCTGCCCGCCGCAGCTGCGCCGTTCCCGGCGCCTGAAAGCAGCGATGCGCTGGCGCGCTGGTATGCCGATCACCCCGATGCGACATTGATTGCGGGCGCGACGGATATCGGGCTTTGGGTC
This sequence comes from uncultured Rhodobacterales bacterium, assembly GCA_964352845.1. Taxonomy (GTDB): domain Bacteria; phylum Pseudomonadota; class Alphaproteobacteria; order Rhodobacterales; family Rhodobacteraceae; genus Litoreibacter. Next base: position 2,224 of record CAYGUB010000156.1, on the reverse strand, counting down.
ACCAAACAGCTGCGCGATCTGGGGCAGGTCGCCTTTCTTGGGCGCTGTCGCGATCTCCAGCGGATCGAGATCGGGCAGGAGCAAATCCGTATCGGGGCCGCCGTCACGATTACGCAATTGCTGGAGGCCATGCGCGATCTGCACCCGTCATTTGCCGAGATGCTGCGCCGCTATGGCTCTGTTCAGGTGCGCAATGCGGCGACCATCGGGGGCAATATCGCCAATGGCTCGCCCATCGG
>CAYGUB010000156.1:0-1975 GCA_964352845.1 uncultured Rhodobacterales bacterium | reverse complement strand
GCCCATCGGCGACGGCCCACCTGCGCTGATAGCTCTGGGTGCCACGCTGCATCTGCGCCATGGCGAGACGCGGCGCGAACTGGCGTTGGAGGAATTCTTTGTCGATTACGGCAAGCAGGATCGGGCAGCCGGTGAATTTGTCGAGGCCGTGACGATCCCGCGCCAGATCGACCGGCTTAAATGCTACAAACTGTCGAAGCGGCATGATCAGGATATCTCGGCCGTTTGCGGGTGTTTCAATATTGATCGGGGCCCGGATGGAATGATCTCGACGGCGCGCATCGCTTTTGGCGGCATGGCCGGTACGCCGAAGCGCGCCCGCGCCGTTGAGCAGGCGCTGACAGGCCGCCCCTGGATCGAGGAGGTGATCGAGGCCGCCCTGCCCGCCTTCGAGCTGGATTTCGCGCCGCTCAGCGATATGCGCGCCTCGGCCGACTACCGGATGAAAGCAGCCAAGAACATGCTGCGCCGGGCCTATGTCGAAAGCCTCGGGGTTGGGGCAAATGTGCTGGAGGTCCGGACATGACCGCCAATGAGTCTGTCCACGAGTCCGCCCGCCTGCATGTCACCGGCGCCGCGCGCTACACCGATGACATCCCGACGCCGGACGGCACGCTGCATCTGGCCTTCGGTCTGAGCGCGATTGCGCGCGGGCAGATCAGGACTATTGATCTGGCAGCTGTGCGCGCGGCCCCCGGCGTTGTGGCCGTGTTGCAGGCGCAGGACCTGCCCTTCGCCAATGACGTCTCCCCCTCTGCCCATGATGAGCCGCTGCTGAGCGACGGAGCCATCCATTATCTCGGCCAGCCGGTCTTTCTGGTGGTCGCCGACAGCCACCTGGCGGCACGCAAGGCCGCGCGGCTGGGCAAGATCGACTACGCCGAAGAGCCGCCAATCCTGACGATTGACGATGCGCTGGCCGCGGCAAGCCGGTTCGAGGAGGGTCCGCGCGTTTATGCAAAAGGCGACCCGGATGAGGTGTTGGCGCGCGCGCAGCACCGGCTGAGCGGATCGGTCGAGATCGGCGGGCAGGAGCATTTCTATCTGGAGGGTCACGCGGCCCTCGCCCTGCCGCAGGAGGGCGGCGATATGGTGGTGCATGCCTCCTCGCAACACCCGACAGAGATTCAGCATAAAGTCGCCGAGGCCCTGGGGCAGCCCATGCATGCTGTGCGTGTCGAGGTACGCCGGATGGGAGGTGGCTTTGGCGGCAAGGAGAGCCAGGGCAATGCGCTGTGCGTGGCCTGTGCTGTGGCCGCCCTTGTGACGCAGCGGCCATGCAAGATGCGCTACGACCGCGATGATGACATGGTGATCACCGGCAAGCGGCATGAGTTTCGGATCACCTATGACGTCGGATTTGACGCGGAAGGGCGGATTGAGGGGCTGGTCTTCGAGCATTACGCCCGCTGCGGCTGGGCGCAGGATCTGTCTCTGCCGGTGGCCGACCGCGCGATGTTGCATGCCGATAATGCCTATCTGCTGGAGCATGTGCGGATCACCTCGCACCGGTTGCGCACCAACACCGTCAGCAACACCGCCTTTCGTGGCTTTGGCGGGCCACAGGGCATGATCGGGATCGAGCGTGTGATCGATCACATCGCGCACCATCTGCGGCGTGATCCTCTGGAGGTGAGGGTGCAGAATTTCTATGCCTCCGGCGGGGATATTTCGGGCCAAAAGAAGCCTGGGCGCCCGCGCCCGAACACGACACCTTACGGGATGGAGGTGACGGATTTCATCGGTCATGAGTTGGTGGCGGATCTGGCGGATCGGGCAGGTTATGCTGCGCGCAGGCAGGCCGTGGCGGATTGGAATGCGCGCAATCCGGTACTCAAGCGCGGAATTGCGCTGTCCCCGGTCAAGTTCGGGATATCGTTTACGCTCACCCATCTCAATCAGGCGGGCGCGCTGGTGCACGTCTATCAGGATGGCTCGATCCATCTTAACCATGGTGGCACGGAGATGGGTCAGG
>CAYGUB010000155.1:0-6955 GCA_964352845.1 uncultured Rhodobacterales bacterium | reverse complement strand
ACCACACAGTTCGGCACGGCGCGGAAACCGGCGGCCTTCCATTGGTTATCGCCCCAGCCCTTGAACTTGCTGTCGACCTTGTCCCACCAGCCAGCACCTTGCGGCCCGCCCTCCTGATGCTCCATATCCTTGATGCGGAAGCCCAGCAGCACAGCCTTCTTGGCCCATTGGTTGACATGCCAGCTGCCGTCACTCTGGCGTTCCGCCACCCGCAAAGAGCCACCATCCAGCGCGTTTAGAGTATCTTCGATCGCCTCGCGCTGCTCTCCTGTTGTGGCAGGCGTGATCGCATCGCGTGCGTCCCAGGCGGCCTCGATTGCGGTCTCAAGTTGCGCATTAGACATGTGGTATCCCCCTAATCGGTTCTGGTCTCGCTCTGCTGGTGCCTATAGACCTTGCGCAAAGCACGCACAATACGAAGAGGCAGCGCCATGAAAGACGAGAACCGCCGGCATCCGATGCGCCATTCCCGGCAGGACATTGAAGAGGTCAAGCAGATCCCGGACACGCCGCAGACGCGCTCTCCGGCTTACGCGCTCGCCTTCACCGATAATGATTTCATGTGCCGCGACGATCTGCGCCCGGTGCGCCTGCAGCTGGAACTGCTCAAGCCCGAGCTGATGATGGATGAGGCGGGCATCCAGTCGACCATCGTGTTATTTGGGGGCGCGCGTATTCCCGAACCCGCAAAAAAGAGCACGGCGCGGACGCAGACCCTGGCCGATCTGTCGAAATATTACGAGCAGGCGCGCATCTTTGCCCGCAAGATGACCGAGCGGTCGGACGGCGCGCATGATGTCGTCGTCACCGGCGGAGGCCCCGGCGTCATGGAGGCGGGCAATCGCGGGGCGCTGGATGCCGGGGGCAAATCCATTGGGCTTAACATCGTGTTGCCGCATGAGCAGGCGCCGAACGCATATGTCACGCCCGAGCTATGCTTCAACTTCCACTATTTCGCCATCCGTAAGATGCATTTCCTGATGCGCGCCAGTGCGGTTGCGGTGTTTCCCGGCGGTTTTGGCACGCTGGACGAGCTGTTTGAGGCGCTCACATTGATCCAGACCGGCCGCATGGCGCGTCTTCCCTTCGTCCTGTTCGGAGAGGCTTTCTGGCGCTCGATCATCAACTGGGAAGCACTGGCCGAGGCGGGCACAATCGGCGCCGATGATCTGGAGCTGTTCCATTTCGTCGAAACCGCAGATGACGCCATCGCCGTGATCGACAAGTTCAGGGGTTAAGCCGGTATTCGACCAGCTCGGACCGCAGACGGGACCAGAAATTGTTATCCGCTACCATGGTCACGCGGATCTCACCGTCAGACGTGGCCCAGACCGAGATCCCTTCGAGGTTGTGATGCGTGCCGGCCGGTGTGCGCAGCAGCGTTTCTTCATCCTGCAACGCATCCTCGCCCATCGCGTAGCTGCGTATCCGGCTGGCAAAGCCCCAGAAGCCAAGGAACTTCCGCTCCAGCACATAGAGCCTGCCATCGGGGCCGAAATCCGCGCCGACGGGTAGAAAACCACCCGACCTGCTGACGCTAAGCCTGCTGTCCCAGACGCCATCGCGAAACCTCAGGACAGGGAATGGCCTGTTGAGATCACCGGACCGCTCCGGAATGGCGATCAGCGTGCCATCCTCATCAATCGCCAGAGCCTCCAATCCCGAATTGCGTGCCAGCCCTTTCATCTCGTCAACTCTGGGCAGATTGAAGCCCTGCACGTCAATGGAGGCGAAATCCATCACCACGTGCCAACCTTCGAAGGACACAAAAATCCTGCCATCCTGAGCCACGGCCAGCCCCTCGGCGTCCCGGCGGAAGGGCGTCATGGGCTGGGCGTTCTTGCCGATCATCATGGTGATATTGATATCACTGACGGCGGTAATCTTGCCCTCCTCCCGGATGATCCGGGCGCGCACAAAGGCGCCTTGATCCGTCGTCATCAGGGCTGCCTGGCCGTCCTGCGACAGCTCCAGCGACGAGAGCCCGCCAAACCGGGCATCCGGTGACGACAGGGTGAGTTGGCTGACAAGTTCCAGACTGGCGGCATGCGCGGGATACCCGAACATCGCAACCACAACGCAGGCGATCAGTTTGATTTCAGAACCCCAGTGCAGCTATTGGGCAAATCGGCCAAACGCAACTCCCGCCGGGGCCTTGCAGGGGCCGGGTTTTTCGGAGGCGGCGCTGGGTTGAGTATCTGATCGACCCAGCCCTGGGCTTCTGCACATCCATCACCTGCGGGGGGCGGCGCTTGATTGACACAATTGCGCGAGCCGCGCGGACAGCTCAACCGGACGTGGAAATGATAGTGATGACCCCACCAGGGCCGTACCTTGTTCAGCCAGGCGCGATTGCCACGCTCATCCTTGCACATCTGGACCTTCGCGCCGGGGAAGATGAAGATGCGGGCAACCCGGGGATCCTTGGCCGCAGCCTTGACCACCTCGTGATGCGTGCGGGTCCATTTGCTGTTCACAAAGGCACCGTTGGCGCGTCTCATCGAAATGGCCGAGATGTTCTCGCGCTGGTTGCGGCTGAGATCGACCCGATCAACAGGGTAGAGCCAGACATCGGCATCAAGCCCAATCTGATGCGACCTGTGACCGGTGAGCATGGGACCGCCGCGTGGTTGGGAGAAATCACCGAAATAGAGCCCCTTCCAGCCCAAACGGTTCGCCTTGCGGCTGAGCTCCTTGGCGAAGTCAATCAATTCAGGATGCCCCCAGTTGCGATTGCGCGAAAGCCGCATCGCCTGCCAGGTGGGGCCACTTTCGGGCAATTGCTCCAGACCGGAGGCGCAGCCCTTGGCGTAGGACCCATGGGCGCGCGCGCGTTGGCTGGATCCCTCCTTGACGGCACCAAACAACTCTTTGGCGACCGGTTGGGCAATGCCGGGCGTCGAGAAAAACGACGCTGCGAAAAGACACATGATCAGTCGGACGAATCCCATACAGCCTTATCCTCCCCGTCTGGTTTCACCCAGATTAACAGAATGAGGCCGATCACGAATAGGGCAATGATAGGGGTCACGCCAATTCTCTGACTGCCTGACAGATAAGTGACCAGACCGATCAGGGCCGGTGCCAGAAATGCAGTGGCCTTGCCCGCCATGGCGTAGATCGCAAAGGCCTCGGTCATCCGCGCGGGGTTAGCCTGTCGCACAAGCATGTTGCGCGAGGCCGCCTGAATGGTCCCGCCCGCCGCGCCGACCAGAACGCCGCAACAATAGAAGGCGAGATCCGGCGCAGAGGAGCCAGAGGCCACAGGCATGAACAGCACCAATTCAGGCGTGATCGAGGCAATGCCCACAGCCGCCGCAGTCAACACAAGGATAGAGACAAGAATAACCGGCTTCGGCCCGAGGGCGCGATCCGCATAGCCGCCGATAAAGGCGAAGATCGCGCCGGCGATGATCGTCACGATGCCGAACACCCCGATATCGCGGACCGACCAATCCAACACCCCGAACGCATATATGCCCCCAATCGCATACATGCCGTTCAACGCATCCCGGTAGAACATCGACGACAGAAGATAGGAGGTCAGGCTCGGGCTGCGTGGCAGCGCCTTGAGTGTCGCGGCAAGGCCACGCAGACCCGATTTCACCGCGCCTTTGGGGCTCACCTTGGTCTTGCGCTCTTCGCGGACCCACATGAAGAACGGGATCATGAATACAAAATACCAGATCGCGGTGATCGGGCCGACGGCGCGCGTGCCTTCCCTGCTTTCAGGGTCTAAACCGAGCACCGGCTCCAGTCCCAGCAGCGTTCTGCCCCCCTCATCGGCAAAGAAAAACAGCGTGACGATCAAGGCAATGAGCCCGCCCCAATAGCCAAGCGACATCCCCGCGCCCGAGACCAGACCCAGCTGTCGGGTATCGGCAAGGTCAGGCAGGATCGCATTGGTAAAGGTTGTGGCATATTCCATCCCGATCTGGCCGATCAGGAACATAAACAGAATGAGATAGACCCGTGCGCCATCCGGTGTCGCCATCCACAGCGCTGAAGCACCCACAACATACATGATCGAGAACACGACGATATAGGGCATCCGCCGATTGGCACTGTCTGCGATCGCGCCCAGGATCGGGGCCGTGATCGCGATCGCCAAGCCACCCAAAGCGACCCCGGTGGTCCAAAAGCTCTGAGCCGCAGCGCGGGCCGCCTCCGGGTCCAGCCCGTCTGCGACATAGAGATCGGTGAGAATTGAGGCGAAATAGGGACCAAAAATGAAGGTCAGCAGTAAGGTGTTATACGGCTGGCTTGCCCAATCGAACATCATCCAGCCGAGTATCCGCTTTCGCGCGGCTTGTTCTGGCATAGCAGTCCCCAATAACGCGCTTGTATAATGGGGCTTGGAGGCTTTGAGGCAAGGTAATTCTTACCAGTAGGATCGCTAAGTGACCATTTTTATTGTTAATCTGTGCTGGCGGAAGGGACAAATACCGCTGCGCCTTGCAAGATATCACGACACGGCCTAACTAGCTTTCAACGAAATTTTTGGAGCGCCACGCAATGGCCACGCTGTTTTATGCCCTCTCCTTGGTTCTGAGCATCGCTAAGATGTTTATAATCATCCATTTTATCATGAGTTGGCTCCTCAGCTTCCAGGTCCTCAATATGCGGCAACCGATTGTTGCGCAGGTGTGGAACGGCCTCTCACAGCTGCTCGAGCCAATCTACGGACCGATCAGGCGGATTTTGCCCAATATGAACGGTCTTGATCTGAGCCCAATGGTTGCCCTTATCGCTATTTTGATCCTGGAGCGGGCCCTGATAAACAACGTTGGCGCGTTCGGCTGATGTGGCGCGATCACCGCTTGGCGAAGGGCGCCGCATTGCCCCATAGCTCGGCCACGCGCGCATCCCTGCCACAGGCATCACGGTAGCGTTTATAGGCCACGGATTTTTTCAGGGGCCCGAAACGCGTGAGAATCCGTGATGACTGCTTGTAATAGTCCTGGTGATACCCATCCGCCGGATAGAAGCTACCCGCCCGCAGCAAAGGCGTGACGACGCGCTTTCCAAGCGCTGACTCTGCGGCCGCTTTCGCCGCTTCGGCAGCCGATTTCTCTGCGTCAGAGCCTATAAATATGGCAGTCGTATAGCTCTCGCCCCGGTCACAGAACTGACCACCGGCATCCGTCGGATCAATCGAGCGAAAAAACAGGTCATAAAGCTGCCGGGCAGAGACCTGTTTGGAATCGTAGGTGATCTGCACCGCTTCCAGATGACCAGTTCCGCCCTTGGTGACCTGCTTGTAGCTGGGGTTGGCGACGCTGCCGCCGGTGAAACCCGAAATCGCCTCCTTCACACCGCGTACAGACTCAAAATCCGCCTCTACGCACCAGAAACACCCGCCTGCAACTGTGATGGTCCGAAGCTCGGCAAAACCGGCTTGCGCGGTTCCCAATCCCAGCGCGGTGCCAAATGCGATGACTTTCCAAATATGCATATGCGTTCTCCACCCGTTTCGTCGTACTAGATGCATCGAACCGGATCACTCTCAACAAACGACTGCGTTATCAGCTGAAACCATGCCAAAGACCGACCGGTATCGGTCGTTGAATTGCGTGGATTGCCCGGCGCTGACAGCACCCGCCCCCGTGCTTGCCGGGCCAGAGGCGCAGATTTCCATGTTCGATCATCCGCCGATCACAGTGACAGGAGACTCTACAAACAGGCTGGCGCGCCACCAATTGCGGCCCGGCAGGTCCTAGCCCTTGCGACGGTTGCGCATTGCGATCAGCCTTAGACGCAGAGCGTTGATCTTGATGAAACCCGCCGCATCCTTTTGATCATAGGCGCCCTGATCATCTTCAAAAGTCACATGCTCCTCGGAATAGAGACTGTCTTGCGACCAGCGCCCCACAGTCGACACGCGTCCCTTGTAGAGCTTCACCCGAACGGTCCCGTTCACATGGACCTGCGAATGATCGATGGCCGCTTGCAGCATCTCGCGCTCGGGGCTGAACCAAAAGCCGTTATAGATCAGCTCGGCATAACGGGGCATCAGCTCATCCTTCAGATGCGCGGCGCCGCGATCCAATGTGATGGATTCGATGCCACGATGGGCTTCCAGCAGGATGGTGCCGCCCGGCGTCTCATAGATACCGCGCGACTTCATGCCCACAAAGCGGCCCTCAACCAGATCAAGCCGCCCGACGCCATGTTTCCCCCCCAGCTCGTTCAGCCGGGTCAGCAGGCTTGCAGGCGACATCGCCTCGCCGTCAATGGAAACAGCATCGCCCCGCTGGAACCCGATTTCGACAAATTCCGCGGTGTCGGGCGCATCCTCGGGGTGAACGGTACGCTGATAGACATAATCCGGCGCCGCCTCGGCCGGGTCTTCCAGCACCTTGCCCTCGGAGGAGGTGTGCAACAGATTCGCATCGACCGAAAATGGCGCCTCTCCGCGCTTATCCTTGGCGATGGGGATCTGATGCTCCTCGGCGAATTGCAGAAGCTTCGTGCGGGAAGACAGATCCCATTCCCGCCATGGCGCAATCACCTTGATATCAGGGTTGAGCGCATAAGCGCTGAGTTCAAACCGGACCTGATCATTGCCCTTGCCCGTCGCCCCATGGGAGACCGCATCAGCCCCCGTGGCCGCGGCGATCTCGACCAGACGCTTGGAGATCAGCGGGCGCGCAATGGAAGTGCCCAGCAGATAGAGCCCCTCATAGACCGCATTGGCCCGGAACATCGGGAAGACGAAATCGCGGACGAATTCCTCCCGCACATCCTCGATATAGATATTCTCCGGCGCAATCCCCAGCAGCTCGGCCTTCTTGCGTGCGGGCTCCAGTTCCTCTCCCTGCCCAAGATCCGCCGTGAAGGTCACGACCTCGCAGCCATATTCCGTCTGCAGCCATTTCAGGATTATCGACGTATCCAGCCCGCCCGAATAGGCAAGCACGACTTTCTTGGGCGCGGACATAGCGGGGCTCCATCT
>CAYGUB010000154.1:3176-6989 GCA_964352845.1 uncultured Rhodobacterales bacterium | reverse complement strand
AAACAATGGCGCCTCGGGGGGGGCGTCAAAGGGCATCAGCCGCGCATAGCGCGCGACGGCATCGCGCGCCGGGGCGATGACGGGCACGATCCGCTCCTTGCCGCCTTTGCCCTTGATCCGCAGAACCTCGGGCAGCGGGACATCGCTGAGCGTCAGTGACAGCGCCTCCGATATCCGCAGGCCGCAGCCGTAAAGAAGCGTGACAACAGCCATGTCCCGCGCAGCGATCCAATCCGATTGCGGCTGGCTTTCCACTGTGTCGATCATGGCCTTGGCGGCTGTGACAGCGAGCGGACGGGGCAACTTCTTTTGAAATCTCGGGCTGCGGGTGGCGAGGATCGCTGTCGGCTCGAACCCGTCGCGCTCCCCCCACCAGCGGTAGAAGTTCTTGACGGCCGAGAGCTGGCGGGCGAGGCTGCGCGCACTGACACCGCGCTTGCGCTCATGCGCCATCCAGGCGCGCATGTCGGAAGGGGAGAGCGTCTTGAGCGGCTCCAGCCCCGCAGCGCCGCCCAGATGGTTTCCGAGAAATGACAAAAAGCCGGAGACATCGCCCGCGTAAGCGTCACAGGTGCTGGGCGCTGCCCCGTCCAGCGCTGCAATATGCGCCAGCCAGCAGCCAAGCCGGTCGCGCGCAGCGGGCGAAACCAGGCTCATGCCATCCAGCGCCTCAGGATCCGCTCAAAAGCCTCGCCAAAGAAGGTCAGCAGGTCGGTGCCCTGATTGGGGCGGAACTGATGCGGGTCCTCTGATCCCAGAACCAGCAGGCCGGGCAGGCGGCCTTCGCCCAGATCAAGCTTCAGAAGGCATTCGGATTTGATATAGGCCGCGTGGTCGTCATAGATCTCGCGCGAGGCGGGGGAGACCTGCCGCAGCGTGGTCGAGCGGATGGCCGTATCGCGGCCCAGCGTGATGTAGTTATCCACCACACCCACCGGCACCAGCGAGAGCACACCGTCGAAAGCGGTCTGCCCGGGGTCCTCGTCGCTTGTCTCGATCAGCAGGCGGATGCGGTTGATGCGCAACGCGTCTGGCACAGCCCCCGAGAGTTGCAGAAGGAAGCCGCGAAAATCCGACGGCTCCAGCAACCGCAACACGGCGCTGTGTATCACATTTGTTCCCGCAAGGTTTTCATAGGCCGCGGCAATCACGGATTGATGCGTATCCTCCAGCCGCTCCAGCCGGGTCTCCAGCCGCCTCATTGCGATGCCGCGCAGATCGACCACATTTCCGCCAAGCGTCCGGTCATTGGCCTCCAGAAGCGCGCGCATCAGATCGCGGTCCTCCAGGATCAGTTCGGGGTCGGAGAGCACTTTCTCCCTCAGTTCGGGTGTCGCGCGTACCTGCTCTGTCATATTTTGCCTCGGATTATGGTTGTTTTTCGCCACTATACCAAGCAGCCGGGGACAGATCATCCCGTCTGATCGGTTTTGGGCGATGTTTTGGCAATGTGTGGACTGCAGGGCTCAAGCCCGGCTTGCCAATCGGGCGCGGTGCTCCATAATCAGGCAAAACCCTGGGGAGTTAGAGATATGAAGAAGCTTATCGCCGCCTTTGTTGCCAGTCTTGCCTTGCCGGCCTTTGCAGATGGGCATCTGCCCGATCTGGGCGGGCAGGAAATCACGGTTGTTACCGAAAACGCCTATCCGCCCCTGCAATTCGTGGAGCCGGGATCAGGCGATGCGATCGGTTGGGAATATGATGCGATGGCCGAGATCGCCGAGCGGATCAATGTGAAGATCACTTATGAGAATATCAGCTGGGACGCGATGATCCCGGCGGTCAGTGAAGGCCAGTTCGATATCGGCATGACCGGCATCACCATCCGCGATGATCGTAAGGAGAAGGTGGATTTCTCCGACAGCTACATGACCTCCGAGATGGTCATGTTGGTGCGCGGTGATGAGGATCGGTTCGACGATGCGGCGAGCTTTGCGGCAGGTGAGGACCTGCTGATGGCCGCCCAGCCGGGCACGACGCCTTTCTACGTGGGCGTTTATGATGTGCTTGACGGGGACGAGGCCAATCCGCGCATCATCAAGTTTGAGACCTTCGGGGCGGGCGTGGCGGCTCTGCGCGCAGGTGATGTCTATCTGGTGCTGACAGACGGCACGGCGGGCAATGGCTATGTCGAGGCCTCGGACGGGGCGCTGAAGATCGTGGGCGAGAAGCTCGGCACGGAGGATTTCGGCTTCATCTTTCCCAAAGGCTCCGAACTGGTCGCACCGATCAATGCGGCGATCAAATCCATGGCCGAGGATGGCACGATTGATGCGCTCAACAAGAAGTGGTTTCTGGACTACAAGCTGGGCGGGTAAGGCGTGATCGGACCGTCCCGTCCGGATGAAGACTTCCCCTACTGGCTTGTTATCCTCGGCATCATCGGGGCTTGGCTCGGCTACCGGGTTGTCACGGATGATCTGTATTTTCAGGTGCTGGGCACGCTCACGCGGGGCATCCAGATCACCGTGATTGTGACGTTGGCGGGGTTTGCAATCGCTTCCAGCCTGGGTCTGCTTCTGGCCTTGATGAGCCTGTCGCAACATCTGCTGATCCGCCAGATCGCCCGGTTCTACATAGAGATCGTGCGCGGCGTGCCCATTATCGTGTTGTTGCTCTATGTGGCGTTCGTAATGGCGCCGGGGCTGGTCTGGCTGGTCAATCAGGGGATCGGGCCTTTGGGCTTTGAGCCCATGACCATCCGGGATTTCCCGTTCCTGCACCGCGCGACCCTGGCGCTGGCGATTGCCTATTCCGCCTTCATCGCGGAGGTCTTTCGCGCCGGGCTGCAATCGGTCGATCCGGGCCAGATCGAGGCTGCAAATGCGCTGGGGCTGAGTAAATGGCAGCGCTTTCGTCTCATCGTCTTTCCGCAGGCGATCCGGATGATCCTGCCGCCGCTTGGCAATGATTTCGTCGCGATGGTCAAGGATTCCAGCCTTGTCTCCGTGCTGGGGGTCAGTGATGTGACCCAGTTGGGAAAGATCACGGCGGCAGGCAATTTTCGCTATTTCGAGACCTATAATATCGTAGCGCTGATCTATCTGGTGCTCACCGTGACGCTGTCGGTGGCCCTGCGGCGGCTGGAACACCGACTGCGCGGCGATGGCTTGCGTTGATTTCCCGGCCCTGCCGGCCTACCTCTGGACAATGATTTTCAGGAGCTTTCTCACATGACCAACCCATTGCTCGCCCCGTGGACGACCGAGTTCGAACTGCCGCCATTCGACAAGATCTCGGACGAGGATTTCGAGCCCGGGCTGGATGCGGCCCTGACCACGGCCCGGGCGGAGCTGGCGGCGATCACCGATAATCCCGAGCCGCCCAGTTTCGCCAATACGATCGAGGCGCTGGAGCTGATGGGTGAAGACCTGCGCAAAGTGCTGGCGCCGTTCTACACGCTGGCCGGTGTCGACAGTAACCCCATCCGAGAAGAGCTGCAGCGCAAATTCTCGCCCCGTCTGGCGGCATGGGGCTCAGAGGTGTCGATGAACCCGGCGCTGTTTTCGCGGGTCGAGACGCTGTGGCAAAACCGCGACGCGCTGGATCTGAGCGCCGAGCAGGCCCGCGTGCTGGAGCTGCACAGGCGCAGTTTCGTGCGGGCTGGCGCGCAGCTGGAGGGGGCGAAATATGACCGGCTGAAACAGGTCAAAGAGCGGCTGGCCGTGTTGGGTACGGCGTTCACGCAAAACCTGCTGGAGGATGAACGCAGCTGGTTCATGGAGCTGTCCGAAGATGATCTGGACGGGCTGCCCGATTTCGTGCGCGCCGCGGCAAAGGCTGCCGGAGCCGAGAAAGGCGTGGGCTATGGCG
>CAYGUB010000154.1:0-3166 GCA_964352845.1 uncultured Rhodobacterales bacterium | reverse complement strand
GGCGTGACCCTGTCGCGCTCGCTGATTGTGCCGTTCCTGCAATTCTCGGCCCGGCGCGATCTGCGTGAAAAGGCTTACGGCGCCTGGGTCGCGCGTGGGGCCAACGGGGGCGCTACGGATAATCGTGCGATTGCCGCCGAAACTCTCGCGCTGCGGCATGAACGGGCGCAGCTTTTGGGCTATGACGATTTCGCCTCCTACAAATTGGAGACCGAAATGGCCAAGACGCCCGCAGCGGTCGAGGATCTGTTGATGCAGGTCTGGGCCCCGGCCAAGGCTCAGGCCGATGCCGACGCCGCGATCCTGACCGAGATGATGCATAGGGACGGCGTGAATGGCGATCTGGAGGCCTGGGACTGGCGCTATTATTCGGAGAAGCGGCGCGCGGCGGAGCATGATCTCGATGAGGCGGTGATCAAGCCCTATTTGCAGCTTGACCGGATGATCGAGGCCGCTTTCGATTGCGCGCGCCGCCTGTTCAACCTGTCGTTCCGCGAGGTCGAGGCGAAGCTGCACCACCCCGATGCGCGGGCGTGGGAGGTCACGCGCGACGGGGTACATATTGCCGTTTTCATCGGTGATTATTTCGCGCGCAGCGGCAAGCGCTCCGGGGCGTGGTGTTCTGCCATGCGCGCGCAGCAAAAGCTGGCCGGAGAAATCCGCCCGCATGTGATCAATGTGTGCAACTTCGCCAAACCCTCCGAGGGCGAGCCCGCGCTGCTATCCTATGACGATGCCCGCACCTTGTTTCACGAATTTGGCCACGCGCTGCATCAGATGCTGTCGGATGTCACCTATGACAGTATCTCGGGCACCTCGGTGGCGCGCGATTTTGTGGAACTGCCAAGCCAGCTTTATGAACATTGGCTCGAAGTGCCCGAGGTCTTGCAAAAGCATGCGCTGCATGCGCAGACCGGCGTGCCGATGCCTGCCGATCTTCTGGAGCGGATGCTGGCCGCGGGCACCTATGATCAGGGGTTTGCGACGGTGGAATATGTGGCCTCGGCGCTGGTGGATCTGGAGTTTCACAAAGGCACACCACCCACCGACCCGATGGCAGCGCAAGCGGCGGTTCTGGAGCGGATCGGCATGCCCCACGCGATCCGGATGCGCCACGCAACGCCGCATTTTGCCCATGTCTTTGCGGGCGACGGATATTCGGCGGGCTATTACAGCTATATGTGGTCAGAGGTGATGGATGCCGATGCGTTCGAGGCGTTTGAGGAGGCAGGCGGCGCGTTTGACCCTGACATGGCGGCCCGTCTGGAAGAGTTCATTTTGTCAACTGGCGGCTCGCGCGAGGCAGATGCGCTTTATCTCGATTTCCGGGGACGGATGCCCGGGGTCGAGGCCTTGCTGAAAGGCCGGGGTCTGGCCGCGTGAGCCTTTCAAAGGCGCAGGCTGATGCAATCATATCGGTCGTGCGTGCGGTCGCGCGGGCCGAGATCCTGCCGCTGTTTCGCGGGCTGGAGGGCACAAAGATCGAGGCGAAATCCGCCGCCGATGATCTCGTCACAGTCGCAGACAAGGCCGCCGAGCGCGCGCTGAGCGACGCGTTTCGGGAGATACTGCCGGATGCCCGCGTGATCGGGGAGGAGGCTGTGGCCGAGGATGCCTCCTTGCTCGATCAGATAGGCCAGCCGGGCCAGACGGTGATCATCGATCCGATCGACGGAACCTGGAACTACGCCAATGATGTGGCGAGTTTCGGTGTGATCATCGCGGTGGTGGAGGATCGGCGGACGGTGTTTGGTTTGCTCTATGATCCCAGCCATGATGACTGGATCATGGCGCATGAGGGGCAGGGGGCGTGGTTTGTCGCGACGGCCATGCGCCGCGGCGGCTGGATGTCGGATCTGCGCCAGCCGCGCTGGAAGAGACGTTCGGTTTTGTTGGAATGTATCTGTTTGGCAAGGAAGATCAGGCGCGCATTGCCGCGACACTGCCGCTTTTCCGGCGCACCACAACTTTGCGCTGCTCTTGCCACGAATACCGGCTGCTGGCGGCTGGCCGGTCGGATTTTTGCCTGAACGGAATGCTCAATCCCTGGGACCATGCTGCGGGGGTGTTGATCTTGTGCGAGGCGGGTGGCGTAGCGCGGCTTCTGAGTGGGGAAGCGTATCTGCCTACCATGACCCAAGGGCTTTTGCTGACGGCGAAGTCGGAGCGGCTTTGGACGGAACTGGCGGCGGTTTACAGCGCGTTGGTTTGAGGGGCGGGGTGGTTCTGGATTCTATGCCTTCGGCGAGGATATTTCCGGCCAAAAGAACTGCAGAACTGCTTCCATATAGAGTGTCATGCGAAAAGCCTGAATCACGTAATACTCTCGAAATCTCTGATTTCAGGCAGTGTTACATCATTCAGGTTTTTCGCGCGATGCGTTCAGTCGCGGAGCTCTCCGGGCAGCAGGCCCCATAGTTTGGCGCGTTGAATATAGCCTTTGGTGCCATTTGCCGTGACCTTGCACCATGTGGCGTCGCATTTGCCGAGCCGGGCGATGGCGCCGGCTTCCACATAGGCGGTGACGACGGATGCGGGATTGGCCTGGGAATAGACCGGGGCCATATCCTCTTCGATCAGCACGGTGCGGGCACCCGAGAGGAGCGAGTAATGCACCCAGCCGCCCGCTCCATCGCGGTCAATGACGCGGCGCCAATGGCCGAACTCTGCAATGACCTGAAGCGGCATGTTGCGATGTTTGAAGATCCAGTCGATCCGGTGACTCAGGCTGGGGCCGCGCCTGACATTGCCCTCAGACGCCTTGAGCGAGACATAGCGCGGCAGCGGCAGGTTTGTGACCGGCCCGCGTTCGGCCCAGGCGGAGCCTGTGAGAAGGGATGCGGCGAGCGCCGCGTAGAGGAGTGTTTTTATCATAGCTGCTCCGCCCGATTGCCCCGGGTCTGGATCGTCTGCCGCGCTGCGCGTTTCACCGCTTGCCGAATTGGATACATTCTTGGCACTATAGGAGGGAAATTTCCAGAGGGAGATCGCGATATATGGCGCGGAAAAAGCTGAGTGTGGTTGTCACGCGACGTCTGCCGGATGTGGTCGAGACCCGGATGCGCGAGCTATTCGATGTCTCTTTGCGTGAGGATGACGCGCCGATGAGCCGGGCCGAACTGACCCATGCGATGCAGGGCGCCGATGTTCTGGTGCCCACGCTGAG
>CAYGUB010000153.1:0-7018 GCA_964352845.1 uncultured Rhodobacterales bacterium | reverse complement strand
AACAGCATCATGGGCGGCAGGCTACAATGTGCAAAGAGTACTTGCCATACGATATAACTGGTAATACTATTTTACCAATTTTTAGGGAGAAGGAATCTCAGATGGAAATGCCAATTCCGAACCCGACCGTCCTAGCCAAGAAGCCTCAGCTTGTCGCGCGCCTCAAAGCTGTTTTGCCGCCGGATGCGGTGATCCACGAGGAAAGCGAGACCCGCGCCTATGAATGTGACGCGCTGACGGCCTATCGCTGCCCGCCGCTTTGTGCCGTTCTGCCCGGCTCGACCGAGGAGGTCGCGGCAGTGCTGCGCATCTGTCACGAGATGAATGTGCCGGTCGTCCCGCGCGGCTCGGGCACATCGCTGGCCGGTGGGGCCTTGCCCACGGCCGATTGCGTGATCCTTGGCGTGGCCCGGCTAAACGATGTGCTGGAGACCGATTACGACAACCGTTTCATCCGGGTTCAGACCGGCCGGACAAATCTGTCTGTGACCGGCGCGGTTGAAGAGAACGATTTCTTCTACGCGCCCGATCCGTCGTCACAGCTTGCCTGCGCGATTGCGGGCAATATCGCGATGAATTCCGGCGGTGCGCATTGCCTCAAATACGGCGTGACCACAAACAACCTGCTGGGTGTGACCATGGTCATGATGGATGGCACCGTGGCTGAGATCGGCGGCGCGTATCTCGATGCGGCGGGCTATGACCTGCTGGGGCTGATATGCGGATCAGAGGGCCAGCTTGGTGTCGTCACGGAAGCCACATTGCGCATCCTGCGCAAGCCGGAGGGTGCCCGCCCGGTGCTGATCGGCTTTGACAGCAATGAGATAGCGGGGGCCTGTGTTTCCGATATCATCAAGGCGGGTGTGTTGCCCGTCGCGATCGAGTTTATGGATCGCAAGGTCCTTGAGGTGGTCGAGAAACACGCGCAGGCCGGATATCCCGATTGCGAGGCCTTGCTGATTGTAGAGGTCGAGGGCTCGCCCGCTGAAATAGACGAGCAATTGGGGTTGATCACCCAGATCGCGCGGAAACACAATCCCGTGGAGCTGCGCGAAAGCACCAGTGCCGAGGAAAGTGCGGCGATCTGGCTGGGGCGCAAATCGGCCTTTGGCGCGATGGGGCAGATCAATGACTATATGTGCCTTGACGGCACGATCCCGGTCTCCTCCCTGCCGCATGTGCTGGGGCGTATCCGCGAGCTGTCGGAGCAATACGGGCTGGAGGTCGGCAATGTGTTTCACGCGGGTGACGGCAACATGCATCCTCTGATCCTGTTTGATGCCAACAAGCCCGGCGATCTGGAGCTTTGCGAAGCCATGGGCGCAGATATTCTGCGGCTCTGCGTTGAGGTGGGCGGATGCCTCACCGGAGAGCATGGCGTAGGTATCGAGAAACGTGATCTGATGGTTGATCAATTCGCGCCCGACGATCTGGAGATCCAGATGAAGATCAAGGATGTGTTTGACCCGAAATGGCTGCTCAACCCCGCGAAGGTCTTTCCGCTAGGCGCCAGCGAGACCAGGCGCAGCGCTGCTTGAGGAAAGCCACATGATGACCCCCAGATCCGAGGCCGAGCTGGCGGATGCTGTCCGATCTGCTACAGGTGCCCTGCGTATCATCGGCGGCGGAACGCGCCCCATTGGCAACCCGGTTACGGGTGAGGCGCTGTCGCTGGCGCGGCTGAGCGGCATTGAGCTCTATGAGCCCGGCGCGCTGACCCTGGTTGCGCGCGCCGGAACGCCACTGGCCGAGATTGAGGCGGCCTTGAGCAAGGCCAATCAACGCCTCGCTTTCGAGCCGATGGACCATCGCGCCTTGCTGGGCAGCGCGGGCGAGCCCACCATTGGCGGGGTCGTGGCGGGCAATGTCTCGGGCCCGCGGCGCATTCAGGCCGGTGCCTGCCGTGACAGTCTGATCGGGGTTCGCTTCGTCGATGGAACCGGCGCGGTGATAAAGAATGGCGGCCGGGTCATGAAAAACGTGACGGGCTATGATCTGGTAAAACTTCTGGCGGGCTCCTACGGCACGCTTGGTGTTCTGTCGGAAGTCTCTTTCAAGCTGCTGCCGGGCATTGATGCGACAGCCACGCTTATCTTCGACGGGCTGGACATGGAGGCGACGCGGACGCTTTTCGCAGCGGTGATGGGCTCTCCCTATGAGGTCAGTGGCGCGGCGCGGCTGATGGATGGGCGCGTTCTGGTCAGGGTGGAGGGGTTCAGCGATTCCGTGGCCTACCGGTTGCAAAAGCTCGTCGCGCTGACCGGCAAGCTGACAGATGCCCCGGCAGAGCAAGTGACCGAGCCGGAGCAGGTCGCAAAACTTTGGAAAGCGGTTCGCGATGTCGCGGATTTCTCGGGGCTGCCCGGATCGGTCTGGCGCATATCCGTCAAGCCTTCGGACATGGTCGCTGTCAGCGCCGCATTGCCCGGTGCACAACTGCAACTGGACTGGGCGGGCGGATTGATCTGGGCGCTGGTGCCTGAGGAAACAGATGTCCGCGCTGCTCTGGCGCAGATCAAGGGCCATGCAACGCTGATCCGCGCATCCGAGCCCGCCTTGACCAAATTCGGCGCGTTCGAGCCTGAATCCGCGCCGATACAGACCCTGAACAAGGGTATTCGCGCCAAATTCGACCCGCGCGGTATCCTCAATCCCGGCCTGATGGGGGTATGAGATGAAGACAAGCTTTACCCCCGAGCAGCTTTCTGATCCGGCGATTGCGCGATCCAATGAGGTGCTGCGCACCTGCGTCCATTGCGGCTTTTGCACCGCGACCTGCCCGACCTATCAGGTGCTCGGCGATGAGCTCGACAGCCCGCGCGGTCGGATCTATCTAATCAAGGACATGCTCGAGAATGAGCGCGTGCCCGATGACAAGACGGTCAAGCATATTGATCGCTGCCTGTCCTGTCTGGCCTGCATGACGACCTGCCCATCCGGCGTGCATTACATGCATCTGGTTGACCACGCGCGGGAATATATCGAACAGCGCTATGACCGCCCCTGGTCCGACCGCGCCTTGCGCTGGGTTCTTGCGCGTATTCTGCCCTATCCGATGCGCTTCCGCGTGGCGTTGCTTGGCGCCAAGATCGGCCGCCCATTCGGGCGCTTCATACCCGATGCAAGGCTGCGCGCCATGCTGGAGATGGCACCCAAGACCATCCCGCCGGTCTCGCGCAATGATGATGCGCAGGTGTTTGCAGCCGAGGGTCCGCGCAAGATGCGCGTGGCGCTGATGACGGGCTGCGCGCAGCGCGCCCTCAACACCGATATCAATGATGCGACGATCCGGCTGCTGACCCGGCTGGGCTGCGAGGTGGTCATCGCCGACGGGCAGGGCTGTTGCGGGGCTCTGACCCATCACATGGGCAAGACCGCAGAGTCTCACGCGACGGCTGCAAAAAATATCCGCGCCTGGATGCAAGAGCAGCGGGGCGAGGGGTTGGACGCCGTGGTCATCAATACCTCTGGCTGCGGGACGACCGTGAAGGATTACGGCCATATGTTCCGCCAAAGCGATCTGGCCGAGGATGCCAAAACGGTCTCAGCACTGGCAAAAGACGTCTCGGAGGTCTTGTTGCAGCTGGACCTGCCCGAAGGGTCCGAAAAGGATATGAAGGTTGCCTATCACGCCGCCTGTTCCCTGCAGCATGGCCAACAGATCAAAACCGCGCCCAAGGATCTGTTAAAGCGCGCAGGTTTTACCGTGCTGGAGCCCGCCGATCCGCATCTATGCTGCGGCAGCGCGGGGACGTATAACCTTATGCAGCCCGAGATCTCGAAACAGCTGAAGGATCGCAAGGTCCGCACGCTGGAGGCCAAATCGCCCGATATTATCGCGGCAGGAAATATTGGCTGCATGATGCAGATCGGATCGGGCACGCAGATACCAATTGTTCATACTGTTGAACTACTCGATTGGGCCACGGGTGGACCGGTGCCTCCGGCGCTGTCTGGCGAGCAGATCGGCGCAGACGTGCCAAGATTGCGCTAAATTCTGGCGTAATTTCGCCGTAACGGAGCGGTAGAACCTCACCCAAGGAGCAGGGTGAGATGTGGAAAATTCTGGGCATACTTCTTTATCTGGCGCTTGGCATGCAGGCCAGCGCGGGTGAGACGACAAAGCTGATATCGCTGAATTCCTGGGATGCCTCTCGTGCGTGGCAAGCTGTCGGTCGGCTGAATATAGGCGATAGCGGTTTTTGCACTGGCACGTTGATCGCCCCTGACCTTGTTCTGACCGCTGCGCATTGCGTCTTTGATACCGACCATGGCGGTCTGGTGGATGCTGCCCAAGTCGAATTTCTTGCAGGCTGGCGGTCCGGTCGCGCGACGGCGTATCGTCGCGCGCGTCAGGTTGTGGCTCATCCCGCCTATATCTTCAAAGGGCTCGACAATATTGATAGCGTGGCTTCAGATGTCGCTCTCGTCCAGTTGACGACGCCTATCCTGCACCCGGCGATCAAACCGTTTGAGACCGTGACGGAGGTCGTGGCGAACCATATTTTGCAGGTGGTCTCCTACGCCAAAGATCGCGCCGATGCGCCCTCGCTGCAACGCAGTTGTGAGGTCCTGGCCCGCGATCTCAGCATTTTTGTCACCTCCTGCCAGGTCGATGCCGGTGCCTCCGGTGCGCCGGTCTTCATTGTGGAGGATGGCGTGATGCGTATCCTGTCCGTGGTCTCGGCCAAGGCGGAATGGAATGCGCGGGACGTATCGTTGATGACCGGACTAGAAGGCAGGCTGGACGTTGTTCTGGCGCAGCTTGATCAGGGTCTGTTGACCTTCGTTCAGGCGGCGCCGGTCGCAGCCCTGTCGCAAAGCCGTCGGCCAGAAAGACGGATCGCGCGGCCCTGAGGGGTCTTGAAGCGCAAAAAACACTCCCCATATCCCTGCTGTCACCGTGCCGGTATCGGGCGGAGACACCAAACCAAAGCGTCGTGTCCAGGTGGAACGGCGTGCAACGCAACATTGCTTAACGCTAAGGATGATACTATGCGAGCTTACGATTTTGCCCCCCTCTACCGTGCAACTGTCGGTTTCGACCGTGTCGCCGATCTGATGGATCGCGCCTTGTCGGGGGATGCCACAAACAGCACCTATCCACCCTATAATATCGAGAAGACGGACGAGGATTCCTACCGCATTTCCGTTGCGGTTGCGGGCTTCTCCGAGGCGGATCTATCCGTTGAGCAGCGCGAAAACGCCTTGCTGGTCTCGGCCCGGAAGGCTGACACGAACGAGCCTGAGCGCACCTATCTACATCGCGGCATCGCAACGCGCGCCTTCGAGAAACGTTTCCAGCTGGCCGATCATGTCCGCGTGACGGGCGCCGTCCATAGCGACGGGATGCTCCATATCGATTTGGTGCGCGAAGTGCCCGAGGCGCTCAAGCCACGTCTGATCGAGATCCAGAGCCCGAAACAGGCCTCGAAACAGGCGGTGTCCAAGAAATCGAACCCGAAAGCGATCGAAGCCTGACCAATTACGCCGCGCGGTCTCAGACACAAGGCCGCGCGGCCATCTCGAGCTAGAACCACTGGCCCGGCTCCATCAGCCCCAGCTCCATCAGCTGGTTCGAGTTCCACTCAAACTTCGTCGAGTTTTGCCACCAGAAATGCGGGATCGCGTATTTTGATCCCGGATTCGACATCAACGCCTTGGCCGTGCGAAAAGAGCAGATCGCCGCCGAGATATTGTTGTGCCACGGGCAGGCATAGGTGTTGTATTCCGGGTCATTGAATGTGTGATCGGCGCGCAGTTCCAGCCCCGGCTTGGCGCGAAACAGGCTCACGCGGTCTATGCGCCGCCGCGCCGGGGGCACATGTTCCTCAAACCGCCAGCGCAGCCCCCCGAAAAAGTCCAGTTGACGTTCCATCGCATGTTTATTTTCGTCGAGCCGCGCCAGAGCGTAATAGCCCGACTGATCCAGATGCGCCGTCTCGCGCGATACCGCGTTTGGAAATTGCCCCAGATCGTTTGAATAGAGATCGACCACGAAGCACAGGATCGTGTCGCGCCGCTCTTCTGTGTTGAAGGCAATCATTTCGCGCACGGTTCGGGTTTCGCAAAACGGGAAGTACAGGAACTCTGCGTTGTAGCAATAGAAAAACCAGCTGTCCGGGACGTTCGCGATCATGGTGTTGACCACATTTTGCAATGCGCCCTGACGGTGCATGTCGCACTCGATCAGATGAACGTCCTTTCGCGTGCCGGGCAGGAACTGCCGGGCGCCGAACAGACTGATGCTGGCAAAACCCATGCTCTTGTGGTGATCGATTGTTGCGTCCAGCTCGCACTCATCTTCAACCAGGATCAGCGCATGCGGGCCTTTCGGGCTCAGCAGTTGCTTTGTCTTGTTTGCGAAACTGGTCAGCGATGGGTGGTGCATAATCTTCTCTGTCAGCCCTCTTTGGCGAGACTCTTTGATCGCGCTTGGAATTGCAAGATCGGCGGCACTGCTGTAATCGGCTGCAAGGTCCCAATAGGTTACTCGCATGGCTGATCCCAAGAAACTGTTTATCAAGACATATGGCTGTCAAATGAACGTCTATGACAGCGAGCGTATGGCCGAGGCCATGGGCTCCGAGGGCTATGTCACGACGGACCAGATTGATCAGGCCGATATGATCCTGCTCAACACCTGCCATATCCGCGAAAAAGCCGCTGAGAAGGTCTATTCCGAGCTGGGGCGTCTGCGCCCTTTGAAGGAGGACAAGCCGGATCTGAAGATCGGCGTGGCGGGCTGTGTCGCTCAGGCCGAGGGTGAGGAGATCATGCGCCGCCAGCCGCTGGTCGATCTGGTCGTGGGCCCGCAAGCCTATCACCGCCTGCCCGATCTGATGTCAAAACTGCGCGCTGGAGAGCCCGCGCTGGACACCGATTTCCCTGCCGAGGACAAGTTCGACCAATTGCCCGCCCGCAGTCAGACAGCCGCGCGACCGACCGCCTTTTTGACAGTGCAGGAAGGCTGCGACAAGTTCTGCGCCTTTTGTGTCGTGCCCTATACGCGCGGCGC
>CAYGUB010000152.1:0-7032 GCA_964352845.1 uncultured Rhodobacterales bacterium | reverse complement strand
ACCCATATCTCAGCTGCGGCAGCATCGCTTAGCTGGGCGCTTTGGGAGCGGATAAAATACGGCAAGGCCTCTCTTGTGGGGCTTGTGACAGGCACGATTGCGGGTCTCGCTTCCATTACGCCCGCCTCCGGCTTCGTGGGCCCTATTGAGGCGTTGGTGATCGGACTGGTCGCAGGTGTGCTGTGTCAGGAAGTCGTGAACCTGATCCGCAATGGCCTCAAGATAGATGACACGCTTGATGTCTTCGCTGTGCATGGTGCGGGTGGCATTTTCGGGACGATCATGATTGCAGCTTTCGGCAAGGGCGCCTGGGTGGCGCAACTTGGCGGGTTGCTTGTTGTGGGCGTGTTCACGGTCATTGTTACGGTCATCCTCGCCAAGCTTTGCGGCGTGGTTTTCCCGATGCGCGTGGATCAGGAAGCCGAGACCACCGGGCTCGATCTGAGCCTGCACGGCGAACGCGCATATGACATGAGTTCCTGACACGCATATCCGCCATAGTCGCCGGGGCGCGCCACCGCTGCGCGCCTCGATTTCTCTTGGGCTTTTGTGATTTATTCATGATGGGACTTGAAACTCACTTCTCTATCACCAGATAAGTTAATGTGAATTACATTCACTTTTTGGAGCAAGACAGAGGAGATAGAAATGGATACGACCCTTTCATGGCCAGCGCGCTCAGAAGCCTGGCTGGACGCGCGCGGCAAAGGCGCATGGATCGCGGCAATGGTGCTGGGGTTCATCTTTTTCTGGCCCGTTGGCCTCGCCCTTCTGGCCTATATGATCTGGAGCAAACGTATGTTCAGCACTTCCTGTGCCATCTCGAAACCGCGCAAATTCGGCGTGACAGGAACGGGCAACTCGGCCTTTGACGCCTATAAGCAGGACACGTTGCGGCGCCTGGAAGACGAACAGCGGGCCTTCGAGACCTTCCTGCAGCGGCTGCGCGAGGCCAAGGACAAGTCGGAATTTGATGCGTTCATGGAAGATCGGATGTCTGATATGGACCGCGAAGCGGATAGCAAGAAGCCTGCATAGGCGGCGCTTTAGCATAATCAGGACCGGCCCTGCGTCGGTCCCGATATTTTGACTTTCAATAAGATGGCGGGAGTGATCAATTACAGCTCTATGACGATCTCTGCTTTACCCGACCCGACCCTGCACCCCGGTTTCTACGATGGTGTCAGCATCAAACGTCTGGCGGCATGGACGATTGATACGGTCTTGTGCTTCCTCATGACGCTTTTGATCACCATGACCCCGCTTTTTATCAATGTTGTGCTTGTCGCGGCAAGCCTGCTGATGTGGCCGCTGACCTTCATGGTGGTGAGTTTTCTCTACCGAACCGTGACGATCTCGCGCAAATCCGCAACCTGGGGGATGCGCTTTTTCAACATAGAACTGCGCAACCGGGCGGCAGAACGGCTCGATTCGTCGGAGGCCGCCATTCACACGGCGGTCTTTTTGGGGGCGAGCCTCTTTGTGCTACCGCAATTGATGTCCGCCGTGCTGATGCTGCTGTCAGACCGGGGTCATGGGCTGCATGACATCGTTGCGGGCACGACAATGATCAATAAACCCAGCTCTTATTGACGATATTTATCAAATCTTAAGATGGATGAAAAAGAGTTTGTGGGGCTGAGCCTGCATTGATAGGCTAGAGCGAACCAGCCTAGTCAGGAACAGATGCGTCATACACTTCCCATAGCGCCACAATTCTATGTCACTGCGCCTCAAGCCTGCCCCTATCTGGATGGCCGGAGGGAGCGCAAGCTGTTTACAGCTCTCCAGGGAGAGCATGCAAACACCCTCAACAACACGCTGTCCAAACAGGGTTTCCGGCGGTCCCAGAATGTGCTTTACCGGCCGTCCTGCGCGGAATGCTCGGCCTGCCTTTCGGCCCGCATCAGGGTCGCGGATTTCCGGCCCAGCAAGTCCCAGAAGCGCTGCCTGAAACGAAATGCCCATCTGGAGCGTGAAGCGACATCGCCTTGGGCCACCGAAGAGCAATATGAGCTGTTCCGCAAATATCTCGACAGCAGACACGCCAATGGCGGCATGGCGGATATGGATATTTTCGAGTTTGCGGCGATGATTGAGGAAACCCCGGTCAAGAGCCGTGTGATCGAATACTGGGATCGCCGGGAGCCTAACGACCCGAAACTGATCGCGACCTGCCTGACCGATGTGCTCGATGACGGGTTGTCGATGGTCTATTCTTTCTACGAGCCCGCTTTGCACAATGCGAGCCTGGGCACATATGTGATCCTCGATCATGTCCGGATCGCCCATGAGGCGGGCCTGCCCTTCATCTATCTCGGCTATTGGGTCCCCGGCTCTCCAAAGATGGGGTATAAATCGGGCTTTTCCGCCGTGGAGATCTTCCGCAAGGGCGACTGGGAAAACATCCGAGATGACGAGGACTACACAGACGACACACACCCTCTTTCGGTCGATCCCATCGCCGAGCAGGTGGCGCGGATCAACTTGCCGGATACGCGCCCGACCTCGGACTGAGACGCCCTGTCCGCGCCGTCTTTTCCCGGTTTACCGTCGATGCGATCAGGACGATCGCCAATCAAGGCAGGCTCGAGACAGAGCGTCTGACGAAATACCCGAAACATCACGCATCACGTAACGCACCCAAAATCTCTGACTACAGGCCGTTCTGCGTGATTGGGCCTTTTTCGCATGACGCTTCAGTCCCCGGAGATATCGACCACGATGATCGAGATGTTATCGGCGCCCCCACCATCAAGCGCGACCTGCATCAACTCATCAACCACAGTATCCAGCGGTGCGCGCCCAAGGATCTCTGCGAGCGTGTCAAACCCTGCATATTTGTTCAGCCCGTCCGAGCATAGAAGGAACCGATCACCGGGCAGCACCTCTCCCTTGATCTGGTCTAGATGCAACCCCTCATCAATCCCGACCGCATGGGTGATCAGGTTGGATTGCGGGTGCTGCTCTGCCTCGTCCCATGTCAACTCTCCGGCATCGACGAAATGCGCGACATAGGAATGGTCGCGGGTCAGCAACTCGACCCCGCCATTGCGGTAGCGATAGAGCCGGCTGTCACCCGACCAGAAACTTGCGAAAAAACCATCGGTCAGCACAAGCGTCACGACAGTGGCGCCGATCGTATCGCCGCCACGGATCACCGTCTCTTGCAAGATCTCTTCATGTGCGCCCGCAAGCGCGTCACGCAACGCGTCGATCATCTCTTCGGGCTTGAGCTTTGCGTCGATCCTGGCCACATGGGCGACGATGGTCTGAGAGGCAAAATCACCACCATCATGCCCACCCATCCCGTCGGAAACCACCCAGATGCCATGCTCCGGCAGGGACAGGATACTGTCCTCATTCACCTTTCGAACCAGACCGATATGTGTCGCGTCCCGGTGACTGATCTTCATGTCGGTCGTCATACCAATACCCCCATGGGCGACACTCATCCAGAGCGGAGCCGAGATGTCAAACAATGCCTTGAATTGCACGCTGTCCAGACTGCCGTCACCTGCGCGCTGCGCACGCGGGGATCGCCCCTGCTGCGGATTGCGTCCTCAATCCCGCAAAAGCACCGAGCAATAGAAACCATCGCTATCTGTTACAGGGGTAAACTGCCGCTCATTGGCAACGATGAAATCAGCGTTCCGGACCATAAACTCTTTTATCTGGCGTTGATTTTCGCACGCCAGCAAAGAACAGGTCGCGTAGACAAGATGGCCTTGCCGTTTAACCAGCCGAGCAGCGCGATCAAGGATGTTTTTCTGCAGATCAAGCGTTTCTTCGAGCTTCTGCGGGGTCAGCAACCACTTCCCCTGTGGATCGCGACGCCAAGAGCCGCTTCCCGAGCATGGAGCATCGACCAAAACGGTATCAAATTGCTGTTGGCGCTGGTCAATCTCTGCAAGCGTAAGTTGGTCGACCCGCATGCCAGCCCGTTTTGCGCGATCCGGCAAATCCCTCATTCTGCGCTTATCAATATCATGCGCAAAGAAGTGACCGGCCGTGCGTCCGGCGACCGCCAACACCTTTCCTCCAGCCCCGGCACAGAAATCCAGAAGGCTCTGCCCCTGCACCAGCGGCACCAAATCCGCAACTGCCTGTGATGAAGCGTCCTGCAGTTCGACCAGACCGTTTCGGTAAGCGCCCGAGTTTCTGATCTTTCTCGTCCCGTCAACGACCTGTAAGGCAGAAGGTGAAAGCTCCACGGGCTCGCTTGTCACGCCCTCGGAGGCAAGCAGCGCTATGGCTTCCTCACGGCTTGTTTTCCGAAGGTTCACGCGCAAATGCACCGGCGCCCGTTCTCGCAGGGCATGCGCAACCCGCGGCGCTTTATCTCCGTGAGAGCGTAGCAATTCGGGCCACAGCCACTCCGGGAAGTCGTGACATTCTTCCAACTGAATTTGGGTGGAGCTGCCCAAGGACCGCTCGTGATCGGTCAGCTCTGACGGGGCGTATCGATCCACGCCGAAAACGGAGCCGGGGTCTTGCCCGCTTGCGCGAACGTAGCCCAGCAATAGTGCTCTGCCGGTGTCTCCCCCACCCAGAGATGCGAAACTCTGCCTTTTGCGCAAGACACCATAAACGATATCGCCTATTGCGGCTCTGTCCTTTGAACCTGCATATCGGTTCTTACGCCCCCAGTCGGTCAAAGCACGCTCCGCCATTTCGCCGGCTTGAATACGGTCGATCACATCAATGGCGGCGCTTACGCGTGCTGCAGGCGTCATGAACGTTCTTTGTCTGACATAAGCTCTGATCCCCTAAACCACCATCAATGACGTCATGTCCCACCCTGTAGCCTTAGCCGCAGTCAGCCCTTTTTGGAGCCTCTATCGCTCTACCAATCACGCGAGAGCTTCTGAAGACTTTTTTCGGCGAGCATCTTCATAGCATCTGGAGGCGACAGCGCGTGCATGCGCGCAGGATGTCAGCTCTGCGCGTGCGGGTGGCTCATCCTCCAGCGCGACGGCGCCTCTCGCCTGACGCGGGCGCGATCCTCTTTCAATCCCGACACGCATTTTTCTCAGGCCCGGGCCATAGAGCCTGCGCATCACGGCGATATTGCGGCTTGAAGCTGTCAGGCGCGGTGCCGCCCGGTCACCCGAGCCCTTAAATTGCAACCGCCATCAGCCGACCCGGTAATTGGGGCTTTCGCGCGTGATCTGGACATCATGGACATGGCTTTCGCGCAAACCGGCCCCGGTGATCCGGACGAAGGCCGCATTGGCGTGCATATCCCGGATCGTGGCCGAACCCGTATAGCCCATCGCCGCCCGCAAGCCGCCGACCAGCTGGTGAATAACCGTACCGGCGGAGCCCTTATAGGGCACCTGCCCCTCGATGCCTTCGGGCACCAGCTTGTCACTGGCGGCGTCTTTCTGGAAATAGCGATCCGCCGAGCCATTTGCCATAGCCCCCAAAGATCCCATGCCGCGATAGGATTTGAAGCTGCGGCCTTGGTACAAGATGACCTCGCCGGGGCTCTCATCTGTTCCCGCGATCATCGACCCGACCATGGCGCAGGACGCGCCCGCAGCAATAGCCTTGGCAAAATCGCCAGAAAACTTGATCCCGCCATCAGCGATCACCGGCACGTCGCCTGCGCCTGACGCGCTGTCCATGATCGCCGTCAACTGCGGCACGCCGACCCCCGCCACCATCCTGGTCGTGCAGATAGAGCCAGGGCCGATCCCCACTTTCACCGCATCCGCGCCCGCTCCGATCAGGGCCCGCGTGGCCTCGGCTGTTGCGACATTCCCCGCCACGACCTGCACCTCATTGGACAGCCCCTTGACGCGCTCGACCGCCTGGCCCACCGCGTCGGAATGGCCATGCGCTGTGTCGATCACCACCAGATCGACCCCCGCATCCACCAGCGCGGCCGAGCGCTCAAATCCCGCATCGCCCACAGTGGTGGCGGCGGCGACGCGCAGGCGGCCAAGTTCGTCCTTGCAGGCCTGCGGGTTGAGCACTGCCTGCTCGAGATCCTTGATCGTCAGCAATCCGGTGAGATGGCCGGCCCTATTGGTCACCAGAAGCTTTTCGATCCGCCGCGCGGCCATGAGCGATTTCGCTTCGGCCAGATCGGCAGGCTCTTGCAAAATAGCGAGGTTTTCATTGGTCATCATCGCACTGACGGGGGTTTTCGGGTCCGTTGCAAAACGCATGTCGCGATTGGTCACAATGCCCATCACCCTGCCATCGGGGGCTACGACCGGAAAGCCCGAGACGCGGTAGCGCTCCTGCAGCGCCTGCGCATCTGCCAGCGTCTGTTCGGGCGTGAGCGTGATCGGGTTGTAGACAATGCCTGATTCAAACCGTTTGACGCGGCGGACCTCGCGCGATTGCTCCTCGATAGACAGGTTGCGATGCACCACCCCCATGCCACCGGCCTGCGCCATCGCGATCGCCATGCGCGATTCTGTCACCGTATCCATGGCCGAGCTGAGAAGGGGGATGTTCAGACCGATGGTTTTCGTCACCGATGTGCGCGTATCGGCCGTCGACGGCAGCACGCTCGAGGCGCCGGGCACCAGCAGGACATCATCAAAGGTCAGGGCCTCGCGAATTTCCATGGGGTTCTCCTGATGGCTATATCACTTGGCAGTTTCCTATTCCATGAAATCGAGCCGTGCGAAAGACCGGATTTTGTGTCACATCAAGCTCAAGAGCCATGATGGAGTGGAAATGACGCGTATTCTGGTCGATGCCGATGCCTGCCCGGTCAAGGAAGAAATCTACAAGACCGCCTACCGCATGAAAGTCCCCGTTCTGTTGGTGACAAACAGCCCGTTTCGCAAGCCCGATCACAAGCTGATTGCGATGCAGCTGGTCACCGACGGGTTTGATGCGGCCGATGACTGGATTGTCGAGCACGCGACGCCGCGCGATCTGGTGGTCACGGCGGATATCCTGCTGGCCGGGCGCTGTCTCGAGGCGGGTGCAACCGTGCTCGCGCCCACGGGCAAGCCGTTCAACAGCTCCAATATAGGCAGCGCCATTGCCACCCGCGCGATCATGGCC
>CAYGUB010000151.1:0-7049 GCA_964352845.1 uncultured Rhodobacterales bacterium | reverse complement strand
GCGGGCGCCTGCGTCTATGACCGGAGCGTCGCGCCATGATCCCGCTATCCGAGACTGCACCGCACCTGATGGCGCTGACCGCCGTGCTGGCCTACCTGCTTGGATCGGTGCCGTTCGGGATCGTGATGGCGCGGCTGTTCGGGCTTGGCGATCTGCGCAAGATCGGGTCCGGCAATATCGGGGCCACCAATGTTCTGCGCACCGGCAGCAAACCGGCCGCCGCGCTGACGCTGGTGCTGGATGCGGGCAAGGGCGGGATCGCGGTACTGCTGGCGCGCGCCCTGCTTGCCGAGGATGCGGCGCAACTGGCCGCGTTCTGCGCGTTTTTCGGCCATTGCTTCCCGGTGTTTCTGCGGTTCCGGGGCGGCAAGGGGGTGGCGACGTTCCTTGGCACCCTGATCGTGCTGTATTGGCCCGCGGGGGTCGCCGCCTGCGCCACATGGCTGATCGTTGCGGCGGTGACGCGGTATTCGTCGCTGTCGGCGCTGGTGGCTGCCGCGCTCAGCCCGGTTTTCGTGGTGCTGCTTGGCTGGCCGGTGGCGGGTGTTCTTACCCTTGCGCTGGCGGCGTTGATTTTCGCGCGCCACCAGTCGAATATCTCACGGCTGCTGGCGGGAACGGAACCGAAAATCGGGAAAAAGCCCTGATCCGTTTTCGGGCCCGACCCGCGCCTGACGGACTTCGCAAGCGAAACCCCTAGGGAAAGCCACCGGGCTGCCATCAAGCCGCCACACTCGACGCCAAGATAGCCCGCAACAACGGCATGGACGATCCGGCGATCGAAACGAGGCACAGATGGGTTTTCTTGGCGCGGTCAAGACGTGTTATTCCAAGATGGTGGTCTGGAAAGACCGTGCAAGCCGGTCGGAATACTGGTGGTTCTTCCTGTTCCAGATCTTCGCCAGCGTGGCGGTGTCGGGGCTGGTCGTGTTTGGCCTGTTCACCTACATGATGGAAAACCCCGAATTGGCGCAGGCTTTCGGGCAAAAGGACTTTTCGCACGCGACGCAACTTCCACAGGAATTCTGGCTGTTCACGATTGGCTGGAACCTGCTCAATTTCTTCTTGTTCTTCCTGCCGGGCCTGTCGGTCACGGTGCGGCGGCTGCATGACAGCGGGCATTCGGGGTGGTGGTACTGGATCGTGTTGATCCCGCTGATCGGGATCATCATCCTGCTGGTTCTTCTGCTTCTGCCAAGCGACCGGGGGCAAAACCGGTTCGGTCCGAATCCGGGCGGATTGCAGCCGTTTCAACCGCCGGGATACCGGGCGCCCAAAGCCGCACGGGGATGGGGCGGGGCGCAAGCTCGCGTGCCGACCGTACAGGACCGACAGGCCGCGCAGCGCGAGGATTTCAAGGAATACTACCGGTCCGTGGTGGAACCCGCGATCAAGCGAACCAAGCCGGGTACGCAGACCTGATCGGGTTCAATAGGAATATTCGGCGTAGATGCGGGTCAGATCTCCGGACCAGTCGGTCTTGTAATGGTCCAGCAATTCATCGGCCGGCACCTGCCCGGTTTCAACGCTGTCCTTCAGCGCGCTCAGGAAATGGGTTTCGTCGGGGATCAAACCGTCCGCACCTTCGCGCGCGCGCGCGGCAAGCCCGGCTTCGGACACGGCCAGGACCTCCCGCGCCAGATCATGCATGCGGATCTTGCCAACCTGGGCCTGCAATCCCGCGACGGAGGCCTGCACCCTCAGAGCATCGCGGGTTTCCGCGTCCCATCCCTTCACCAGATCCCACGCGGTATCGAGCGCGGACTGATCATACATCAGCCCGACCCAGAACGCGGGCAGGGCGCACAGCCGACGCCATGGCCCACCATCGGCGCCGCGCATTTCGATGAATCTCTTGGCGCGCGCTTCGGGGAACAGCGTGGTCAGGTGGTCGGCCCAATCGCCGAGCGTGGGTTTTTCACCGGGCAGCGCGGGCAGTTCGCCGCGCATGAAATCGCGGAACGACTGACCAAGCGCATCAATGTATTTGCCATCGCGATAGACAAAGTACATCGGCACATCGAGCGCGTAATCGGCATAGGCTTCGAACCCGAATCCGTCATCGAACACGAAAGGCAACATGCCTGTGCGGTCCGCATCCAGATCGCGCCAGACCCGCGCACGCCAGCTCTTGTGCCCGTTGGGGGCGCCTTCGAAGAACGGCGAGTTGGCGAACAGCGCGGTGGCGACGGGTTGCAGTGCCAACGCCACGCGCAGTTTCTGTACGAAATCGGGTTCGGACCCGAAATCAAGGTTCACCTGCACCGTGCAGGTGCGCCGCATCATGGTAGTGCCCATGGTGCCGACGCGTTGCATATAGGCATCCATCAGCTTGTAGCGGCCCTTGGGCATCAAAGGCATATCCTCATGCGTCCATTCCGGCGCGGCGCCCAGACCAATGAACCGCGCGCCGATTTGCTCGGCGACGCTCTGGACTTCCTTGAGATGCAGGTTCACCTCGTCACAGGTCTCGTGGATGGTCTGCAGCGGCGCGCCGGACAGCTCAAGCTGCCCGCCGGGCTCAAGCGAGACATTGGCCCCCTCCTTGGTCAGCCCGATGATATTGCCGCCCTCCTCGACCGCTTCCCAGCCGAACCGGTCGCGCAGCCCTTCGAGAATGGCCTTGATGGAACGCGGGCCATCATATGGCAGCGGCTTCAGCGTATCCTGACAATAGCCGAATTTCTCATGCTCCGTGCCGATCCGCCAATCTTGCTTGGGCTTGCAGCCATCAGCGAGATATTGCGCCAGCTGCGCATGGTCTGTGATCGGGCCACCGCCGGATTGAGGAATGGACATATCTGCGGGCTCCGCTTTGAGGCATCGTTCGCGTCAGCGGTGCCGAGATTGTGGGGGGATGTCAATGCAGGCGCTCTGGCGGACGCGACCAGATCACGATTGTTTCATGTGTTGCAGCAGATCGCGCACGGCTGGCCGCGTCAAAATCGACACCTGGCAAAGCCGCCAATCCATCGAGCAGCTTTTCCGATCCGGCGGCGGAATTGGGGATTGTCAGAACGGTGCCGGCCGTGTCCTCAAGAAACCAGTAGAGATCGGCCTGCGGGCCCTGCGCAGTGCGCACCGTGATTGATCGCAGCGCGTCGATGGAGATCATGCCCCCGTCATGTGGCGCCATATAGGAGATCTCGCGCTCGGTGACATCCACCACGCCAAGGCCCAGATGATCCGGGCGCAGCCTGATCCGGCGCAGCGACAGGAAGATCATCGCGCCGCCGAGCACAATCAGCCCCAGCCCCAGCGCCACGATCAGCCCGCGCGAGATCGCGATCATATAGATACCCAGCAGGACGATCCCCAGACCGATCAGCGGCTCTGCGTATTTCTGCAAGCTGGCCTGCGCCTCGGGGCGTATGAAACTCACGGCCAGTCTCCCAGAT
The DNA here is from genome assembly GCA_964352845.1 of uncultured Rhodobacterales bacterium. Taxonomy (GTDB): domain Bacteria; phylum Pseudomonadota; class Alphaproteobacteria; order Rhodobacterales; family Rhodobacteraceae; genus Litoreibacter. Next base: position 3,651 of record CAYGUB010000151.1, on the reverse strand, counting down.
GAGTTTGCCAGACCGTCAGCGCTGCAACAGCGGCAGTATCAGCCCGCAGGATGCGCGGCCCCAACGAGACAGGCACCGTCTGCGTCATCCCCATGAGCCGGTCCCTCTCGGCTTGCGAAAACCCACCTTCAGGCCCGATCAGCACCGCCCATTTACCGCGTTTGGCCTGCGTCAGCGTATCTGCCGGGCCGAGGCGCGCCTCGTCGCAAAACATCAGCTGGCGGTCCTGCGGCCAATCTTCCAGCAAGGCCGAGAGCTTTTGCAGCCCCTCGACCACCGGCACATAGGTGCCACCGCATTGCTCTGCGGCTTCAATGGCATGGGCCTGCAGACGATCCTGACGGATCCGCTCGGAATTGGTGAACTCGGTCTGGACGGGCAGAATGCGCGCCGCCCCCATCTCGGCGGCTTTCTCAACGATGAAGTCCGTGCGCGCCTTCTTGATCGGCGCGAAGAGAAGCCACAGATCGGGCGGCATCTGCAAATCGCGGGTCCGGGTGAGGCTGGTCAGAATGCCCCGGCGCTTGGAGGCGTAACTGACCTCGGCGCGCCATTCGCCGTCATGTCCGTTGAACAGCAAGACCGTATCGCCCAGGCCAAGGCGCATCACGTTGAACAGGTAATTGGCCTGATCACGCTCGACCGGAACCGAATTGTCGGGCCCGAGCGGGTGGTCTACATAAAGCCTGATCTTTGCAGTCGCCATGGGGCATGAGCTTATGACTGACACTCCCGGAAGACCAGAGCAGCACCCGAGCGATCGGGTCGCCGATGCGCCCGCGGGCAACTGGGTCGACAAGCTGGCCCCGGCCTGGTCGCGCCCCTATCTGCGGCTGAGCCGGGCGGACCGGCCCATCGGCACGTGGCTTTTGCTGCTGCCCTGCTGGTGGGGTGTCCTTCTGGCCGCGCTCAGCACAGGGCCGCGCCTGTTCGATCTGTGGATCATCGCAGGCTGCGCCATCGGCGCGTTTTTGATGCGCGGAGCGGGCTGCACGTGGAACGATATCTCCGACCGGCATTTTGACGGGCAGGTCGCCCGCACGAAATCGCGCCCGATCCCATCGGGTCAGGTCACCGTGCGTCAGGCGCTGATCTGGGCGGTTGTGCAGTCGCTGCTGGCTCTGATGATCCTGCTCAGCTTCAACTGGACGGCCATAGCGCTTGGCGTCATAGCCCTGCTGCCGGTCGCAATCTATCCTTTCGCCAAGCGCTTTACCTGGTGGCCGCAGGTCTTTCTGGGCCTCGCCTTCAACTGGGGCGCGCTTCTGGCCTGGGCTGCGCATACCGGCACGCTCTCGGCGGCGCCGGTGATCCTCTATCTGTCGGGCATCGCCTGGACGCTGTTCTATGACACGATCTACGCCTATCAAGACACCGAGGATGACGCCTTGATCGGCGTGAAATCCACCGCGCGGCTGTTTGGCGACAGCGCTCAGATATGGTTGCGCGGCTTCATGGCGGCTTCGGTGATCCTCATGGCCATCGCGGTGATCGCCGCCCTGGTACCGGATGCCAATGTGCTGGTCCTGACGCTGGCGCTGATCGGGGTCTGGGCCTTTGGCTGGCATATGGTCTGGCAATTGCGCAGGCTGGACACAGGAGATCCGGCGCGTTGCCTCTCTCTTTTTCGCTCAAACCGCGATGCTGGCCTGATCCCGGTGCTGTTTCTTGCAATAGCACTGCTCGTGTAATTGAAACTGGCGCGCTGAGGCGTTAGGTGACAGCAGTCATGGCTATAAGTTTGATCCCGACATGAAACTGAAAAACATCCTTGCCTTCGTGATGGCCGGCGGCGTGTGCATCGGCGGTGCCTATGTCGCGGCCGACTGGATAGAGGAGAAATCGGCAGCGCTGGTGGGCCAGACCCTTGTGAGCTCGGGCAATGAATGGGCCAGTGTTCAGACCGATGGGCTGCAGGTTATTCTGACCGGCGTGGCCCCCGATGAGGCAACGCGGTTTCGCGCCGTCAGCCTGATCGGTTCGGCGGTCGATCCCGACCGGATCGTCGATGAGATGGATGTGCGCGCGCCCGAGGACGTGGAGGCGCCCCGGTTCTCCGTCGAGATGCTGCGCAACGATGACGGGATATCCCTGATCGGGCTGATCCCCGCCGAGGTCGACCGCGAGAGCATTGCCACCAGCGTGCGCGATCTGACCAGCGAAGGCAGCCTGACCGATATGCTCGAGACTGCCGACTATGCCAAGCCAGACGGCTGGGATGCGGTGCTCGACTACGCGCTGGACACGTTGCGAGATCTGCCCCGGTCCAAGATTTCGGTTGCGGCCGACAGGGTCGTGGTCACGGCAATCAGTGACAGCCAGCAGGACAAGCGCCGGATCGAGGCGGAGCTGGCCCGCAACGCGCCCGATGGTGTGAGGCTGGAGCTCAATATCTCCGCCCCGCGCCCGGTGATTACGCCCTTTACCCTCCGCCTGAAGCTGCAGGACGGCGTGGCACGGTTCGATGCCTGCTCCAGCCCCAATACCAAATCACGCGACCGTATCTTGAAAGCCGCTGTTGCAGCCGGGCTCAGCGGTCAGGCGGAATGCCGCATCGGGCTTGGTGTGCCCTCTCCCAACTGGGCCGAAGCGGTTGAGACCGCAATCGGAGGGCTGGCTGCGCTTGGCGGCGGCTCGCTGACCTTCTCGGATGCAGATATCACGCTTGTGGCGCTCGACAGCACCTCGCAAGGGGTGTTTGACCGGGTCGTGGGCGATCTGGATGCGACCTTGCCGGAAGTCTTCTCGCTGCATGCCGTTCTGCCCGAAAAGGTGGTGGTCGATGGCACCGGCTCTGACGAGACGACGATCCCGGAATTTGTCGCGACACGCAGCCCGGAAGGTCTGGTACAGCTGCGCGGACGTCTGCCCGATGACAGTATCGAGCAGATCGTGGGCTCCTATGCCCGGGCGCAGTTCGGCACATCCAATGTCTATCTTGCCACACGCGATGATGCGGAACTGTCCGAGGATTGGCCCATCCGCGTGCTTGCAGGGCTGGAATCGCTGGCCACGCTGGAAAGCGGCAGCGTCATCGTGCAGGAGGACTATCTGGAGATCAGGGGTCTCAGCGGCAGGCGTGACGCCAGCGAGGATGTTTCGCGCATTCTCGCCGATAAGTTGGGCGATTCGGCGAATTTCGAGATCGCGATCCGCTATGACGAACTTCTCGACCCCACGCTGAACATTCCCACCCCTCAGGAATGTGTGGAGCGGATCAACAAGATCCTCGCGCTGAGCAAGATCACCTTCGAGCCCTCATCCGCCGAAATTACCGAAGCCGCCGATGGCACGATCGATCAGATCGCCGAGATCGCCAAACTATGCCGCCGTGTGCAGATGGAAATCGGCGGCCACACGGATAGCCAGGGCCGCGAGATCATGAACCTTGAGCTGTCCCAACAACGTGCCGAAGCGGTGCTGAACGCCCTTGTGGAGCGTCGCGTGCGGGTAAGAAACCTCAGCGCGCGGGGATATGGCGAGACCGTCCCGATTGCCGAGAATGACAGCGAGGCCGGGCGCGAGGCGAACCGGCGCATCGAATTCCGTCTGTTGACAGATGTGCGCGCGGCCGCCACTGACGGTGAGGCACCGCAGGAAGAGACCGAGCCGGAAGAATTCGCGCGTCTGCAAGACCCGCGATATTCAAAG